>JBKPSJ010000346.1:0-5985 GCA_046765875.1 Actinomycetota bacterium
GTCCACCACCGTGGCCCGATCAGCTCCCGTGATCGCCTTGCCGAGCCCGGCCGATACCCCCCGAGGCGCCCTGCTCGTCCTCGCCGTACCACGCACGACCGCGGCGAGTGTCGCTGAAGCGTCGGTGAACAATCGGTTGACGGTCGCGATCACCGGCGACACGAGCTGAGGCTGGGCGTGGATTCCTACCTCGTTGCTCCTGCATCGAAGCTACGACCCCGCCGTTTCGGGGTAGGAAGCGGTGGACCCGCAAGCCGCAGTCTGGAGGGCGTTCATGCTCAAGGGTTTCAGAGAGTTCATCATGCGTGGGAACGTCATCGACCTGGCCGTCGCCGTCGTTATCGGCGCGGCGTTCGGGAAGATCGTGACCGCGATCGTCGATGGCCTGATCAACCCCCTCATCGCCGCGATCTTCGGCAAGACGAACTTGACCGGCGTCATGAACTTCACCATCAACGGCGCGCATTTCTCGATTGGCCTGATCCTCGACGCGACGGTCAGCTTCCTGGCTGTCGCGGCAGCGGTCTACTTCCTGATCGTGATGCCGATGAACAAGCTGGCCGAGCGCCGCGCCCGCGGCAAGGAGCCGGAGCCCGCTCCGCTGACCGTCGACCAGCAGTTGCTCACCGACATCCGCGACTCGCTGCGCACCCGTCCCTACTAGCGGGTACTCAGCCGTCGTGGTGGGGCGGCACTTCGCGCCGGATCCGCTCGTCGTCGTCGTCCGCAGCGTCATCCGGATGCTCGCCCCACGATCGCGGGTCGTCGTCACTGGTCTGGTCGGGAAAGACCGGCTCATCGTCGTCGTACGGCGTACTCATCCTCACTCCTGACCCGGGATCCGTGCATAGTCAGCGGCGCCGGCTGGTTGCCGGCCGACAGCCAGTTCACCCAGTCCTGCGCGAGTTCCCATTCGGACTGCGCCTGCTGCGCGTGCGTCGCCTGGTCCTTGCGTTTACCCACAGCAGTCCCTCCACCACTGACGGCTCCGCCCCGATCATGCCATCTCATCGGATCGCAGACCCGACGCGTGCAAACGTGCACCGCGAGGGACTGGTGATGAGAACGAGTTCTGACCGTGACAGGTCTGGCACGATCGGTGAGACATGGCGCCGCCAGTATGGGCGACATGAGGTACATCGCCGCCATGTCGGTAGCGGCCGCCGGACTGCTGAGCGCGTGCGGAATCGAGAACGCCGACCCGGCCACCCAGCCGAGCGTCACGGTCGGCAGCTCCCCGACGGTCAGCCCGGCTGACCGTCCCACCGCTTCGTCCCCGATGGTCCCGCCGAACCCGAGCGGCTCGCCGACCAGCGCCTGCCGGACACGATCGCGACGGTCCGGGACAACATTGCCAAGGCCGAGTGGGGCAAGGGGCTGGACAAGGCAAGGTTCGACCCGGTGTCTGTGACCATCTGCCAGTACGACGCAGAGGCGACCGGCAAAGACTACGGGACCAGCCAGACCCGGCGCACCCAGGCCGCCAGCGTGCAGCTGTTCGCCCTCATGAACTCTGCGGACCCGGTGGCAGCGGAGCCGAGGATCTGTACCGACGAGCTCGGGCCGACGTACCAGCTGAAATTCATCGACCACGACAAGGGCGTGCTCACGTACGCCGTGGAGTCGTTCGGCTGCCGCCGGTTGGTGGCGACGTCGTTCGTCGGCGACGGCAAGCCGTTGGGTCTGGCCGCACCGCGAGTGGCCACCCCACAGCTGCTGAAGTCACTCGGAACGCGCTGATATCCACAAATCCGGGCCAGCCTGGTTCCGCGCGGGGCCTCGTACCCCCACACTGGATGCGTGCCTGACGGACGCGGGGCGGCGTTCGTCAGGCACCTTTCGTCTGGACCTCGAGCAGTTGGGTGCCGAGCGCTGTGATCGTGTGCACCACCCGGTTGGCATCGCGGCGGCTGGCCACCAGGCCGGCACCGCGCAGTGCCGACGCGTGCTGACTCGCAGTAGCGGCCGATATTCCGAGACGTCGCGCCAGCTCGGTCGTCGTACAGCCGGACGCGATCTCTTCCAGCGCGGCCGCACGGGTCCGTCCGAGCAGGGTGGCCAGCGCCGCGCCGTTCCGCGGCAGGGTGCTGCGCAGTCTTGCCTGCTCGTCGGCGATCGGGAAGAACAGCAGCGCCGGGCCATCGCCTACGTACGGGAAGAACGGCACCGGACCGACCGGGCACAGTACCGACGGCACGAGCACGATCCCTCGTCCGCCGAGTCGGACCGTCAGCGACTGTTTGCTCCAGTTGCCCGCGGCCGGAAGCTCGAGAGCGCCAAACTGCCACCGTGCCTGCGGGTGGAACTCCGATAGCAACCGGTCCACACCACCGTCGGCCATCATGCGCTGCAGCCGGGCTCTTTCGGCCTCCATCACAACACGCATGCCCGGCCAGTGCGGCTCGACCAGCCGGCGGTGGACCCTGGTCAGCGCCCCGGCCAGCCGTCGCCGCGCCGCAAGCTCGGCCTCGCCGATACCGTCGAGCCAGGGTGGAGCATGCAGGCCGTGGCAATGCGTGACCTCGACCTCGCCGCGCATCGTCCCGTCCGGTATGCCGAGCAGGCGGTCGGTTGCCTCGCCCCACTCCGCGACCAATCCTGTCGGCGTGAACAGATCGGTCTGGACCTTGCTGGACGGGGCCAGAAAGGCGGCGAGCTCAGCGGTCATCCGGTCCCGATCGCGTCGCCAGGGCATCGCGATTCGCTCCGGTCGAGACATCCGCAGCGACCCGAGCCCGAACAACGTCTCTGCGAACGCACTCTCCATGCTCGCAATCCGGGTCCGAGCGATGTCATCGGCGGTGAACTCGATCCGGATCACGATCAAATTTGGCCACGGCCGAAGGTCATTGCCCACGGCACGAACGCCCTTGCAACCTGATCGAGACCCAACCCGCTCGGTGCCTTCGGAGAATAGTCGTGCGCCATCTCCGGCTCATCGCGTCCGCAACCGCAACTGTTGCATTTGTCGGCTGTTCCGCGTCCGGAGCAGCCCACAAGCCATCGCAGGCGGAGGCGACAGACTCCGCCCCACAACTCACCGGTCGGGCGCCCTGCCCCGGCACACAGGGGTTCAGCTGCGCGACGCTGCGGGTCCCCCTCGACCACTCTCACCAAGCGCCCGGCACCCTCGACCTCAAGGTCGCGCTGGCTGACAACAAGGACGCGCCACGCGGCATCCTGCTCGTCCTGGCCGGCGGTCCGGGCCAGCCCGGTGTGTCGCTGGCTAACCGTGTGAAACAGTTCTTCGACCCCATGGTCCTACAGCAGTATCGGATGGTCATGTTCGACCAGCGCGGCACCGGGCCGAGCGGAATCAACTGCGTCGAACTGCAGGCCGCGGTCGGCGGCGCGGACTTCCAAACGCCGCCCCGGGAGGCGACCGAAGACTGCTCGCGACAGCTCGGCGTCAGCCGCAGCTTGTACGGCACCCCCGACACCGTCCAAGACATCGACCTACTCAGGCAGGCGCTCGGCGTACGGCAACTGACCGTCGACGGCGTCTCGTACGGCACCTTCGTCGGCGAGCACTACGCCCTGCGCCACCCCGATCAAGTCCGCTCGCTGGTGCTCGACTCCGTCGTACCGCACCGCGGGTTCGACCCGTTCGCGGACGAGGAGATGGCCGCAACCAAGCGCGTGCTGGCGTACACCTGCAGCCAACAACCGTCCTGTACGACGAACCCCGTCGACGATCTTGCTTGGCTGGTACGACACGGCGAGATCGACGGCCAGCCGATCGACGGCACGAACTTCCTCGAGGGGTTTGCGATATACAGCCTGAATTCGTTCAACCCGACGCAGTCCGGCGTACCGGCCATGCTGAATGCCGCGCGGCACGGTGACACCGCCCAGTTGAAGGAGTTCTTCGCGTCGACTACTGGGGCGGGGACACCGTACGACCAACTGTCCGCAGGCCTGCACATGGCCACGCTGTGCTCCGATCTACGCTTCCCGTGGGGTACGTCGGCGGCGCCGCTCGCCGGACGCGAGGCCGCCCTCGACCGCGCGGTGTCGGAGCTCCGCGAACGCGACCTGTACCCGTACGACGTGGCCACGGCGCGCAATACCCTCCCCATCCAGGGCTGCCTGCGCTGGGAGCCGGCCCGGCCGTCGGCAGATTCCAACCAGCAGCTGATCAAGCCGCCTACGCTCATCGTCCACGGCGAGAACGACCTGTTCTGCCCAGTCGAGTGGGCGCATTGGGAGAGGAGCCACACGGAGAACGGCGAACTGCTGGTCGTACCGGGCAGCGGCCACAGCCTGCAAGGCAGCCGTACCGACCCGACCGCCCGCAACAAGGTCCGCACCTTCCTCCTCCGGTGACTGCCGCATCAGGTCGCGTGTTTGACGGGCAGTCGTACGGTGCTGGCTGTTGCCTTCTCGCTCTTGCTGGGTGCAGTCCGGGCTGGCTTTCGCCCCTTGACGGTCGACCCGATCTCGAAGCAGGCGTCCGCTCTCCTGCGCACATGGCGGCCGACCTCCATCACCGGCTTACCGCCGGAGGATGCACCGGCCGAACCGGTGACTATCACCTTCAGAGGAGGCAACTGGACCGGTCCGACGGCTGGAACGCTCTTGGTGGCAAGTTCAAGGCCAGTGGAGCCAAGATCTCCACGTACGACCCGGGCTTCCAGACCGCGATTGGTCGCAACAACGTCCCCACGCGAACGTCCTCGAGCAAACAGCCCACTGGAAGGCGACCCCCACGACCCTGACTGTCTACAATATGTCCTCAGCACGGTTGGCGACCTACATCCGTTGACGTCCTACCCAACGCGCGGCCGGCCCTCCGCTGAGCGATACCCTTGTCACTCACCCGAGCCCCCGTAGCTCAGGGGATAGAGCGTCGGTTTCCTAAACCGTGCGTCGCAGGTTCGAATCCTGCCGGGGGCACCCACTCTGACCAGGCAAAACACCACTTGTCGTACCGTCCGCCGAACAGTGTTGGGCATGGCCGTGGGCATGAACGGCCTGTATGCTTCCGCCTGATGGCGCGCACGAAGACCGCGCGTAGACGCGGAAACATCGAGGAGCGCGCCGGCGGCTACCGCGTGCGGGTCTACGCCGGCGTGGATCCTGTCACGAAGAGACCGATCTACCTTCGGGAGACGATCCCGGCCGGACCAAACGCGAAACGCGAGGCCGAGAAGGCACTCACCCGGCTGCAGCACCAGGTCGACGAGAAGCGCGCACCGCGGACGGCCGCCTCGCTGAACCAACTCCTGGACCGATACTTCGAGGTCGGTCTCATGAACGTCGCACCCCGGACCCGGCGCGAGTACATGAGCAAAGCCGCCAAGCACATACGGCCGCTGCTCGGCAGCACACCGATCAGCCGGATCGATGTGCATACGCTCGAATCTCTCTACACAGACCTTCGACGATGTCGCGATCACTGTCACGGCCGCATGTACATCGACCATCGCACGAGCCGACCACACGTCTGCGACGAGCATGGCGCCGCCGGGCCATGCAGGCCCGAGGATCCGAGCTGCCGCCGTTGCCAGCGGATGTGCAGACAGCATCAATGCAAGCCGTTCAAGGACTCCGGCATCCGCGCAGTGCATTTCATCCTCAGCGCCGCGTTCGCGGCCGCCGTCCGCTGGGGATGGCTGGGCGCGACCCCGGTACCCGATGCGAAGAAGCCCGCCGTTCCCAGTTCCGAACCTCGCCCGCCGAGCGTTAAGGAAGCGGCTCGGCTCGTCAATGAGGCGTGGGCGCGCGACGCCGACTGGGGCGTCTTCGTCTGGACCGCCATGACCAGCGGTGCGCGCCGAGGCGAACTGTGCGCACTGCGCTGGCACCACATCGACCTGGACAACCAAGTCGTCGATGTCCGCCGCGCCATCAGTAAGGACGATGCTGGCAACTGGTACGAAGCCGACACCAAGAGCCATCAGCATCGACGCATCGTGCTGGATCAGGAGACCGCGATTCTGCTCGCCGCGCACCGCGCCCGATGCGAGGCCAGCGCCCGAGAGC
>JBKPSJ010000347.1:0-14380 GCA_046765875.1 Actinomycetota bacterium
GCCGCGATCCGCGCGTTCGCACTGCCGCAGATCACCTGGCGGACGAGCGTCGCACATCACCCGACCGGAGGACAGCCGACCAGCGCTCTGCGTTGCCGGATAGACCTCTTATGGATCAAGGGCGCGCCTTCGGCGCGCCAGGCCGGGCTGCGGGCGGCGCAAGCGCCGTCCTCACCCGGCCCCACTTCTCGACACGACCACCGATCCACGCGAGACCAACCGGCAGCATCCGACGAGCTAGCAGCGCACCGACTGGTGAGCCCCGTCCCCCTGCCGCCCGATTGTCCGGCCACCGCGGCACGCGTCAAGGGCGACCTTCGGCCGTCGCAAGCGATCGAGCAAACCGCGCTCGACCCTTGACCCGTGCCGCGCTGACCTTGGGTCTGGCAGCTAGCACGGTGACGGGGCAAGACTGGTGGTCTTGCTCATGGCTCGATGGCGGAACGCACTCTTAATACTCCAGCTGTAGATCGTGATCTTCTTCTGGTTTGGTTGGGCTTTGGCCGTGGTTGGGGACGGCGGGTGTTTACTCGCTGAGATGGGTCCAGATGAGGCAATCGTGCCAAGAGTCGTGTTCGGCGTCCTCGGATGACCAGTCGCGGCAGTGCCGGAGAAGGCGCTGTTCGAAGTGGTAGCCGACGTGCTGGGCAAGGCGGAGTGAGGGCTCGTTGCGGGGGTTGATCTCCAGCCAGATCCGGGTGGCGTCGAGGGCATGGTGTGCCCACAGGGTGACAGCGTGCACCGCCCGTGAGGCGATGCCACGGCCTCGTTCTTCCGGTCGGATCCAATACGCCAGCTCAATGCTTCCGGGGAAGTCTGGCATCAGGCCGACCGCGCCGAGCAGGCGCTGTTCGCGCAGGATTCCGACGGAGAACTGTCCCTGTGCGGCGGGGTCCCACATCGACAAGGCCGCTTGCGCGTCGTGCAGCGCGTAGGGCCCCGCGGGGCGGGCTGCCCACAGGGATCGTGCCGTCTCCCTGTTGGTGGCTTCGACCAGCAGCGCGGCATCGTCCGCGGCCAGGACTCGTGTGTGAAGGCCATCACCGAGACTCAGATCGAGGTCCATGGGCTGTATCCAAGCTCGACGACAGGGTCCCGGGCGAGCGAGTTTCCGACCCGGCACGCAGCCTTTCATCGGTGTCTGGCTGGTCGTCGCAGGCTCGTGATCTGATCGCAGGCCACAGTCACGCTGACATCCCTAGCTGGTCATGTTCGGTGCCCCCGTGGTGCCCCCGGACGGCAGTGAACAGCCGTACACGCCCCTCGACCGCTGAGCATGTCCGGCGCTCAGGGTCGGGAGTCGTGCGGCTGTCGACGGGGGATCGGACGGACTCGTAATGAGCAGCTCGACCACCGGCACCATGCATGCCCGGCGTGCATTATCCGTGCATTATCGTGCGGCGATTTGCGGTCAGACACGGTCAATTGCGGTCACTACGCTCTGTGATAACCGCTGGTGGGAGGGGTGGTCAGGGGCGGTCTCGAACCGCCGACCTTCCGCTTTTCAGGCGGACGCTCTACCAGCTGAGCTACCTGACCGGGAGAACAAGGGCGGCGGGGTGAGGATCACTCCGCCGCCGCTGCTCGGCGACCCTGACGGGACTCGAACCCGCGACCTCCGCCGTGACAGGGCGGCACGCTAACCAACTGCGCTACAGGGCCAGATGCGCGGTCGATCGTACAACATCGACCGGCTGTTCCTCACATCGGCGGTTAAGCCGTATCCCCAACGGGATTCGAACCCGCGCTACCGCCTTGAAAGGGCGGCGTCCTAGGCCACTAGACGATGGGGACTCGGACCCGCGGGAGCCGAGGCTCCTGCATCAGGGACCCGGTAATCATAGATGGTCGGCCGACCGTGTTCCAAAACGATTCAGGCTGACGTGGCCTCCATCACCAGCAGGGCGCCGCGTACCTGGCCGGCCGGGTTGGTCAGCGCGCTGCAGACCAGTCGTACGGCGACCGTGCGCCCGCGGCGGTTGATCGCGTCCACGCTGACCTCACGCACGTAGCCGGCGTCGTTCAGCGCCTCGCGGACCGTCTGGCCCAGGTCGTGCGCCGGCAGGCCGACGTCGAGGTTGAGCAGGTGCTGACCCTGGGCCTCCTCCGGCCGGACACCCCACAGCTCCTGGGCGCCCGCGTTCCAGGCCTGCACCCGCATCTCCCGGTCGACCACGATGACACCTGCGTTGATGCCGGTCAGGATCGACTGGAGGAAGTCATTGACGTCGTTGAGCTCGGCACTGCGCTCGCGCAGCGTCTCGTTGATGACCTGGAGCTCGTCGTTGGTGGACTGGAGCTCCTCGTTCATGGTCTCCAGTTCCTCGTTGGTGGACTGGAGTTCCTCGTTGGTCGTCTCCAGTTCCTCGACTGTGGACTGGAGCTCCTCGTTGGTCGTCTCCAGTTCCTCGTTGGTGGACTGGAGTTCCTCGTTGGTGGTCTCGAGCTGGCGGTTCGCCCGTTCGAGCTCACGCTGCATCGCACGGGCCGAGGTGACGTCGTGGAAGACGAACGAGACTCCGAGCAGCTCGGTGTCGTCGACCAGCGGCGTGACCTGGACCTCGAACCACTGCACCACGCCATTGGACCGGCGCCACTCGACCTCCTTGATGCGGCTCGGCTTCCGGTCGGACTTGGCCTCGGTCAGGTGGCTGCGCAGCTCCACCGGCCGGTAGGACACCTCCAGGTCTCGCAGCGGCCGGCCGATGTCGGGGCCGGTGAGGCCGAACATTGACCCGGCCTGCTGGTTGAACAGCGCCAGGTCGTCGTCCGGTGTGAGGACGAATTGTGCGACAGGAGTGGTCGCGAAGGCCCCGACGCGGAGCTTGTCCACTGCGTCCGCGGTGGCCCGGTCGTACAGTGCCCGCTCGATCCGCCCCTGGGCCGGCTGGACAACCGGCGAGTTCGGAACCCGGCGGAACACCCGGCGCTTGAGGTCGACCGGCTCGAAGATGTGACCGTGGCTGAGCAACATCTCGGCCTTGCCCAGCATCAGGACGCCGCGTGGCACCAGCGCGAAGTGGAACCGGCCCAGGATCCGGGCCTGTGCCTCGGCGTTGAAGTACATCAGCGTGTTGCGGCACAGCAGCAGGTCTATCCGGGAGATCGGAGCGTCCTGGACCAGGTCGTTGCGGCCGAAGATGACGGTACGCCGAAGGTCCGTGCGGAACGCATACCGCCGGTCACGGCGCTCGAAGTACTTGTCCTGGTAGTCGTCGGGCACGCCCTTCATGTCGTTCTCGTCGAACATCGCGTGCCGGGCCTGGGTCAGCGCTTCCTCGTCCACGTCGGTCGCGTAGATCTTGACTTGCTCGAGGTACCGCTCCGGGCCGAGCGCCTCGGCGAGCAGGATCGCGATAGTGTACGCCTCCTGACCCGACGAGCAGCCCGCGCTCCAGACCCGGACAGGTTCGCCGGTCACCTTGTCGGCGAGGAGTTCCGGGATCACCTTCGAGCAGATCAGTTCCCAGGCCTCGGGATCGCGGAAGAAGCTGGTGACATTGATCAGGATGGTGTTGAACAGCGCGGTGAACTCGTCCGCGTTGACCTGCAGCCGGTCGATGTACTCCGGGTACGACTTGATATCCAGGCTGGCCATCCGGTGGTGGATCCTGCGCAGCAGGCTCGTGCGCTTGTAATCGCCGAAGTCGAACCCGCGTGCCTCACGCAGGTGGTCGAGAAGGACTTCGACGTCGCCGGTCGGAACACTGGCAGGCCCGTTCTGCACAGGCCCAACCTACTCGCCGTAGCGTCCTGTGAAAGCCCAATGGGGCTGCGGCCTGACCACGGCCCAGACGACCTTCCCCCCGCCGGAATGCGGCACCCAGCCCCAGGCACTGGTCAGCGCGTCGACGATCCGCAGCCCGAAACCGCCGCGCAGGCCGTCCTCGTCGGCCGCTGGGTGCAGAACCGGTGGTCTCGGGTTGCCGTCGACCAGCGATACGGTCAGGATGTCGCGGCGCAACTCGAGCCGGAGCTCGGACTCGGTACCGGCGTACACCACCGCGTTCGAGACCAGTTCGGAGGCGACCGCGACCGCATCCTCGCTGAGTTCGGTGACGTCCCAGAACTCGCATGTCGCCGCGACCAACCGGCGGGCGGTCGCCACGACGTACGGATGGACCCCGAGCCGAAGCCGCGTCATCCGTCGCTGCTGCGGCTGGCGTGCCGTGGCCAGCGCGTCCTCGATGGTCGGGCAGACCGGCAGGAACCGTGCGATCGCCTTCGCGTGGACCCGGATCCGGTCGCTCATGACAGATCCCGCCACCAGTACCAGCGGTACGCTGGACCAGTCGGCCGTCCGCCGGGCGACGACGGTGAACACGCTCAGGGTGTAGGTCTTGCGCAGTTCGAGACGCCCCAGATCCACGACCACGGCGCTGGGCTGGTCCGCGACCGCCTTCAGCAACACATCGCGCAGATGAGGGGCGGTCGCCACGTCGAGCATACCGACTGGGCGAACCACGATCGCCTCGCCAAGGCGGGTGACGGTGACGTCTAGTTGCGGTCTGGTCATCATGCGCCCTCAGCCGGCTCGGCGGCAGCGGCGGGTTCGGTTTCGGACGCCTCCCTGATGAGTCGTTCACGCAGCACGGTGGCCGCGTGCCCGGTCTCCTCGCCGGTACGTTCGTACGATACCGCCAGGTGGCTACTGCCGCGGAGCCGGGCACTGGAGGCCATCCGGGAGGCCAGCGCCGCCTTCTCGTCCAGCGTGCGCAGCGCGATCCACAGCGCGTTCTGCATCCTCTCGTCGGCTGTGGCGAGCAGCGCGTCGGCTGTCCAGGCGTGCCCGACCCGGCAGCGGAACCTCTCCTGTCCCGGTTCGAGGGCGAGCAGCGAGCCCTGGCAGTCCGGGCAGGTGAGCCCGGCGAACCGGCCGATCCGGTCCAGGTCGGCCGGCGTGAGCTGTTGATTGCGCGCGATCGCGTCCTCGTAGCGCAGTAGCGGTGGCGGGTCGGCAACCACGTCCACGCCGACAGGCTCACGCACGATCCGGTTCAGGCTGTCGCCGATCCCGGCCGCGGTCAGCACGTGGTCGACGGATACCGCACGCAGCGCGCTCTCCGGCATCCCGGCGTACGCGGCATCCTTCGGATCCTGCACCACCGCGAGACCGCCGCGGGTCTTGATCGCGATCAGCCCGGCCGCGCCGTCGTCGAGGACACCGGACAGGACGACGCCGACCACCCGCGGCCCGCGCGCCAGCGCCGCCGACCGGAACAGGGCGTTGACCGCCGGGCGGTGTCCGTTCTCGGTCGGGCCGCGCGACAGCGCCGACCACTCGCCGTGCACCAGCAGGTGGTTGTCCGGCGGTGCGACGTACACCCGGCCGGGCAGGATCGAGTCACCGTGCCGGGCGGCGCTCACCGGCAGCCGGCTGGCGCGGTCGAGGATCCCGGCCAGGGCGCTGGTGCCGCCGGCCGGGAGGTGCAGGACGACGAGCAACGCGGCGGGTAGGTCGGGCCGCAACTCGCCGACCAGGTCGCGCAACGCCTCGACCCCGCCCGCGGACGCGCCGACAACGATGAGGTCGCGGTGGTTCCGCGCCGCCATGCCAGCCCCCTCCCCGGGTCCGGAGTTCAAGCATCGCCCCCGGACTCACGTCCGGCGGCCAGAGCGTCCGCGGTCGTGCTGAAGACCTGGAGGTGCCGATCGAGGCCGGTGACCTGAAGAGGGCGAAGGACCGGTCGTCCGGCTCCGGCGATGCGAAGCTCGACACCGGACTGTGCTGCGTGCTGTGAGGCGTGGATCAGCACCCGGAGGCCGGACGAACTGCAGAACGTCACAGCGGAGAGGTCGAGCAGGACGACATCGGCCGGCGGCACGATCTCGGCGCGGATCACCTCGGACGCGGCGACGCACGTGTCGATGTCGAGATCGCCGGCGATCCGGATCAGCTGGACACCAGGCGCGAGGGTCTCGGAGTCGGCTCGGAATGGCGCTGCGCCGTACCAGCTCTGCTCGTCATGAGAGGAGTCCGCCGGCATGCGACACCTCCCCAGAGGGACCTATTGGTCAGACTATGCGTATCGTGCCCGCGCGTCGATGACCAGCCTACGCTCGGAGTGTGATCGAGATGAGCCGGGCCGACTTCGAGGTGCTGGTCGCGGAGGCGCTCGACGACGTTCCGCCTGAACTGGCGGCGCTGATCGACAACGTCGCGATCTTCGTGGAGGACGACCCGCCCGCGTCCGACCCGCATCTGCTCGGCATCTACGAGGGGATCCCGCTGACCGAGCGGGGGCATTATTACGGCGGCGTACTGCCGGACCGGATCACGATCTTCCGGAACCCGACGCTGGAGATCTGCGACACCATCGATGACGTGGTGGACGAGGTGAACATCACCGTGGTGCACGAGATAGCGCACCACTTCGGCATCGACGACGACCGCCTGCATGAGCTCGGCTATGGATAGTTGCGCGGACCTCATCCTCTGGCGCTCGTCAAGGGCCGGCGGTTGACCGGCCGTCGCGGCTCGGTCCCGTGGGGCGACGTACCGCTGACGCGGTGCCGGTCGTACACGGCCCGGGCCGGAGCGCCCGGGTCGTAACGGATCGGAACCCGCCGGCCGACGACCGGTACCTCGCCCGGGAGCGGGTACAGGATGTCGTTGTGGACCAGCGAGGTCCCCACGGAGTAGCGGACCAGCAGGAACGTGCGACTGCCGGCCTTCAGCACGGAGACCACTTCGGCGTTCACCGTGCGCCAGGTCTCGGTACCGGCCTCCTGCTCGGGACTGTCGCCGGCGTCGCTGAGCTGGCTGTATACAGCCAGTGCGCCGGCGCCGAGGGCGAACACGATGGCCAGTATCAGGACCATCATCACCATCTGCATCACCTCTCTTCCGCGGAAAGTCCCCTACAGTTGGATGTATGCCACGCCAGGTTGGGTTCCGGTGGTACGAAAATGTGACAAATGGCGACGAGAACGTGATATTTCCGTCTCAATGCCGATACAACGGCTGACTCTGCACGTTCAGCGAGTCGAGCCGGACCGCAGCGGCCGAGTCGGTGCGCGGATCGGACAGCCGGAACACATCCAGGCCGCGCTCGGTCTCGGTCGCGTACACGTAGCCGTTGTAGTAGTACGCCGACCAGTACCCGGCGAACCCACCACCCGGAAGCATCGGCCGGTCGAAGTATGCGATCTCGGCCGGGTGCACCGAGTCGGTGAAGTCCCACACCGAGACGCCGCCCTGGTACCAGGCTTGTACGAGAATGTCGCGGCCCTCGGCCGGCACCAGCGATCCGTTGTGCGACACGCAGTTCTCCCGCGGTGCCTGGTAGCGCGGGATCTTGAAGTAGCTGCGGAACACCAGGCGCCGGTCGACGATGTCGAACACCGCCGTCGCGCCGCGGTTCGGACCGACCTCCGCGCTGCACTCGGCGCCGCCACCGCCACCGAGCTCGTCGGTGAAGACCACCTTGCTGCCGTCGGCGTTGAAGGTCGCCGAGTGCCAGAAGGAGAAGTTCTCGGTGTCCTGGACCCGGTCGATCACCACCGGCGCGGCCGGCTTGGTGATGTCCAGCAGGATGCCGTCACCCATACAGGCACCGGCGGCGATGCCCTTGTCCGGCAGCGCGGTGATGTCGTGGCACCCGCTGGTCGGCCATTGCACACCGCTGCCCTCGAACCCGCCGTCGGGGAACAGCACCGGTGACGCGACAACGGCGGCCGAGCGTGGGTTGCGCAGCGGCACCTTGACGATGTCGATCCGGTCGTTGGGTGGCTGGCAGTCCGGGTACGCCGGGTCCGGCAGGAACGACGAGTTGTACAGGTACACCGCGTCGTGAACCGGGTCGGGTACGAGCGTGTGCGTATGCGAGCCGCACCTGGTCTCGACTCCGGCGATGTACCGCGGATGGCGGAGGTCGCCGGCGTCGAAGATCCTGATCCCCTCCCAGGAGGCCTTCACCTTCGGCGACTCGGCCCGACTGCTGCACGAGTTGTCGCTGCGGGACGAGTCGACGGACAGGAACACGAGGTCGCCGTACACACTGATGTCGTTCTGGCCGCCCGGGCACGCGACCTGGCTGATCAACGACGGATGGGCCGGGTCGGAGATGTCGTAGATCTGGAACCCGCCGTAGTTCCCGACGTACGCCCGATCGCTCTCGAACGCGAGATCGGTGTCCGGTGTACTCACCAGCGATCCGGTGGTCGGTACGTTGGCGAGGTGTGTGATGTTGGCGCTCTGGCCGGCACCGATGACTGGCGGCGGCGCGGGTGCGGTCGCGGGAGCCGGTTGCGGGCGTATGTCGGCTGCCGCGCCGGCCGGTGTGAGCAGCAGGCATGCGGCGATCAGGAGGCGGGCGAGGCGGGTGCGCATTTGCGGGTGGCTCCTGGGTCGCGTGAGTCCAGCGTAGGTGCGCGGACCCGGCGACCGTTCGCAGTCGGCCTGATCGTGGCCTTGGCGGCCCTGACCGGCTGCGACGGATCGTCCCCTGCGCCGGCCGCCGTCACCCCAGCCGCCCCGAGCGTCCGCCCGGACCCCGACGACGTCGCGTTCCTTCGGGACATGATGGTGCATCACTCGCAGGCGATCGTGATGGCCGAGTGGGCCCGGATCCGCGCTCGCAACCCATCCGTACGTGCTCTGGCAGAGCGGATCCGGATCGGCCAGCAACCCGAGATCGACGCGATGCGCGCCATGCTCACCGGCTGGGGCGAACCCGCGCCCGATCTGGCCCGTGGCCAGCACGAGGACCACAGCGGTATGCCGGGGATGGCCTCGCCTGTCGAGCTCACGGCTCTCGAAGGCAGCACCGGCACCTCGTTCGACAGGATGTTCCTGCGGCTGATGATCCGGCACCATCAGGGTGCGGTGACGATGAGCAGGACGCTCGCCGACACCGGTCAGGACCTGCGGACCGGGGACCTGGCCCAGGAGATCGCCGTCACCCAGATCAAGGAGATCGCGACGATGCGCAAGCTGCAGGGCATGTTGTGAGCGTTGCCGAGCTGATCGCCTCCGTCGACGCCGCGGCGAACCCGGCCGACGCCGCGATCCTGGCGCGGTACTTCAAGACCGGGCCGGGGGAGTACGGCGAGGGCGATGTGTTCGCCGGTGTCAAACTGTCGACGCTGCGGACGCTGGTGAGGCCGCACCTTCGGGCCGGACTGCCGCTGCCTGATCTGGAGAAGGCGCTGGCGAGCCCGGTCCACGAACACCGGCTGGCTGTACTCGTCGTACTCGCCGACCGCGCGGCGCGAGCGGACCCCGATGAGCTTGCCGCGATCTACGAGTTGTACCTGCGCAACACGGCGTACGTCGACAACTGGGACCTGGTCGACGCGAGCGCACCCGAGATCATCGGCGGATACCTGCTGGACAAGCCGCGTACCGTGCTGCGCGAATTGGTTGTCTCAAGCAACCTCTGGGAGCGCAGGATCGCGCTGGTGGCGACGCACCGGTTCATCAGGGCGGGCGAGAGCGCCGATACGTACGAACTGGCCGCGCTGGTGCTCGACGACAAGCAGGACCTGATCCACAAGGCGTCCGGCTGGATGCTCCGACAGGCGGGCAGGCGGGTCGACCAGGACGAGTTGCTGGCGTTTCTCGACGATCACGCCGCGCGGATGCCCCGGACGATGCTCCGTTATGCGATCGAGCGGCTGCCGGCCGACGTACGAAAGCACTACCTCACGCAGCGTCGTCGGTGACCTCGCCGGACGTCACGCCCGGACAGTTCGACAGCGGCGGGGCCTCCAGCGCGCAGTGCGTGTTGCCCGCCGGTACCTGGCGGGGGACCTTGGCGGGCTCGACCGGCTCGGCCGGAGTCCGCAAGGTCACGGCGGCTATCGCGCTGCCGGATGCCGCCAGCACGGCCGAGATCCACATCGCCATCGCGAAACCCTTGTCGAAGGCGACCGGATCGCGGTAGGCGTCGCCGGTGATGCCGGCCGCGAGCGGGACACCGGCCACCGCAACCAGTTGCGCCGAGCGAGCGACCGCGTTGTTGACACCCGACGCCACCCCCGCGTGCCTGTCCTCGACCGACGAGAGCACCGTCGCCGTCAGCGGCGCCACCGTGGTGACCAGACCGAGCCCGAGCACAATCACCGCCGGTAGCACGGCTCCGACGTACGAGGCGCCGGGCGAGACGCGCAGCATCAGCAGGAAGCCGGCGGCCATCAGCAGCGGGCCGACGATCATCGGCGTACGGGTGCCGATCCGATCGGCCAACTGGCCGGACCGGCCGGACAGCCCGAGCATCAACACGGTCATCGGCAGCAGCGCTGCGCCGGCCTCGAGCGGGGAATAGCCGAGCACCTCCTGGAGGTACAGCACGAACAGGAAAGTGGACACGCCGAGCGCGCCGTACACGACGATCGTGACCAGGTTCGCGCCGGTGAAGCGGACGTTGGCGAAGATATCCGGCGGCAGCATCGGGTGGCTCGAGTCGCGCTCGACCAGGACGAACCCGACCAGGCAGGCGGCGCCGACGATGAGTGCGATCATTACCTGTGCCGAGCCGAAACCGTCGGAGCCCGCGGCGATCAGACCATAGGTGAGACCGCCCAGACCGAGCGTCACGAGCACCGCTCCGGCGAGGTCCAACTTGCCGCCCGCGGTCTCGTCGCGGGTGTCGGGCACATGCTTCATCGCGATCACGATGGTGACGATCGCGATCGGGACGTTGAGCAGGAAGATGTACCGCCACGATGCGGCAGCGATGATCCAGCCGCCGAGGAACGGGCCGACCGCGGCCGCGACCGACGTCAGGCCGGACCACGCGCCGACCACCCGGGCGCGGTCCTCCGGCCGGAACGAGGTCTGCAGGATCGCCAGGCTGCCGGGGGTGAGCAGCGCTCCGCCGATGCCCTGTAGCACCCGGCCCGCGATCAGCACGTCGAGGTTCGGCGCGATCGTGCAGATCGCGGAGGCGACCGCGAACCACGCGATCCCGGCGACGAACACAGTCCGCCGGCCGAGCCGGTCGCCGAGCGAGCCGCTGAGCAGGATCAGCGCGGCCAGCATCAGCATGTAGCCGTTGATGATCCACTGCAGACCGGAGACCTCGGCGTTCAGGTCGGCGCCGATGGACGGCAAAGCGACGTTGACCACGGTCCCGTCCAGGAAGGCCATCCCGGAGCCGAGCGCGGTCGTGGCGAGCACCCACCGTGCCTGCGGGGTGCCGTAGCGAAGGGTGCTCATGGGCCCCATCATGCCCCGCCGCCCTTTCGCGGCCCTGTCTGGAGCGGACTGACAATTCTCGGTACAGCCGATGTGCAATTCCCGGAAACGCGGACTGAATGCGAAACCTGATGGTCTTGCAAATGTCGTCTAAGGCGAGAACCAAACGGCTATCGAAGTCGCGGCGAGCGCGCCGGCCGCCAGCGCGACCTCGATTCCGACCGCGAGCGTCACCGGCCGGGCCGCGACCGGGACCATCGTCCGGCTGAACTCGTTCAACGGGCGATAGTCGGGGGTCGCGGCGTACCGCCGGCTGCGGTCGCCGATCACAAGCATCAGAACCAGGATGACGGCCTTCACGCCGAGCGCCGCCCCGTATGCGGAGCCGAACAGCGGGACCACTCCGCCGGCCTGGATCACCGCCTGCAAGACGCCGGTCACCAACAGCGTCAGCACGCTCACCATCGCCAGGCCACGGAAGCTGGGCAGGATCGACTGCAATTCGGCGAGCCGGTCGCCGGCGATCACCATGGTCGCGAGCGCCACCAAACCACCCAGCCACACCGCGACCGCGCTCAGGTGACACGCCATCACGATCACCTTCAACGCTGCCCACGAGCCGTCGATCGCATCGCTCTGCACGATCATGGTGGCCTCGAGGAGCAACACCGCGGCCAGTGCCACACCGGTGCGCCAGCGGTGGATGTCGCGGGCCACGATGTCCGGCAGATACATCAGTACGGCGACGGCGACGGCGAGCCGGATCAGCGCCGCCGCGGCGTACGACCGTCCGACTGCGTCGAGCACACCGACGTCGTACTTCGCCGCCTGGAGGAGCGGATCGGCGATCGTGGCGATGACGGTCAGCGCGATGCCGACGACGACGATCAGCACCAGCCGTCGGTCGCGCCGGCCCTGCGGCCAGACGATGCTGAGGAACATCAGCATGCCGGCCAGTAGCACGAATCCCGAGTACTCGACGACTCTGACGATGCTGATCAGGACCGCGTAAACCGCGTCTGTCATGACGGTTTCGGCAGGTCGTACTGGACGATGACAAAGGCGATCGCGGCTGACATCAGCGGCGCGACGCCCAGGTTGGCACCGGCCCCGGCGCACTGCCGCAGGTTCGGCGCCCGGCGCGGGCAGATCAGGTTCCGCACCGACGGGCCGCCGACCTCGATCCGCACCGGCAGAGTGCGGTCAGTGGCCGCGGCCAGTGGGGCCAGGAGTCCGAGAGCACGGCCGGCGACGGACGGCATGCTGCGAACGGTTGCACCCGCCAGGACGTACCGGAGCTCGATCCTGCTCGTTGCCATGGGCAACTTAACCGGTTTGGCGTAGCCGTTGACCGGACCGGCCAGCACCGGCTGGTTCTGCGCGCTGAGCTGGACCATGTCCGCGCGCGGAGCATTGCGTACGAATGTCGGACCGCCTGACTTCGAGCTCGGCGCGGCCAGGCTGACCGTCGTGCGCGGCTTACGGAAGAAGACCGACTCGGACACCTCGAACGTACCGTCGGTGTTCGGCGTCGCCACCAGCCTGATCCCAGGTGAGGTGACTCCCGGGCCGGTGCCGGACTCGGCCGGAGCCGGCGGCTGAGTGGCGGTCGGCTCGCTCGGGGTCGGAGTCGGCGCGCCGGTCTGAGTCCGCTCGAGGCGGCCGGAGCTCTTGTTCGCGCGGTCGGCAACGTTGTCATCCGGCGCATACCGCAGGCACGCGATCGCCGCCGCGATCAGGGCAACCGAAAGTAGGGCGCCCGCGGTACGCCGTACGAGTGCCCCGCGATCTGTTGTGCTCTTCAACCTGGAACCCCGCCCTGCCGGAGTTTCCCCACTCCCCATAGACCTGTCTGGAGATTGCGCATACTCTACGCGAGCATCAGGGAATTCTGTGAATTCCGAGTGTCGACATTCTAGAGGGGCGGGGAAATGAAGTCGCAGAGGGGGATCACCCGGCGTCGCATCGTGTCGGGCGGGGTTGTACTGGTCGCGGCAGGGCTGGCCGCGGCCATGGTCGGGGGGCCGACGGCGACCGCGGCGAACACGTCGCGGGTCTACATCGTCCAGGGCCTGCCGGGCACCACGATCGATGTCCAGATCGACGGCAAATCCGTGGTCGACGGCGCCGAGCAGGCGACGATCAGCCCGGCCGTCACCGTGAGTGCGGGCCAGCACAAGCTCACCGTCCGATCCAACGGATCGGTCCTGCTCGAGAACATGTTCACGGTCAAGGCCAACGACAGGTCCGACATCGTGGTGCACCGGCCCGCGTCGCCGGCGGGCAAGCCGGTCAGCACGGTGTTTCCGCTCGACCTGAGCGCCGTACCGGCCGACAAGGCGTCCCTGACCGTCGCGCACACCGCCGCCGTTCCGCCGGCCGACATCAAGGTCAACGGCAAGGTGCTGTTCTCCAACGTCGCCAACGGCGAGTCGCTGCACGTGGTGGTGCCGGCCGGGACGTACAAGGTGCAGATCGTCCCGACCGGCCAGGACGGCCCGTCGATCCTCGGACCGGCCGACCTACCGGTGAAGGGTGGTGCGCTCACCAACGTGTACGCCATCGGTGAGCCGAAGTCCGGCACCATGAACGTCGTCGTACACGAGATCCGGCTCTCCGAGACGGGCACCAGTAAGCCGTCGAGGGTGAACACCGGTACCGGCGGTCAGGCCGCGCGTTTCGGTCTGACGACGTGGAGCAACTGAGTCGCCTGACAAGGGCGTCGGCCCTGGTGGCCGGCGCCCTGCTGGTCTTTGCCGGTTGCGGGTCGTCCGATCCGGTGGCCGGTGGGGGCACGATCGGCGTGCCGTCGGCGAGGGCGGGTACGCCCGCGCCGAGCCAGCGGATCAGGTTCGTACCGACGATGGTCGAGCTGCCTGGCGCCAGAGGTGCGCCGGTCGACCCGGCCAGCACCGTCGGCGGACTTCTCGTCGTACCGGAGAACGTCCAGCGCGTCGGCTGGTGGGACGGCGGAGCCGAAGCGGGTGACCCGTACGGCGCCATGGTCATCGCCGGGCATGTCGACTCCGCCAGCATGGGCCTGGGCTTCTTCGTCCGGCTGCTGAAGTTGCGCGTCGGTGACCGGGTGTCCGTGTCCAACTCGGCGTACCACGCGGCATACAAGGTGCTCTCGGTCCGCTCGATCCCAAAGAACGCCTTGTCTGTCGGCACGTTCGACCAGACAGGACCGCATCGCCTGGTCCTGATCACCTGCACCGGCCGATACGACCGGGCCAAGGG
>JBKPSJ010000348.1:0-9224 GCA_046765875.1 Actinomycetota bacterium
GGCCACTCCCCCGGAGTCGCCCGCGACCACCGGCAGCCCGCACGCCCCGGCCTCGAGCAGCGCGATCCCCAGGCCCTCCTGCTCGAGCCCGAACCGCCGGGTCCGGCACGGCATAGCGAACACATCGCCCAGGCCGGCGTACGGCGGAATGCTTGCCCACGGCACCGACCCGGTGAACCGTACCGATTCGCCGAGCGGGGCGGCCAGCGACTCCAGCCGATCGCGCTCCGGCCCGCCGCCGACCAATACGAGCACGGCGTCCGGTACGGCGGCCAGCACCCGCGGCCAGGCCCGGATCAGCGTATCCTGCCCCTTGCGGGCCACCAGCCGGGACACGCACGTCACCACCGGTACGCCGTCCACTCGCAGCCTGGTCCGCAACTCCGCCCCGACGCCCGGGTAGAACCTCGACGAGTCCACGCCCGGAGCGAGTCGCCGCATCTCGACGTCTTCCGGCATGACCGACCGGATCCGGTCGCCACACCAGGTCGACACGTAGGTCACCACGTCCGCGCCCGTACCGATCCGGCGCAGCGCGGTCCTCGTACCCGGCACCGACGCCCACCACGTCTCGTGCCCGTGGGTCATCGCCACCACCCGCCGCGCACCAGCAGCCCGAAGTTCGAACGCCATCAACCCCAGCGGAGCCGCCGCACCGAACAGCACGCGGTCGCACCCGTGATCACCCAACACCTGTACGGCGTGCCGGGTCGCGCGCGGCGTCGGCACCAGCATCGACACCCGGTCCCGCACCACCGGGAAGGGCAACTCGTCGTCGTACGTCGTTGCCCCCGGCATCGATGCCGTGAACACCACCAGTTCGGCCGGATCGAGCTGGTCGCACAACGCTCGTACGAACGTCTCGATGCCACCCTGCCTGGGTGGGAAGTCGTTGGTGACGACGAGAACCTTCACTGGCGTGCCAGCGGCGGTACGTCGATGCCGTGCTGCCGTCCCCACTCGCGGGCGATCTCGATCCGCTGCGGCGGCGTCGGGTGCGAGGCGAACATCATGAACCGCCACGGCGCCGGATCCAGCGCGGAGATGTTCGTCACAGCCAGGTCGTGCTGCATATGCGCGACACCGAGCGGGTCGTGAGTCAGGTCCAGCGAATGGACGTCCGCACGCGTCTCGATCCGCCGGCTGATCAGCATCTGCGCCGGGGCCGCGACGGTGCTGCCGACGGCGATGAGCGCGAGCAGCAGCGCGGTATTGCGCGGGTCGGCGAGCCGGGAGCCGACCAGCAGCCGGAGCAGGCAGACGGCGAAGGCCGCGGTGAGCGCACCCACCAGGGTGCCGCGCAGGACGTCGTTGTTCTTGGCATGGCCGAGTTCGTGAGCGACCACCAGGCGTACTTCCTGGGGACCGGCCTTGAGCAGTGTGTCGTATACGACGATCCGCCGGGTCGAGCCGAACCCGGACACGTACGCGTTCAGCGAGGTCGTACGTTTCGACGCGTCGGCCACGAGCACGTCCTTCACCGGCACGTGAACCTGCGCCGCCATCTCGAGTAGCTCGTTGCGCAGGGCACCGTTCTGCATCGGCGTGAACGAGTTGAACCGCGGCTCGACCAGCAGCGGGTACGCGAACGACACCGCGATGACCAGCAACCCCGCCAGCGCACCGGCGGGTACCCACCACCAGCGCCGCCACCGTCGCGCCAGCCCGACCAGCAGCAGTGCCACCGCGATCAGCGCGAGCGTGCCGAGCACCCAGCCGACGGCCTGATCCCGGGCCCAGCCGGCCCAGTTCTGCGTCGACAGCCCGTACCTCCGGTCGGCCCGCTCGACGACGATCCCGGCCGGCAGCGTGAGCAGGCTGCCGATCAGCGTGACCGCGATGACCACGAGTGGCACCAGCACGTACCAGCGGCGTACCCGCAACCGGTCGGCGAGCCGGCGGCCGAGCGGTGTGAACCCGATCACGACCGGTACGGCGATCGAGAGCACCCAGGCCAGCGTCGCCCACGGCACCACAGCGGCGCGGTATGCGTCTTGGCGGGCGATCTCGGCCGCCGTGAAGTCGGTGTCCGGCGAGCTCTGTGGTACCCCGGCCAGCGGCGTCCAGGGGGTGGTGAGCAGCACGAGGACGAGCACGCCAGCGCCCAGCAGGACGGTCACCAGCCAGGCGGTACGGCGTTCAGTCATCGGCGCTCACTCATTGCTCCTTGTCTTGCGAGGCCCTGCAAGTATTGCCGCCAGTCCGCGACGAACCTCTCCTGTGTGATGCCGAGCTTGGACCGGAAGGCGTCGCGCAGCCCGGTGACCGGATCGCCCATATGGACCGCGCGGTAGAACGCGACAAGCTTCGCCCTGCCGTACTTGTCGGCGATCATCCGGCACGCCAGCCAACTGCTCTCGTACGCGCTCGCAAGCTGCTTCGACGACGCTGCGAACGCGCTCGGGGCTGGCAGCGACGTCGGCCCCTTGCCGACTCGTACCGCCTTGAACAGCTCGTTCGCCGCCGACTGCAAGGACACGTTGACGACGCTGAACGCGACGTAGTCAGCGAATCCCTCAGCCAGCCACAACGGCACCGGCGAGGCAGTCGCGTTGGACGCGACGTGCGTGGTCTCGTGGGTGAGTACGATCCGCCGGCCCTGCGGACTGAGCTTGGCGAACAGCTTCGGGTTCACCAGGATCCGGATCGGCACACCGGGCACCCGCTGGGCCGCCTCCGCGGTCGTCACGGCCGCGATCTGGCCGTAGCTGCGCTGCTTGGCACCGAGGATGTACTCCATCTGGCTCTCTGATCCGGGCAGGTACAGCACCACGCGGCGCTTCCAGTTCGGACCCCAGACGCTCGACACGTCGGCGATCGCCTTGTCGACAACCTGTGCGTACGTGCGGATGTCGGCGGTCGGGTCTGTGCTGATCACCAGGCTGCGCTCGCCGTGCGCAATCCGCACCCGCCCCAGCAGCCAGATCGGTTTGCGCTGTATCTGTCCGGCCGGATCCGAGAACGAGGCCACGTATGTCGTACCCGAGCGGGTCACCAGCGTCATCGGCACGGTCATCCGCACCGGTTCCTGGTCGTAATCGCGCAGCCGCCACGACACCTCGACGTCGGCGAGCCAGGCGGTGCCGCCGAGCCACTGGCGACGTTCGGCCGGCAGGGTCTCATCGCTGACGTACCGCATCGCGAGGCTGGCGATCGGGAGCGCGTGCAGGTTGTCGTAAACCTGGTTGGCCGCGTCCCGGAAGCCGCCGGAGTCCGGGTCGATGAGGGCGTCGTACCCGGACCGGTCGCCGTCCTGGATCGCCGAGGTGAGCCGCTCAAGGACGGCATCGCCGGTGGCGGCCCGGCGGACCGCGGCCTCGGCCTCACTGGGCGTATTGCTCGGCGCCGACGAGTTGGCGTTGTGATCCTCGACGACGTTGCGTACACCGACGTACGTGGTTCCGGCGAAGACCCCCGCGGCGACCGCCAGCGCGAGCATCCGGCTCCGCCGCGGCCGGCGCGGTCCCCCGGAAGGGGCTGGCGGCTGAGGCGGTACGGGCACGCCGGAAGTGCCGGGCCGCTGATTCACAGGCAGCACCGGCTGATCTCCCCGCTCCTCGCTCAACCTCGACCCCTCGGTCCGCGAACCCGGAACCCTGCTGACCCCCCGCCGGGGTTCCGATGTCACCCTACGTCGTCGGGTGCGACTGGGTGCGACAAGCCCCGGGCCGGGTGACCACGGAGCCTACTGGCGCGCGTCAGCGTACGGCCTCGGAAGGGCCGCCGAGCTCAACCGAGAAACAATTGAGACGGGGCAAATACCACCGAGCCTGCCGGCGGATCAGCCCGGACGAACGGCTCCGTTGTACGGCATCTCGCTGATCGGGGCGATCTCCACGCTGGCGCCCGGGTGCGGCGCGTGGACGACCTTCCCGCCGCCGTAATACAGGCCGACGTGGCTGATCGGGCTGTAGAAGAACACCAGGTCACCGGGCTGGAGCTGGCTGCGGCTCACCGGCCGGCCCTCTCCGGCCTGCGCACTCGACGAGTGTGACAGCGACACGCCGGCCTGCCGCCAGGCCGCCATCGTGAGCCCGGAACAGTCGAACGAGCTCGGGCCGTCGGCGCCCCACACATACGGATCGCCGAGCTGGTTGAGCGCGTACTGCAGCGCGATCGCACCACGCCCGGACCCGGACGCCGGTACGTCGGGCGTGGCCGGCCGGCTGGTGGTGCTGTCGCGGCTGGGCCGCTGCGTACGGACAGCCTCCTGCGCTGCCTGCTCTGCGGCGAGCTTGTCCCGCTCGGCCTTGCTGAGTTTGTCGAGAACCGCCTGGGCCTTGTCCAGGTTGTTCTGAAGCTTCTTCTTCAGGTCGTTCTGCTTGGCCTGCACCGAGTTCAGCGCGGCCAGTTCGGTCTGCGCCGCGGCCTGCAGGTCGGTCAGCCTGCCCTGGGCGGTCTGGAACTTCTGCAGCACCGCGTTCTGCTGGCCGGCGAAGGCGCGAGCGGTCGAGGCCTGGGTGAGGAACTGGTCGGGGTCGCGCGACAGCAACAACTGTGCCGTCGTGGTCATCCCGGACTGCTGGTAGTTCGCCACGGCCAGCGCGCCGATCTGGGTGCGGATCGCGTCGACCTGCTTCTGCTGGCTGGCGATGCCGCTGTTCACCGCGTTCACACGGCTTCTGGCGGCGGCGATGTCGTCGCGCAGGTCGTTCGCGGCCTCACCGGCCACCTCGGCCTGGTGTTGCAGTTCCGCGACCTGTTTGCGGGCCTGTTCCAGAGTGGGTCCGGGGTCCGCATTCGCCGCCCCGGGGACGAACATCAACCCGGCGATAGCGGTGCTTGAGATGGCGGCGAGGGCGAGGCCTCGAATGCGGTACTTCCGGCCGATGGACACAGCCCGGCGGGTTCCTTCCTACCTCGGTTTGCCGTCCCCCTCGACCACCGCCGCTCCGGTGATCGCTCCTCGGCGCCTGTTGTCGCCGGCCTGGCCGGCCGGCCCATTGGAACAGGCGCCAACAGTAGTGACCAAACCGTGACCGTGCAATCCGCCTCTCAGGTTCACCGAAAACAATTCGCGGTGCATCACAACGATCACTGTCTGTTATCCGCGTTGAATCATCCAGTCGCGGATCCTGGAGCCTCGGGATCGATCTCCGGGTCGATGCCGTCCACGGCGTGCACCAGCCGCAGCGGCGGCACCAGCCCGGACCGCGCCAGCACGTCGAGCGCCGCCCGCTCGTCGTCGTCGATCACCAGTGCGTGGTCGGGAGCACCGAGCAGCACCGTGACCACGCAGTCGTCGCAGCCATGGCCGCGCACCGCGCACGCGTCACAGTCGATCAGCAAAGTCGCCTCCTGCACTCTCGGCCGGGCCTTGCGCCCCGCTGCGAAAGACGCTAGAGGCCGCCGCCGACAGTCAGGTGAGCCTGGCGAGCAGGGCGGCTGCGGAGACCGGCCGCGCACCCGAGGCGGCGACCGACTCGGCGACCTCCCGGTCGGTCGACACCACGACCACCGGCCGACCCGCCGGCTCGGCCCGGACCAGCTGCCGGATAACGTCGTCGGCGATCACCCCGGGCGGGCTGAACCGGACCCGGACTCCACGCGGCGGGTTGAGCTGGACCGGTCCGGCCATCTCCGCGCCGTCGAAGACCACCGTCACCTCGACCCGGCGCTGCGCGACGAGCGCACCGAGTGCCGTCACCAGCCGCTGCCGCTGCGAATGCAACGGCATGTTCGGCCATGCGGTCTTGGTGACGTTGTAGCCGTCGACGACGAGATGCACCTGTGGCAGCGCCAGCAGCTCGTCCAGCAGTGCCGGGTCGTCCGCCGGCGCGACGCGGCCCACCGGCGCCTCGACGGGCTCCACGCCCGCAACCGTATCCGCCGGTCGCAGGTTGCCCGGCGGCGGCAGTGCCAGCTCGCGTCGCAGCCCACCGGCGGCGTCCAGGACCGTGTCGAGCAACAGCCGCAGCCGGACCGACGCCAGTTCGCGCTCCTGCCCGGCGGTCCGGCGTACCGCCTGCTCGACCTCCTCGAGCTCCGCGACGCGGGCCTTCAGGCGGCGCAGCTCGCGGTCGGCCTCGGCGCGGGCCGCCGCCACCCGGGCGTCTGCGGTCGCTGCCTCCTCGGCATGCCGGCCGGCCTGCTGCTCCGCGGCGCTGACGCGCAAGCGGCTCTCGTTGAGCTTGCGCCGCAGGGTGGTGTTCTCGCGCTTGAGCTCGGCGATCTGCTCCCGCAGCTTCTCGCGCACCTGCCGGGTCTCGGTACGCGCCTGCTCGAGCTGCTCGGACAACCGTGCCCGCTGACCCTCGTCGGCAGCCGGCGTACTGGCGGCCACGGCCTGCGCGGCACCGATGACCACGTCCTCCCAGCCGTCCGGGCGCAGCAGGTACGCCAGTGCCGCCACCTCGACCGGGTCGGCCGCGGGCACCGGCAACCGGTCGGCGACGGCATCGCCGAGCTCGGGCTGCAACTGGCGTACCTCGAACGCGATCAGCTTGCGGAAGTGGTCGTCGGTCTCCAGCGTCGGGCCGAGAACGGACGCCGACAGCTTGGCCCGCTTGGCCGGCGCGAACGCGGCGAACCGGCGCAGCGGCGGCGGGATGTCGTTGACCGGCATCGCACCGAGCGCCTGCGCGGCCAGCGCCAGCACCCGCTGCCGTACCGGCTCGGGCAGGATCGGGGTGTCAGCCACCGGGACCGTCCGGGCACGGGCACCCGCCGCGGGCACGGCACAATGGCCGCCGCGGGGTCGCCGGAGGGGTACCCATACCGATGAGCGTAATTGCTTACCTCTGTGCGATTCGCGTCTATTCCGCCAGGGCGCGTGGCGCGTCGTACGCACGGATTGTCGGAGCAGGCACCTAGCGTCATCCGATGTGAGCAGTACGACGCCCGAGCAGGCCGCCCCGTCCGCGGTCGTCCGTGGCGTCCAGCCGAGCTTCGACGAGCTCGGCACGCCGTTGCGCGAGGTGACCTTCTGCGTCGTCGACCTGGAGACCACCGGCGGGGCTCCCGGCGTCTCCGCGGTCACGGAGATCGGCGCGGTCAAGGTACGTGGCGGTGAGCTGCTCGGCGAGTTCCAGACGCTGGTGAACCCGCATGAGCCGATCCCGCCGTTCATCGCGGTCCTGACCGGGATCACCGACGGCATGGTCGCGCTGTCGCCCGGGATCAGCTCGGTGCTGCCGGCCTTCCTCGAGTTCGCCCACGGCTGCGTGATCGTCGCGCACAACGCGCCGTTCGACGTCGGATTCCTCAAGTACGACGCGCTGACGCACGGCTACGACTGGCCCGACTTCGCCGTGGTCGACACCGCGCTGCTGGCCCGCCGGGTGCTGACGCCGGACGAGGCGCCGAACTGCAAGCTCGGCACGCTCGCGAGGGTGTTCCACGCGGCCACGACGCCGAACCACCGGGCGCTGTCGGACGCGCGGGCGACCGTCGACGTACTGCACGGGCTGTTCGAGCGGATCGGCAGCATGGGTGTGCAGACGCTGGAGGACCTGCACACGTTCTCGTCGCGGGTCTCCCCCGCGCAGCGCGCCAAGCGGCACCTGGCCGAGATGTTGCCGCACGCACCAGGCGTGTACCTGTTCACCGACGACCGCGGCGAGGTGCTGTACGTCGGCAAGTCGAAGGACCTGCGCACCCGGGTCCGCTCGTACTTCACCGCCTCGGAGACCAGGTCGCGGATCGGCGAGATGATCGGTATCGCCAGCTCCGTACGCGGGATCGAGTGCGGCACCGCGCTCGAGGCCGAGGTGCGCGAGTTGCGGCTGATCGCCGAGCACAAGCCGCGGTACAACCGGCGGTCCCGGTTCCCCGAGTTGCAGCACTGGCTCAAGGTGACCGTCGAGCCGTTCCCGCGGCTGTCGCTGGTCAAGCAGGTGCGCGACGACGGTGCCGGGTACCTGGGGCCGTTCAGTTCGCGACGTACCGCCGAGCGGGCGATGGCCGCGCTGCACGAGGCGTTCCCGATCCGCCAGTGCAGTCAGCGGATGCCGAAGCGCCCGCACGGGACGCCCTGCGTACTGGCCGAGATGAACCGCTGCCTGGCCCCGTGCGACGGCCGCATCGACATGGCCGACTACGGCGTCTTCGTCACCGCGCTACGCGAGTCGCTGACCAGCGACCCGTCCAAGGTCGTGCACGCGCTGACCAACCGGATCGAGTTGCTCGCCGCGGTCGAGCGGTTCGAGGACGCCGCGGTCCATCGTGACCGGCTCGGCGCCTTCGTCCGCAGCAGCGCGCGGATGCAGCGGCTCGCCTCGCTCACCGGCTGTCCCGAGATCGCCGCGGCCAAGCGCACCGACGACGGCGGCTGGGAGTTGCACGTGATCCGGTACGGGCGGCTGGCCGCGGCCGGTATCAGCCCGCGCGGCGCCAACCCGCGCAAGCATCTGGAGATGCTGCAGGCCTCCGCCGAGACGGTGCTGCCCGGCATCGGCCCGGTCGCCAGCGCCTCGCCCGAGGAACTGGAGTGCGTACTGCGCTGGCTGGAGTCACCCGGCGTGCGACTGGTCGAGATCGAGGGCGAGTGGTCCAGCCCGATCGCCGGCGCCGGCGCCCACCTGCGGATGCTGGACCGGGCCGGGGAGGGGCGCGACCAGTTGCACGGTTTCGGCGAGCGGCGTACGTCCCGTCCGGTCGGAGGAACGCCGCTGGCCGGCATCGGCTGACCGCTCCGTATGCTTCTGCGTCCAGGGGTAGGTACGTCTGCGTCCGGGGTAGTACGTCATGAAGGGACAGGCATGGTCACCGCGATCGTGTTCATCAGCGCCGACGTCGCGAGGATCCCGGAGGTCGCCCAGCAGGTGGCCGCGGTCAAGGGTGTCGGTGAGGTCTACTCGGTGACCGGGGACATCGACCTGATCGCGATCATCCGGGTCGCCAACCACGAGGACCTGGCGACCGTGATCCCCGACCACGTCAACAAGGTCCCGGGTGTGCTCAGCACCGAGACGCACATCGCCTTCCGTACGTACTCGACCCAGGATGTGGAAGCGGCATTCAGCCTTGGTACGTCAGACGAGGAGTGACCTGGACTGACACGGCCAGTGGCTACGGTGCTGCCATGACCAACCCCCCGGCCGGGTGGTACCCGGATCCCACGGGTGCGCAGAACACCATTCGCTGGTGGAACGGAACCCAGTGGACCAACCGGACCGAAACGGAAACCCCGGCCGAGGACCCCACCACCACAACCACCACCGCCTCGCCCCAAGCCGACCAAGCCCGCCAAGCCGAGCACGCCCGGCAGGTGCAGGAAGCCCGCC
>JBKPSJ010000349.1:0-9478 GCA_046765875.1 Actinomycetota bacterium
TCACCCGGCTGTCGGCCGAAGGCATTCCGACGATCGCGCTGGTGTTCGGCAACTCGACCGCGGGCGGCGCATACATCCCGGGCATGAGCGACTACGTCGTCATGGTCGACCACGGCGCGAAGGTATTCCTCGCCGGGCCGCCGCTGGTGAGGATGGCGACCGGCGAGATCGCCGACGACGAGGAACTCGGCGGCGCCGACATGCACGCGCGGGTGTCCGGGCTGGCCGACTACTTCGCCGTCGACGAGCCGGACGCGATCCGGATCGGACGCCGGATCGTTGCCCGGCTCAACCATCGCAAGCAAGGCCCGGCCCCGAAACCGTCATACGAGGAACCGGTGTACGACGAGGACGAGTTGCTCGGCGTCGTACCGGGTGATCTCAAGGTGCCGTTCGATCCACGTGAGGTGATCGCGCGGGCGGTGGACGGGTCGGACTTCGACGAGTTCAAGCCGCTCTACGGACCGAGCCTGGCGACCGGGTGGGCGAGCGTACACGGCTATCCGGTCGGCATCCTCGCCAACACGCAGGGGATCCTGTTCAGCCCCGAGTCGCAGAAGGCCACGCAGTTCATCCAGCTCGCCAACCGGTCCGGTACGCCGCTGATCTTCCTACACAACACGACCGGGTACATGGTCGGCAAGGAGTACGAGCAGGGTGGGATGATCAAGCACGGCGCGCAGATGATCAACGCGGTGTCGAACTCCAAGGTCCCGCACATCTCTATCCTGATGGGCGCGTCGTACGGCGCCGGGCACTACGGGATGTGCGGCCGCGCATTCGACCCGCGGTTCCTGTTCGCCTGGCCGTCGGCGAAGGCGGCGGTGATGGGTCCACAGCAGCTCGCCGGCGTGCTGTCGATCGTGGCCCGCGCGGCCGCCGAGGCGAAGGGCCAGCCCTACGACGAGGCGGCCGACCGGCAGATGCGTGCGTACGTGGAGGGCCAGATCGAAGCCGAGTCACTGCCGATGTTCCTGTCCGGCCGGATGTACGACGACGGCGTGATCGACCCGCGCGACACGCGTACGGTGCTCGGCCTGTGCCTGTCCGCGATCCATACCGCGCCCGTCGAGTCCGGCGCCTCCTTCGGCGTCTTCCGGATGTGACTCCGATGGTCACAAGGGTGCTCGTTGCCAATCGGGGTGAGATCGCCCGGCGTGTGTTCCGTACCTGCCGCGCGCTCGGGCTGTCGACCGTGGCCGTCTTCTCCGACGCGGACGCGTCCTCGCCGCACGTCGCGGAGGCCGATTCGGCCGTACGGCTGCCGGGCAGCGCGCCCGCCGACACGTACCTGCGTGCGGATCTGCTGGTCGACGCCGCCCAGAAGGCCGGGGCCGACGCGTTACACCCGGGCTACGGCTTCCTGTCCGAGAATGCCGCGTTCGCGGAAGCGGTCACCAAAGCAGGTCTCACCTGGATCGGGCCGCCGCCGGAGGCTATCGGGTCGATGGGCTCGAAGATCGAGGCCAAGCGGATCATGCCCGCGGCGGGTGTCCCGGTGCTCGCCGAACTCGACCCGGCCGAGGTCACCGAGGACGACCTTCCGGTCCTGATCAAGGCGTCCGCAGGAGGCGGCGGACGCGGCATGCGCGTGGTACGCCGCCTGGCAGACCTGGCCGGACAGATCGAGGCGGCCCGGTCGGAGGCACGGTCGGCGTTCGGTGATCCGGCCGTGTTCTGCGAGGCGTACCTGGAGACCGGACACCACGTCGAGGTCCAGATCCTCGCCGACACCCACGGCACCATCTGGGCCGTCGGCGAACGCGAGTGCTCTATCCAGCGCCGCCACCAGAAGGTGATCGAGGAGGCGCCGTCGCCGCTGGTCGAGCGGCTGCCGGACCTGCGCGAGCGGCTGTACGACGCAGCCCGACGGGCGGCCGCGGCGATCGGCTACGTCGGCGCTGGCACGGTCGAGTTCCTAGCCGACGACGAAGGCCGGTTCTACTTCCTGGAGATGAACACCAGGCTCCAGGTCGAACACCCGGTCACCGAACTCACCACCGGGCTCGACCTGGTCGCGTTGCAGATCGCCATCGCCGAGGGCACGGCACTTCCGGCTGAACCACCCGGGCGGAGCGGGTATGCGATCGAGACCCGCCTGTACGCCGAGGATCCGGCGCAGGGCTGGCAACCCCAGTCCGGCACGGTGCACCGGCTGGCCATTCCCGCAGCCGACGGCATCCGGGTGGACTCCGGTGTCGTCGACGGCTCGGTCGTCAGCGTCCACTACGACCCGATGCTGGCGAAGGTGATCGCCTGGGCGCCGACCCGCATGCACGCCGCGCGACTGCTCGCGGACACGCTGACCCGCGCGCGGATCCACGGGCTGACGACCAACCGCGACCTGCTTGTCCGATGCCTACGGCACGACGCCTTCCTCGCCGGTAGAACAGACACTAGATTCCTCGACAGGCATTCCGAGGTTTTCGAACACGTGACGGAAGCCGTCTCTGTGTTGGCTGCCGCACTCGCCGACGCGGCGTACCGGCGGAGCGCGGCAGTCGTGCAGCGTGGACTGCCCAGCGGCTGGCGGAACGTGCCGTCGGCGCCGCAGCGGTCGACGTACACGATCGGATCGAACGAGCAGACGGTGGAGTATCGACTCACCCGGGACGGTCTGGTTGCCGAGGGCAACGCACAGCTGGTCGAGGCCACACCGGGCCGGGTCGTGCTCGACGTTGAAGGGATACGGAGGACCTTCGACGTGGCGCGGTATCCCGGTCTGGTGTGCGTGGACTCGCCGCTCGGGTCGGTCAGTCTCCATCCGGTCGAGCGGTTCGCGGATCCGTCCGCGCGGGTCGCCGCCGGGTCGTTGCTGGCGCCGATGCCCGGCACCGTCGTCCGGGTCGCGGTCGCGGCCGGGGACACTGTCACCGCCGGACAGCCGCTGCTGTGGCTGGAGGCGATGAAGATGGAACACACCATCACGGCGCCGTCCGACGGCGTGGTCACGGAACTGCCGGTCGAGGCCGGTCAGCAGGTCGAGGTCGGCGCGGTGCTGGCTGTGGTCAAGGAGGGCGGCGGATGAGTTTCACCGATACCGAGGAGCAGGTCGCGCTGCGCGCGGCGGTCGCCGAACTCGGCAGGAAGTACGGCTCTGGCTGGTTCTCCGACCGAGCCCGCGCGGGTGAGCCGGTGACTGAGCTCTGGCAGGAGGCCGGCAAGCTCGGGTACCTCGGGGTGAACCTGCCCGAGGAGTACGGCGGCGGTGGCGGCGGCATGGCCGAGCTGTCGATCGTGCTCGAGGAACTCGGAGCAGCCGGCTGCCCACTGCTGATGATGGTGGTCTCGCCGGCGATCTGCGGGACGGTCATCGCCCGGTTCGGCACCGACGAGCAGAAGCGGCGCTGGCTGCCGGGGCTCGCGTCCGGCGACACGATCATGGCGTTCGCGATCACCGAACCGGACGCCGGGTCGAACTCGCACAACCTGACCACGACAGCACGGCGTACCAAGGACGGCTGGGTGTTGTCCGGCCGGAAGGTGTTCATCTCCGGTATCGACGTAGCCGATTACGTCCTGGTCGTCGGACGTACCGAGGATGCCCGGACCGGGCGGTTGAAGCCGGCGCTGTTCGTCGTACCGACCGATGCCGAGGGGCTCGAGGCCAAGCCGATCGCGATGGAACTGGTGAGTCCGGACAAGCAGTTCTCGCTGTTCCTGGACGACGTTCGGCTGCCTGCGGACGCACTGGTCGGTGCCGAGGATGCCGGGCTGATGCAGTTGTTCGCCGGGCTCAACCCGGAACGGATCATGGCCGCCTCGTTCTCGATCGGAGTGGCCCGCAACGCGCTCGGCAAGGCCGTTGCCTATGTCAAGGAACGCTCGGTCTGGGGTACGCCGATCGGCGCGCACCAGGGGCTGGCGCACCCGCTGGCCCAGTGCAAGATCGAGCTCGAACTCGCCCGGCTGATGACCCGCAAGGCCGCGTACCTCTACGACGCAGGCGACGACGCCGGCGCGGGCGAAGCCGCGAACATGGCCAAGTACGCCGCGGCCGAGGCCGCCACTCGTACCGTCGACCAGGCGGTACAGAGCCTCGGCGGCAACGGCATGACGGCCGAGTACGGCGTCGCAGTGCTGCTCAACGCCTCCCGGGTCGGCCGGATCGCGCCGGTCAGCCGGGAGATGATCCTCAGCTTCGTCGCACAGAACACCCTCGGCCTTCCCAAGTCATACTGACCAAGTCCTACTGAAAGGCCGCCCTGATGAGCATCATCCACAGTGAGTACCCGGACGTGGAGATCGTCGACGAGCCCATCCATGAGGTGGTGCTGGGCAATGCGGCCGCGTACACCGACCGCCAGGCGATGGTCGACGGCGTGACCGGCAAGGCGATCACGTACGGCCAACTGGATCACATGACCCGGCGGCTGGCGGCCGGGCTGGCCGAGGCGGGTATCCGCAAGGGCGACGTCATCGCACTGCACAGCCCGAACACGATCCTGTACCCGGTCGCCTTCTACGCCGCAAGCCGGGCCGGTGCGACGGTGACGACGGTCAACGCGCTGTACACCCCGGACGAGTTGCACAAGCAGCTGGTGGACTCGCAAGCGAAACTGCTGATCACCATCTCGCTGTTCCTGCCGCACGCGCAGGCGGCGGTCCCCGGCACCGCTGTCGGCGAGGTTCTAGTGCTCGACCAGGTTGAGGGCTATCGCTCGGTGATGGACCTGATGGCGACCGACGCTCCGGAGCCGGTAGTCGAGATCGACCCGGCCGAGGACGTCGCGGTCCTGCCGTACTCCAGCGGCACCACCGGAGTCGCGAAGGGGGTGATGCTGACCCACCGCAACATCGGCACGAACGTGGCGCAGTGCCAGGTGATGGTCGACATCAGCGATGACGAGCGGCTGATCGCGATCCTGCCGTTTTTCCACATCTACGGCATGACCGTGCTGATGAACGTACCGCTGCGACTCGGCGCCACCGTCGTCGTGCTGCCGAGGTTCGACCTGCAGCAATTCCTGGCCGTGATGCAGGACTACCGGATCACCCGCGCGTACGTCGCACCGCCGGTCGTGCTCGCGCTGGCGAAGCACCCTGCCGTGGACGGGTACGACCTGTCCGCCTTGAAGCATGTCGTCAGTGCCGCGGCCCCGCTCGACGCACAGCTCGGCGAGGCGTGCGCGAAACGGCTCGGCATCCACGCGGTGCTTCAGGCGTACGGGATGACCGAACTGTCGCCGGGCACGCACGCGACCCGTGCGGACGACCCGGAGCCGCCGCCGGGCTCGGTCGGCAAGCTGTTCCCGTCCACCGAGATGCGGATCGTCGATGCCGAGGGCAACGATGCCGAATCCGGGGAGATCTGGATCCGCGGTCCGCAGGTGATGAAGGGCTACCTCGGCCGGCCCGACGACACCGACGCCACCATCGACGGCGACGGGTGGCTGCACACCGGCGACATCGGCCGTATGGATGAGCGCGGATACCTGTACGTCATCGACCGGCTCAAGGAGCTCATCAAGTACAAGGGCTACCAGGTGCCGCCGGCCGAGTTGGAGGCCGTCCTCCTCACCGACCCGCGGATCGCCGACGCCGCGGTGATCGGCGTCCTCGACGACGACGGCAACGAGGTCCCGAAGGCGTTCGTGGTCCCTGCCGCCGGCGTACAACTGTCCGCCGATGACGTGATGGAGTACGTCGCCCAGCGGGTCGCGCCGCACAAGAAGGTCCGCCGGGTCGAGTTCATCGAGGCGGTGCCGAAGGCCGCGTCCGGCAAGATCCTGCGCCGCGAACTGCGAGCGAGATGAGCGCACCCGCGGTCCGCGAGCCGCAGCAGGACCGGAGCCGGGCGACCCGGCAACGGCTGCTCGAGGCCGCGGTCGACTCGCTGGCCGAACTCGGGTACGCCGGCAGCACGGTGTCCGTTGTCGCCGCCCGAGCCGGTGTCTCGCGGGGTGCGGCGCAACACCACTTCCCGACCCGGGGCGACCTGTTCGCGGCGGCGGTGGAGTACATGACCGAGGTCCGGATGGACGAGATCCGGACCCAGGCACGGCAGCTGCCGGAAGGACCGGGTCGTACCGGGGCGATCGTCACGATGCTGGTGAATGTGTACGCCGGCACGTTGTTCAAGGCCGCTCTGCACCTGTGGGTGGCGGCGTCAACGGACGAGGCGTTGCGCCGCCAGGTCGTACGGCTGGAGGCGAACGTCGGCCGGCAGGCGCATCGCGGGCTGGTCGGACTGCTCGACGCGGACGAGTCGAAGCCCGGGGTTCGCGAGACCGTTCAGGGCGTACTCGATCTGGCCCGCGGCCTCGGCCTGGCCGGACTGCTCACCGACGACAGCGCCCGGCGCCGCGGCATCGTCCGCGAATGGGCCCGCATCCTCGACACCGTTCTCGCCACCGACTGATCAAGAGGGCCTACGCCGGACGATCCAGGTCGGCGATCGTGGCTGCCGCGGCGGTGCGGTTCGTGACGTCGAGCCGGGCGTAGATGTTTTCCAGATGCTTGCCCACTGTCGCCTCGGACAGGAAGAGGGCGCGGGCGACTTGGACGTTCGTCCACCCGGCGGCCACCATCCTGAGGATCTGCTGCTGTCTCGAGGTGAGTTCCGGTTCTCCCTGGTTGCGTCGCCGCTGCCGCAGGTGCATCGCGAAGATGTGTGGCCGGAGCAGGGCGAGGTTCGCGACGTCCCGATCGCTGAAGTCCCGGCCGGTCCGGCGGAAGAACAGCAACCGGCGATCCAGCACCCCGTCCGGCGGCAGCGGAAGCATGACCTCGTGCCGGAGCCCTTCGCGGGCGAAGAACGCGGCCATCGTGATCCGCTCGAAGTCGCGCCGGGCATAGATGTCCGACAGCCGGGTCACGGTCTGATAGTCGCCGGTGCGCTGCGGATAGCTGCACGCCAGACATTCCCAGAACCCACTCCAGAACAAGTCGTCCGGCGGTACCTCCCAGGGCGACTCCTCTCGTTCGCCGGCGACCACGGACTGCAGACTGGTCTGCCGACGGCGGGCGTTCATGACCTGGAACGTGGCGTCGTCGCATCCGATCAGCTCGGCCAGCTCGGTGAGCATGCTCCATGGCACATACGGACCGTCATCGTCATGAGTGTCCGGATCCACCACCGCAAGCAGTCGCCCTACAGCATCCGCGGTCACACGCTCCACCCCCTGCTGGGAGGGTACGGCGGTTCGTCAGCCGGGGGAATGCGGCGAATGCCGTATGGCGACCCGGCCGGCACCCGGCCCATGCTCGCCTTCGGTGCGGCAGCGACCGCATCTCGAATCAACCCGGGGAGGGGTACGTATGGTCGCGAACAAGGTGCGGGAGCGCATCACCCGTGGCGACGCGGAATCGGTGCTACAGGCGTTCGGCAACGGTGGCCGCGCCGTCCTTCAGCACAGCCGTACCGGTGAGGGCGCGCCGGCAGATTCGTTCGGCAGTCACGGATCGATCCGTCCGTTCTCGGGATCGCCGTGGGACGGAGCCCATTTCTGCGCCGACGACTGGCACGTGATCGTGATCGCCGACTTCGAGGGCGGCGACGCCACGTTCAGCCACGCGGACGCGGAGGCGATCACCGACACGCTGTCGGTCGAGTTCACGCTGGACGGCGTCGTGCTGTCCTCCACCACGAGGACACCGGTCAAGCGATTCCTGAACCCCGAGCCATTCGGTCTCGATGTCGCGTACTACTTCCAGGTAGGCCAGGTGATGTCACCTGCCGACCTGGCGGTGGGTGCTCACAACCTGTCCGTCGCCATCACCGATGCCTCTGGCGGCGTGTTCCAGGACGGCATCAGCTTCTTCATCGACGCCTCCGGCACCGGCGCGTGCGGCTGAATCGTCAGGGGCGGGCGGTGATCTGCTGGACGGCCCACTTGTTGCCGTCCGGGTCGCTGAAGTGGATGAAGCCGTTGTTGTTGAGGTCGTCGCCGGGCTGCTCGGGACGCGGGCCGTTCTCGGCGTAGACCTCGATCTCGCTCACGTCGACGCCGCGATCGACCAGTTCCTTGCGGGCCTGGTGCAGGTCGTTGACGACGAGTTGGAGTCCTTCGAGTGAGCCGGGCTGCATCGACGTGATGCCCTTGCTGATCACGACCGAGCAGCCCGAGCCCGCCGGGGTCAGCTGCACGATCCGTACCGCGTTGCCGACCTTGGTGTCGTGGTCGGCGTTGAAGCCGAGCTTGTCCGTGTAGAACTCCTTGGCCCGGTCGACGTCCGCGACCGGCACCATCACGACCTCAAGCGTCCAGTTCATCCTTGGCCTCCTGCAGTAGTTGTTCGAGTACGTCGTAGCTCTCGCCGACACCGCGTTCCATCGGGTACGCGAGCGCGGTGTCCAGGCCGAGCCGGGTGGCGTACCGGACCACGGTGGTCATGGTCGTGTCGCCGGTCAGCTCGGTGGTGATCACGGTCTCGCCCGGGTACGACTGGTCCTCGAACGTCTCGGTGAACACCAGCCGGTCGGGCCTGTCGATCTCCAGATAGGTGCCGGACTGGGTCATCTCCTGACCGCCGGGGCCGCGGGAGACGAACTCGTACCGGCCGCCGACGCGTAGGTCCACCTCGCAGCCGACCAGGTTCCAGCCTCGGGCGCCGTACCAGCGCACGAGCAGATCCGGTGTTGTGATGGCGGCGTACACGCGGTGGCGTGGAGCGTCGAAGTCACGGGTGAGGACGAGTTCGGTGGCGCCGCGGGTGGTGACTTCGAGGCCGCTCACCTGTCCGCCTTGCCGAGCTCGTCGAGGAGGGCGTCGAGCCGCTGGTAGCTCTCCTCCCAGTAGTCGCGGTAGTCCGCGAGCCACTCGGTCGCCTGTCTCAACGGCTCGGCCTCCAGCCGGCAGGGACGGCGTTGCGCCTCCTTGCGGCGGGATACCAGGCCGGCGCGTTCGAGAACCATCAGATGCTTGGACACCGCGGGCTGGCTCATGGCGAACGGCTCCGCCAGTTCGGTCACCGTTGCGTCGCCGCTGGCGAGCCGGGCAAGGATCGCCCGTCGCGTCGGATCCGCCAGGGCGGCGAACGTCGCGTCGAGCTGCTGCCGTGCATAACCCGATGGTTTCATAACAATATGGTTTTGTACGCCATCGATCCCGCTGCTGTCAAGGCCCATTCGGAGACGGCGTTGCCACCAGAGGCGGTGTCGATTGCTCCGTCCGCTCGGGTGCCGCGGTCGGCGTCGGGTGCTTCGGCCGCTTCGGCTGCGCCGGCGCCGGGGTCGGTTGCTTGGCCCGATCGGGCGTGGCGGTCGGCCTCGGCTGGTTCGCGTGCTTCGAGTGCTTCGGCTGTTTCGGCGCCGCGGTCGGTGAATCGGCCGGGCGTGGCTTGTGGGGCTTCGCCTTGTGGGACTTGAGGATGTGGACGACCTCGATACGCATCGCAGGCGCCCATCCGACGGCCACTGTGCCGGGTCGTTCAGCCGCCGGCGAACTGGGCCTGGTCGTCGGCTCGGTTGACGTCGGCGCCGAAGCGGCAGGAGTCGTCGGCGTCGGGGCCGATGCGGTGGGACTCGGCGTCGGGG
>JBKPSJ010000350.1:0-23693 GCA_046765875.1 Actinomycetota bacterium
ACCTCGACTGCGACCGGTCCCCTCCCGGTGGTGCCCATCTGCGTCCTCCCCCTCGACGAGATGTCCGTAAGACTCCCTGACCGACCGGCCGGCAGGCAGGGCCGCCGGTCGCCGTTGTCGCGGGCCCCTGGTCCCATCAAAGCAGGACTTTCGACTCTGGTGCGGTAGGGATAGTACTTTTTCAAACGGGGTATTGACTCCCTACAGTGATGGAACGAACACGAGGGGACGCGAAGTGAGCCGGGACGAGGAGTCCGGACGCGTCTGGGCGTTGCTCGATGCCGTGGTCAGCATCGGCGCTGACCTGGACCTGCACAGTGCCCTGGACCGGATCGTACGGGCGGCCTGTGAGCTGTCCGGGGCCGGTTACGGCGCGCTCGAGGTGCTCGGCTCGGAAGGCGGCCATGAGCGCACCGTCACGTACGGCGACGCGCCGGACTCGCCAGTGCGCTCGTTCCTGAGCATTCCGGTGCGGGTCCGCGGTGAGGTGTTCGGGCACCTGTACCTCACCGGCAAGGCGGGCGGCGCGAACTTCACCGACGACGACGAGAACCTCGTCGGCACGCTCGCCGGAGCCGCCGGGGTGGGTATCGACAACGCCCGGCTCTACCGGCAGGCCTCGAGCCGCAACAGCTGGCACGAGGCGACCGCCGAGATCACCGGTTTGCTGCTCGGCGACGGTGACTTGGAATCGCGCGAGGCGTTGCACCTGATCGCCCGCAGAGCCAAGGAGGTCGCCGGTGGTCACCTCGGCGCGGTGCTACTGCGCGATGGCGACGAGCTGGTCACCGAGGCGATCGACTGCCCGGGCCTGGAGTGGCTGGTCGGCACCCGGACCCCGGTCGACCAGTCTCCGATCTCGCAGGTGATCAGCCGGCGCGAGAGCGTCGTGATCGACGACCTGGCCGAGCTGATCAGAGACCAGGGCCGCATGCCGGTCACGCCGCCGGTCGAGCAGCTCGGCCGGGCGGTGGTCGTGCCGATGCGGGCCGGCGTCCAGAACGACGGCGGCATCCTGGTGGTCGCCGCGCACCGTGACACAGTGCTGGCCGGAGGCGACGAGAGCACCGATCTGATCGCCTCGTTCGCCAACCAGGCCACGCTGGCGCTCGACCGGGTGCAGGCTCAGCAGGACCGCGCCACGCTGGCCGTACTGGAGGATCGCGACCGGATCGCCCGCGAGCTGCACGACCTGGTGATCCAGCGGCTGTTCGCCACCGGCCTGCACCTGCAGGGCATGCACCGGATGCTCTCGGCCGGTGCGCAGGAGCGGATCCGCCGCGCCGTACAGGACATCGACGCGACCATCGAGGACCTGCGCGCGGCGATCTTCGAGCTGCACAAGGACCCGGACCGCACCTCGTTGCGGGAGGACGTCGAGAAGGTCGTGGACGAGTACGTGGACACGCTCGGGTACGTACCGCGGGTCGAGCTGCGCGGCCCGCTGGACAGCGTCGTGCCGGCGAACGTGCGGCCACAGCTGCTGGCCACCGTCCGCGAGGGCCTGTCGAACGTCACCAAACACGCCGCGGCGTCGCGGGTCGACGTACAGATCGTGGTGCTCGGCCGCGAGGTCGTCGCGCGGATCACCGACGACGGCGTCGGCATCTCCTGGAACGGCCGGGAGAGCGGTCTGGGCAATCTGCGCAGCCGCGCCGGAGCGGTCGGTGGCTCGGTCCAGATCCAGCGTGTACAGCCCAGCGGGACCGAACTGGAGTTCAGGGCGCCGTTGGTTCCCGACGCGGGCTGAATTATGCTCACGCAGATCCCTGGATTCCTAGGGGGTGTGTGGGATGCCGCTCGTCGATCTGGACGACCCGGTCGAGCTGCGCGCACGGTGGGCCGCACTCGCCGCGGTGGCGCACGCCACAGGCCGCGACCGGATCTGGTGGGCGGACGACAGGGGTCTGCACTATGAGGATTCGCGTGGTAACGATCTGCGACTGATTCTGATCGCCGACGGTCGCGCGGTGCTGTTCGGCTACCACTACGAGGAGAGCCGGACCGCCGAGGAGGGCGTGTACGCCGACCTGCTGGCCGGCGCGCCGGACTGGATCGGGCAGCCCGAGGTACGGCACCGGGTGGCCACCGGTCAGCTCGGCTTCATCTACGGCCATTTCGCCGGTACCTGGGCCAGGGCGGCGTACCCCGGCGACCCGTGGCAGCCGCTCGAGGATGGTTTCCTGGCGCTCGGCTCGTGGCTGACCGACGACCGCGAGGCCGAGTACGAGATCGCCGAGCAGGTGCTGTCCTGGGTCGGCGGCGATTACCTCGCCCCGGACGAGGTGCGATACGGCGCGATGGGACTGATCCGGGCGGCGGGAACGACCGGGCTCGGGCCGGAGGAGATGGGCCAGTTCTTCGCGATGCTCCGCGGGGCACCGGTACGGGCGGACGGTGGACCGCCCGATCTGCACGCGGGTGCCATGGCGGCCGCGATGTTCGGCGGGCCGTCGGCGGCGCGGGCGGAACAGGCGGCTCAGGTACAGCAGGATCAGCCGCCGCAGCCGCCGCCGTTCGTGGGGCCGGCGCCGGTCGCGCAGTCGCCGTACGCCGGGGAGTCCCCGTTCGTCGGGGCGTCACCGTTCGCGCCGCAGCCCGCGGATGCCGGTTCCGATGCGGAGGACGAAGAGGCCGACTTCGTGGAGGACGACGACACGACCGGCTTCTTCCAGCTGTTCGAGGACGACGAGGAGGACGGCTTCGACGAGGACGGGTACGAGGAGTACGAGGACGAACAGGGCGCCTACGACCAGCCGCAGTACGAGCCTGTCCCTGAGCAAACCGCCCAGTACAACCCCTACGACCAGGCGAACGCTGACGGCACCCACCCATCGGTGGAGCGCAGTCCGTTCGCCCGCGAACCCAGTCCGTTCGCCCGCACGCAGCCGTCCCACCCGGCCCCGGCGCCGCATGAGCCAGCGGCGCGCCAGCCGGATGAGTCGGCGGCTTTCCACGCCGAGCAGCCGGCGGCCTCCGCAGAGCAGCATCCGGCCCATGGGCCGGATGAGTCTGCGGCCGACCAGGCGGAAGAGCCCGAGTCGTACGGGCCGGACGCACCGGTAGCGCACCAGCCAGGAGACGCGGCGGCCTACCAGCCGGCTGAGCCGGCCGCCGACCAGCCGGAGCAGCCCGCGGCCTCTGGGTCGGCTGAGCCGCCTGCCTCCGCCCCTGATGGGCAGGCCGCTTACCAGCCGGCAGCTCCAGCGGCCTACCACCCCGAGGAGCCTGCGGCCGATGGGTCGGCTGGTCCGGCCGCCGATCAGCCAGGTGAGCCACCGGCCCACCAAGTGGATGGGCCGGAGGCCTATCAGCCGGCTGGTTCCGCAGCCCACGAGCCGGCCGGGCCACGGGCCCCTCAGGCGACCGAACCGGCAGCTCAGGAGGCGGCCGCCCGCCATACGGAGGTTCCGCAGGGCTATCGGGCGGCTGCGCCAGTTGTCCACCAGGCTGGAGACCGGCCGGGCGGGGGTGCGGGACCTGCCGACGCACCTGCTGCCGCGCTGGACGAAGAACCCCCGGCGGCCGCGATGCCCGAGTTGGTGATCGTGCCCGATCTGGCCGCGCAGTTGAGCCGCCGCGCGGACGAGCCGCAGCACGAGTCTGAGCCCCAGTCAGCGCCGGTCAGGTCGCTTGAGGACGCGATGCGCGCGGAGCCCGAGCGGCCGCGGTCACGGCCCGAGCCGGGCCCGGCGTACAAGACCCTGCACGAGTGGTGCCGCGAGCGGACCAAGATCGTGCCGTCCGGCTTCACCATCCACGTGTACGTCGCCAATCCGCAGGCGGTCGGGTACTCGTACGACCTGGACCCGCCGGAGGTGCCCGGCTCGCGGCTCCCGTCCGACCGGATCGGCAGCCTGCTGCACGCGTTGTGGCAGGAGGAGACCGACTCCGAGCACGGCGCATGGATGTTCGCGCGGATCGATGCCGCCGGGCGGACCCTCCGGGTGGACCGCTGGTACGACTCGATCCCGGCGTGGTGGGAGGGACCGATCGCGGACCGGCCGATCGACGAGACCGACGTCGCCTGGCACCTGGACCACCGGTCGGCGGCGTGGCGGCCGTCCTACGCGAGCCGTTTGGAGCTGGTGGCCCACCGCTAGCGTCTAGGTTGGGCGGCATGGACCTCAGAATCTTCACCGAGCCGCAGCAGGGCGCCTCGTACGACGACCAGCTCGCCGTGGCCAAGAAGGCCGAGGAGTGCGGCTTCGGCGCGTTCTTCCGCTCCGACCACTTCCTGGCGATGGGCGATCGCGACGGCCTGCCCGGGCCGACCGAGTCGTGGATCACGCTGGCAGGGATCGCCCGGGAGACCAGCCGGATCCGGCTCGGCACGCTGGTCACGTCGGCGACGTTCCGCAATCCCGGCGTGCTCGCGATCACCGTCGCCCAGGTCGACCAGATGAGCGGCGGCCGGGTCGAGCTCGGTATCGGTACCGGATGGTTCGAGGCCGAGCACGCGGCGTACGGGATCGAGTTCCCCGGCACCGGCGAGCGGTTCGACCGGCTCACTGAGCAGTTGGCGATCATCACCGGCTTGTGGGAGACGCCGGTCGGCAAGCGGTTCTCGTACGACGGCGAGCATTACGAGCTGAGCGATTCGCCGGGACTGCCGAAGCCGGTACAGGACCCGCATCCGCCGATCATCATCGGTGGCAAGGGCCGGACCCGTACGCCGGAGCTGGCAGCCCGGTACGCCGCGGAGTTCAACGCCAACTTCGAGCCGGTCGAGCCGGTGGCGGGCCGGTTCGCCCGGGTCCGCGAGGTGTGCGCCGAGGCCGGACGCGACCCCGGCTCGCTGGTCTACTCGATCGCGCACACGGTCTGCGCCGGCCGCGACCGGGTCGAGTTCGAACGCCGGGCGACCGCGATCGGCCGGGACCCGGGCGAAATGGTGGAGAACGGCTTCGCCGGCACCGTCGACCAGGTCGTCGACACGCTCGGCCGATACGGCGAGGTCGGCGCGACCCGTGCGTACCTGCAGGTCCTCGACCTGCACGACCTCGACCACATCGACCTCATCGCCGCCGAGGTCATGCCCCAGCTGTCCTGAAGGCCGAGCAGTCAGTGCTTCAGGCGCGTATCACGACGTAGGCGGCCAGGATCGACCCCACGAGCGCGCCGCCGTAGCAGAGCAGAACGATCAGGGTGCTCAGGTGTTTGAGCTGGAGGCCCTCGTAGAGGGTGTACCGGAAGCGGTGCGCCCAGTGGAACAGCGCCAGCACGCACAGCCCGAACACGACGAGCTTGGTGAGCGGGTTGTCCACCACCGCGAGCAGGTGCGCGTGGTCGGGCCAGGACAGCCAGCCCAGCGGGAACGCGAGACCGAACAGGAAGACAAGAATCGGGAACACCAGCGCGGTGACGGTGCCGCCGGCGCTGAACAGCAGCCAGACCAGCGGTTCGGGCGAGCGTCGGCGCGTCATCGAAGCACCACCCAGGCGATGACGGCCGACAGCACCGCGCAGAGCGCGTAGTGCCCGGCCAGCACGGCGCGCGGAGGAACGCGGCGACCGCGCAGCTTGACCACCATCGCCTTCGGTGCCAGGCCGAACCAGGTCACCATGTGCAGCAGCATGAACCCGAACGCCACGATGTCCAGGGCGATCACCCAGGCATGCCCGCTCCAGTGCTGGAAGCGCTGGTACGAGTCGGCGCCCGAGCCGATCGCGGCGACCAGCACCAGCAGGAACGCGACGAACCAGGCCACGAAGACAGCGCTGAGCTCACGCAGCACGAAGACGACGTAGGCGCGCCGCCGGGTCCACCACAGCAGCGACACCGGCTGCCGGTAGGGGCCGGCCACCTGGCTCACCGCGCGCCCCGAGGCATCAGGAAGCTCTTGACCGCGTGGGTCGCCGCCGTCAGCTTGTACCTCTGGATCGCAGCGGCCGGGTCGACGCCCTTGGGACACACGGCGGAGCACTCGCCGACGAACGTGCACGCCCATACGCCCTCGTCGGACGAGAGAACGTCCATGCGGTCATCGGCGCCGCTGTCGCGTGAGTCGAGGTTGTATCGCTGGGCCAGTGCGATCGCCGCCGGGCCGACGAATTCAGGCTCTAGTGCGTACACAGGGCAGGCCGCATAGCAGAGCATGCAGTTGATGCACATGCTGTACTGCTTGTAGTCGTCGAGCTCGTCGGGCGTCTGCAGGTATTCGCCATTCTCGACCGGGCTCTGCTCGTCCCGGACGAGCCACGGCTTGACCTTCGGAAGCTTGTCCATGAAGTCGCCGATGTCGACGACGAGATCGCGGATCACCGGGAAGTTGGGCAGTGGCTCGATGCGCACCGGACCCGGCGCGTAGTCGGACAGGAAGACGGCGCAGGTCAGCTTGGGCTCGCCGTTCACCGTCATCCCGCAGCTGCCGCAGATGCCCATCCGGCAGGACCAGCGATAGGACAGCGTTCCGTCGATGGTGTCCTTGATGTAGTTGAGCCCGTCGAGAACCGCCCAGTCGGGGCGCAGCGGAACCTCGTACGACTGCAGTACCGGCTCGGTCTCCTGCTCCGGCCGGTAGCGCGTGACCTCCAGGGTGATCCGGTCTGCCATCGCAGCTACCTCCCGTACACGCGTTCGCCCGGTGGCCAGCGGGTAATCGTCACCGGTAGGTATTCGACCTTGGCACTGCCGTCGGGCCGGCGGTGGACCAGCGAGTGCGCCAGGAACCGCTCGTCGTCACGGGCTGGGAAATCTGTGCGCTGGTGCGCGCCTCGGGACTCCTCCCGGCGCAGGGCGCACGCGATGATGCTCTCGGAGACATCGAGCATGCACGACAACTCGAGCAGGGCGACCAGTTCGGTGTTGAAGCTGTGGCTGTGGTCGTCGATGGCTACCTTGGCGAACCGCTCGCGCAGCTCCTGGAGCCGGTCGGCGGCCTGCGCGAGCGCGGCCCCGTCACGGTAGATCCCGGCGCCGCTCTCCATCGTGTCCTGCATCTGGGTGCGGACGTCGGCGATACGCTCACGTCCGTTCGCATGCCGGCCGAGCTCCTTGTCCAGCCGGCGTTGCTCGTCGCGCCCCTGTGCCTCGACGGCCGCCGAGGCGCTGTCCTTCGACAGGCCGGCGTACACGGCCGCGGCGCGACCGGCGCGCGCACCGAAGACCAGACACTCCGGCAACGAGTTGGACCCCAGCCGGTTGGCGCCGTTGATGCTGACGCAGGCGACCTCGCCGGCGGCGTACAGGCCCTTGACCGACGTCGCGCCGCGGATGTCGGTGTGGACGCCGCCCATCATGTAGTGCACCACCGGGCGTACCGGAACGAGCTCCTTGACCGGGTCGATGTTCTGGTACTTCGTGCACAGCTCCCGGACGAACGGGAGTTTCGCGTCGATGAGCTCCGCCCCGAGGTGACGCAGGTCCAGGTGCACGACCGGCCCGTACGGCGTGTCGATGGTCCGGCCCTTCTCCTGCTCGTGCACGAACGCCTGCGACAGCCGGTCGCGCGGACCCAGCTCCATGCTGCGCATCACCGGAGTCGGCGAGGGCTTGCCGAGGTCATAGTCCTGCAGGTAGCGGTAGCCGTCCTTGTTGAGCAGCCAGCCGCCCTCGGCCCGCGTCGCCTCGGTGATCAGGATGCCGGTGAACGGCAGTCCGGTCGGGTGGTACTGCACGAACTCCATGTCCTTGAGGGGCGCGCCGGCCCGGTACGCCAGGGACATCCCGTCGCCGGTCTTGATGTTCGCGTTGGTGGTGAAGGGGTAGACCCGGCCACACCCGCCGGTACTCAGGATCACGGCCCTCGCGGTGATTATCTCGACCCGTCCGGTCGCCAGCTCGATGGCCACGAGACCGCGCACCGCACCGTCGTCGACCAGCAGCCGTGTGACGTACCACTCGTCGTACCGGACGATGTCGGGGTAGGACAGCGTTGTCTGGAACAGCGTGTGCAGCAGGTGGAAGCCGGTCTTGTCGGCCGCGAACCAGGTACGCATCTTCTTCATGCCGCCGAAGGCGCGAACGGCGATGTGCCCGTCGGGCTGCCGGTTCCAGGGACAACCCCAGTGCTCCAGCCGGAGCAGCTCGCGTGGGGCCTCGTGGACGAAGGCCTCGACGGCGTCCTGGTCGGCCAGCCAGTCGCTGCCGGAAACGGTGTCATACGCGTGCTCGTCCAGCGTGTCGTCCGCTCCGGCGACCCCGGCGGCCCCGCCCTCTGCCGAGACCGTGTGGCTTCGCATCGGATACACCTTGGAGACGATCGCCACCCGCAACCGCGGGTTGGTCTCCGCTACGGCTATCGCTGCCCGCAGGCCAGCTCCGCCGCCCCCGATCACAACGACGTCGTACGACGCGGTCATAGGTCTGGTCAGGCCTCGTGATCGCCGCTGTGCTCGTCGGTCAGGACCCTTCCGCCATGGCGGATGACCTTTCCGCCGTGGTGGATGACCCTGATCCGGACGCTGCCGTCGTGGAACTCGTGGTGCGTGCGCTGGCAGCCGCAGGTGTAGATCACGTGGTCGATCACCAGGCCGTCGGCATCGCCTTCCCGGGTGCGGTCACCCTCCACAATCCGCCCGCACGGTGCCGTCTCAGCAGCGAGGTGAGTTCTGGTACCGGTCATCGCGCCCATCCCTCGAGGGAGTGAGTGATGCAGATCACAAGAGAGGATACCGCGCGGGGAGGCTCGCTGCTGTAGTTCACCGAACCGGTATTTTCACCCAGATGGCTCGATGTCGTGTATCTTGATGTCGAGATAGTTTGAAGGCCGTGAATCCACCCAGACGGGGTATGGGCAGGATGGGGTCTTACCGTCGATCACCCACGCGGACACGCAGGAGGAGCAGGCTGATGGCCAGCGTCGACAGCTTCGGTGCCAAGGGCGCCCTGGACGTCAACGGACAGACGTACGAGATCTTCAGGCTGGCGGGCATCGACGGCGCGGCGACGCTGCCGTACTCGCTCAAGGTGCTGCTGGAGAACCTGCTGCGCACCGAGGACGGCGCGAACATCACCGCCGACCACATCCGCAAGCTCGGTTCCTGGGACGAGAACGCCGAGCCGGACACCGAGATCCAGTTCACGCCGGCCCGGGTGATCATGCAGGACTTCACCGGAGTCCCGTGTGGTGTCGACTTGGCGACCATGCGGGAGGCCGTGGCCGACCTCGGCGGCGACCCGGCCAAGATCAATCCGCTTGCACCGGCCGAGTTGGTGATCGACCACTCGGTGATCACCGACGTGTTCGGCCGTCCGGACGCCTTCGAGCGCAACGTCGAGTTCGAGTACCAGCGCAACGGCGAGCGGTACCAGTTCCTTCGCTGGGGCCAGACCGCGTTCGACGACTTCAAGGTGGTACCGCCCGGCACCGGGATCGTACACCAGGTCAACATCGAGCACCTGGCCCGTACGGTGGTGATTCGCGACGGGGTGGCGTACCCCGACACCTGTGTAGGAACCGACAGCCACACCACCATGGTCAACGGCCTCGGCGTCCTCGGCTGGGGCGTCGGCGGTATCGAGGCCGAGGCGGCGATGCTCGGCCAGCCGGTGTCGATGCTGATCCCGAAGGTGGTCGGCTTCAAGCTCACCGGCGCGGTGCCGGCCGGCTCGACCGCGACCGACGTGGTGCTGACGATCACGCAGATGTTGCGCAGGCACGGCGTGGTCGGCAAGTTCGTCGAGTTCTACGGCGAGGGCGTGGCCGCCGTACCGCTGGCCAACCGGGCCACGATCGGCAACATGAGCCCGGAGTTCGGCTCCACCTGCGCGATCTTCCCGATCGACGACGTCACGCTGGACTACCTGCGGCTGACCGGCCGGCCCGAGGGGCAGGTCGAGCTGGTCGAGGCGTACACCAAGGACCAGGGCCTGTGGCACGACCCGGAGGTCGAGCCGCGCTACTCCGAGTACGTCGAGCTGGACCTGTCCACCGTCGTACCGTCGATCGCCGGCCCGAAGCGGCCGCAGGACCGGGTCGAGCTGTCGAACGCCAAGGAGGCGTTCCGCGGCGCGCTGGTGGACTATGCCGGCGAGACCGACGACGACTCCGACCCCGCGGTGGTCGGGAGCTTCCCGGCCAGCGACCCGGCGGCGCCGAACGGGCACGGCGGCGTCGACGCGCCGCACGAACTCCACCGCGAGCGCGACCGGGCCAGCAAGAAGGTGGCCATCGAGCTCGATGGTGCGCAGACCGAGCTCGACCACGGCCATGTGGTGATCGCATCGATCACTTCATGTACGAACACGTCGAACCCGTCGGTGATGCTGGCCGCGGCCTTGCTGGCCAAGAACGCGGTCGACAAGGGATTGGCGGTCAAGCCGTGGGTGAAGACCTCGCTCGCGCCCGGTTCCAAGGTCGTCATGGACTACTACGAGAAGGCCGGCCTGGTGCCGTACCTGGAGAAGCTCGGCTACCACCTGGTCGGGTACGGCTGTACCACCTGCATCGGCAACTCCGGCCCGCTGCCGGACGCGGTGTCGAAGGGTGTCCAGGACAACGACCTCGCGGTCGTCTCGGTGTTGTCCGGCAACCGCAACTTCGAGGGCCGGATCAACCCCGACGTGAAGATGAACTACCTGGCCTCGCCGCCGCTGGTGATCGCATACGCCCTGGCCGGGACGATGGACTTCGACTTCGAGACCGAGTCGCTCGGCAAGGACACCAGTGGGACCGACGTGTTCCTCAGCGACATCTGGCCGACCACCGAGGAGGTCGAGGCGACGATCGCGAACTCGATCAACTCGGAGATGTTCACCAAGGACTACGCCGACGTGTTCGCCGGTGACGATCGCTGGCAGTCGCTGCCGACGCCTTCGGGGAACACGTTCTCGTGGGATCCGGAGTCGACGTACGTACGCAAGCCGCCGTACTTCGACGGGATGGAGCGCGATCCCGCGCCGGTGACCGACATCGAAGGCGCCCGGGTACTGGCCAAGCTCGGCGACTCGGTGACCACCGACCACATCTCGCCGGCCGGTTCGATCAAGGCCGACAGCCCGGCCGGGCAGTACCTGGCCGATCACGGCGTCGACCGCAAGGACTTCAACTCGTACGGGTCGCGGCGCGGCAATCACGAGGTGATGATCCGCGGTACGTTCGCCAACATCCGGCTGCGCAACCAGCTGGCGCCGGGCACCGAGGGCGGCCTCACCCGCGACTTCACGACTGACGACGGCGAGGTCACCACGATCTACGACGCCGCGCAGAACTACGCGGCCGCCGGTACGCCGCTGGTCGTCCTGGCCGGCAAGGAGTATGGGTCCGGTTCGTCGCGCGACTGGGCCGCGAAGGGCACCGCGCTGCTCGGCGTACGGGCGGTGATCACCGAGTCGTTCGAGCGGATCCACCGGTCGAACCTGATCGGCATGGGTGTGCTGCCGCTGCAGTACCCCGAGGGCAAGACCGCCGAGTCGCTCGGGCTGACCGGCGAGGAGACGTTCTCGATCAGCGGTGTCACCGCGCTCAACGAGGGTTTGGTCCCGCGTACCGTGCACGTCACAGCGACCGCGCCGGACGGATCGGCCAAGGAGTTCGACGCGGTAGTGCGGATCGACACCCCCGCCGAGGCGGACTACTACCGCAACGGCGGCATCCTGCAGTACGTGTTGCGCTCACTGCTCGCCGGCTGACGGAGGGTGGAGCTCAGCGTTCTGCTGGTCGGCGGTATCGCTGTACTGCTGTCCGCGTTCGTGCAGGGCACCGTCGGGCTCGGCCTGTCGCTGGTCGCGGTGCCGGTGGTCGCCCTGCTCGATCCGACCCTGCTGCCGGGGTCGACGCTGCTGCTCGGCGCGGTGATGCCGGCGCTGACCATGCTGCACGAGTGGCGGTACGTGTCGTGGTCCGACGCCGGCTGGCTGACCGGTGCCCGGCTGGTGACGACGCCGCTCGGCGTACTCGTTGTGAGCTGGCTGTCGGCCGAGACGATCGGGATCGCAGTCGGGATCGGCGTACTGCTGCGGTGGCGCTGACCGCGTGGAGATTCGACGTACGGCCGAGCCGGCCGAACCTGGCGCTGGCCGGCGCCGTGGCCGGTGTGTCGTCGACGGCGGCCGGGATCGCAGGACCGCCTGCGGCGATCGTGCTGCAGCGCGAGCAGGGGTCCCGGTTGCGAGCGACGCTGGCCGCGTTCTTCCTGATCGGTGCGACGTCCTCGCTGGTCGCGCTGGCGGTCGGCGGTCAGCTGAGCGAGCGGCAACTCGGGTACGGCGCCGGGTGGATCCCGTTCGTCGTCGGCGGCTTCGGTCTCGCGATACCGCTGCAGAACCGGCTCCCGGCACAACTCCTGCGTACGTTGATCCTCGTCCTGTCCGCCGTCTCGGCAATAGCCGTGCTGGTGCGCGCTTTGTCCTGAATCCTGTCGGTCGGCTGTGGTCTGATGTCGGGTGCGGAGATGCCGGGTTCGGTCGACGCGTCGCCGAAGGAGAAGGTGCTCGAGGCTGACTGAGGGTTTCAGGCCAGGCGGATGGCGCCGTTGTGGACTGTGATGCGCTTGGACTTGAGCGGGCGCTGTGCAGGGGATAGGGCGACCGAGCCGTCGGTGATGTTGAACTTGCTGCCGTGGCAGCCGCAGTTGATGGTGCCGCCACCGACGTCGGCGACCGTGCAGCCCTGGTGCGTGCAGACCGCGGTGAAGCACTTGAAGCTGCCCTTGGACGGCTGGGTGACAACGAGCTGCTTGTCGGCGAACACCTTGCCGCCGCCGACCGGGATCTCGGCGGTGCGCGCGAGCACCGGGCCGGCCTCTGCGGTCTCCTCCGACTCCGTCGGCTCGGGGGATTCCTCGGTCGTCGGCTTCTCGGACTGTTTGGTCTGAGCCTGACCGCCTAGCTCGATCGAGTCGCCGGTAACGGTGATCTGCTGCGGGGCGAGCGGTGTCGAGGCAGGGCCATTGACGACCGCGCCGTCCGCGGCGTTGAACTTGCTGCCGTGGCAGCCGCAGTTGATCGTGCCGCCGGCGACGTCGGCGACCGTGCAGCCCTGATGCGTACAGATCGCGGTGAAGCACCTGAAGGTGCCCTGGGTCGGCTGCGTCACGACCACGCGCGCGTCGCCGAAGACCTTGCCGCCGCCGACCGGGATGTCCGAGGTCTTCGCCACTGCCGTTCCGGCCGGCGCGGTGACCGGAGTGCTGGCCTCGCCGTACTTGGCACAGCCGGCCACGGCGACCGTCAGCGCCGTGAGGCCGATGCCGGTCACGACGGTCCGCCGGGTCGGCGTACCGGGGTGTTGCTCGGTCATGGAACGTCCTCTCGGATCCTTTGAGTCTTGGCGGTCAGAATGTGAAGCCGACGGTGGTGAAGAACCACAGCGACGAGGTCAGCCAGAGACCGACGAGCGCGCTGAACACGAGCCCGCCGATGACCGGCAACAGCCCCCGGGGTGCGTCGTCGCGGCTGAGCACGAGCATCTTCGCGGCGAACGCGCCGAAGAAGAAGCACCCGAGCACGGAGTGGATGAGCACCCGGCCGGTGTCGTACTGGAAGCCCAGTGCGTACAGGCAATGCGCGACCACCGGCAGGGTGAACAGCACCGCCAGCCGGCCGGACCACTTGTGCAGCGTGCCCGACCAGGACGGGCCGGGGATCCTGCCGTAAACGGCGAACGCCGAAATGAGTTGCACGATCGCCAGCACGATGGCGACGGTCGCTAGCCACGTCTTGACCGACTGCGTGCTGGAGAACCCGGCGACGTCGATGGCGACACCGGTCGGGTTGTGCACGCGGCCGTACACGCCGAGCGCGACGGCGACGGCCGCCCCAATTCCAAGTGGCACCACGGCCGCCGCCGCCCGCGTGACCGGCTTGGTGCGCGCCAGCGGCCGCTGCATCGGCGGCGGAATCGGCAACTCCTGATAAGGCGCCTGCGGCCCCGGCACCCCATAAGGATCCGAACCCGCACCCTGTCCAAACGGACTCGCCTGCCCACCCCTGCCCTGAGCACCGCCGGCATCCGGATTCACCCCGCCCGCGCGCGGGTCTGTGCCGCCGCCCTGCCGGTTCGCGTACGGATACGGCCCGCCGATCTGGTTCGGCGCATCAGGCCAGAACCGCTCCGTCGGCCCGTTCGCGCCGGGTATCGGAGATGGTTGGCCCGGACCGCCGGGTGTCGGCGCTGCGTGGCCCGGGCTGGCGGGCATCGGCGCAGGTTCGCCGGGACCGTCGAAGGTCGGCCGCGCTTGGTTCGGGTTGGCGGGCGCCGGCTGCGGTTCGTTTGGTCCCAGGGATGCGAAGGCGAAGGGATCGGTCTCGGGCCGGCCGGTGGGCATCGGCGCGGCTGATGGGGTGGCCGGGTCGGGGTCAGGCTGGGGGCGGTGGTGCCGGTCTGGTTGGGCGGGTGGGTTTGGTGGTGTCGACATGGCGGTGTCCTTTGTCGGTCAGAAGGTGGTGGCGCCGGAGACCGGGAGGGCCTCGATACGGATGCCGTTGACAGTGACGCCGCCATCGGTGGGCTCGAGCCGCGGTGCCGGCTTAACGGATCTGCCGTCGGAGCTGATGCCGACCTGGCTGCCGTCGGGCAGGACGATCCAGCCGATCGTCGTGGTACGGCCGTTGGCCGCCGCGCGGCCCCGGTACAACCCGGCCGGCGGCTCCGCCTTCCCGACGGTGAACGGGAAGGTTCGCGCGCCGATCCGGACCACGCCGATGACGTCCGTGCCCTTCAGCCACGCCTCGACGGTGTCGCCCTTCTTCGAGCGCAGCGCGATCCGCCCGTTCGCCGCGGTGCCGGTGAACCATGCCTCGATCGAACGGCCGTCGCAGAAGTACGCCGCCGATCGTCCGTTCAGCACGGCGATGGCGACCGATGCCCGCCGGTTGTCGGTGCGCCCGGCGTACACGATCTTGTTCGGGAACGCGGGCGGCGCGGACGGCTTCGCGGTGACGGACGGAGTCTGGCTCGGCGCCTCGGTCGACGACGGCGCCGGCTTGGGCTTGGACGACGGTGCCGTGGTCGGAGCCGTGGTCGGTACGGTGCTGGCGGAGCCGGTTGGAGTGCCGGCGGCGGTGTCGTCGTCGGTCTGGATCGCGTTGGCGAGCAGCAGGCCGCCGATGCCGGCACCGACCGCGAGTAGCGTGATCAGCGGGCTGCGGTGCATCTTCACCCCTCCAGTTCGGATGCATGGCGTCGCCGAGGTCCGGGCTGGGCCGGTCTGGCGAGACTCTTTTGCAGCCGATACGGGCGCAAGGTCCGCCCGGTTCACCAGTCGGGGCTGATATTTCCTTCAGCTTTGGGAGGGATCAGGTCAGCGGCTTGGTGTACCGGTGGCACAGAACCGGGATGATGCCGCCGGACTCGAGCCGGGCCGGGTAGTCGAACGGGCCCTCGTCGGTCCAGCCCTGCCGCTCGTAGAACCGGCGCGCCCGCGCGTTACCCGGTACGACCGCGAGCCACGCGATGTCGTAGCCATTCGCGGCGACCTGGCGCTCCGCCTCCGCCAGCAGCATCGTGGCGACACCGCTGCCGCGGTGTGCGGCCGCGACGAACACCTGCTCGACCTCGTCGTCGTGGACCATGGTGAATCCGGCCAGTCCGGAGCCGGTGTCGGCCACGGTGGTCTCGGCGACACGCGCTGCGGTGCGGGTCTGGAACGACTCCGGCGGACGGATCTTGACCAGCTCGTCGGGCACGTTGCCGAGATGGCCGTCGAGCCACGCCTCGTACCAGATCCCGGCGACGACCGGTACGTCGGAATCCCGCGCGGGACGCAGGGTGGCCGGCTGCTGGACGGAGGGCGCTGACATGCCCGCCACCGTAGCGCCCGCCACCGACCGAGCCGGGACTGTCGGTGCGGGCGGATAGCTTCGAGACTGGAGACCAGACAGGAGGACCGGGTGGCCGACAAACCGGATGTCCCGCTCGAGATCGTGGCCCGGTTGAGCGAGATCTGTCTCGCGCTTCCGGACGCGTACGAGGAGGAGGCCTGGGTCGGTGAGCGCTGGCGGGTCCGCAAGCGGACCTTCGCGCACGTCCTGATGGTCGAGGAGGGGTACCCGCCGGCGTATGCCCGGGCCGTCGGCGACGACGGGCCGTTCTGCGTGGTCACGTTCCGCTCGCCGGAGGCCGATGTGCTCGGCGAACTGCACCACCGGTTCTTCCGTGCCCGCTGGGGTCCGGACGTGGCCGGGATGGTCCTCGACGACGAGACCGACTGGGACGAGGTCGCCGAACTGCTCGCCGACAGCTACTGCATCATGGCGCCGAAGAAGCTCTCCGCCCTGGTCGCCCGCCCCGCCTGACCTCCGATACCCCGGCGGTCGCACACCCACCCAGCTCGGCCGGTCATATGGATCGTTTCAGCGTGGGCCGCAGGTTGGAAACGCTCCCATCGAGCTATTGACACGCCGCATACGCCCCCTTGATGCTTCGTTGGGAGCGCTCCCAAAATTGGGAGCTGTGAGGCCGAGGAGGGGTAAGGGATGGGCGGCAGACGGCGGATCCTCGTGGCGATGGTGGCCGCGGCGACCGCGATCGGCATGGTCGGCGCATGCAGCAAGGACGCCGACGAGGGCAGCAGCAGTAACGCCCAGAGTGGTGAAATCACGCTTGTCGTCGATTCCTTCGGCGACTTCGGATACAAGGCACTGGCCAAGCAGTACGAGGCGGACCACCCAGGCATCAAGGTGCAGCTCCGCAGCGTACAGAAGCTCGACGACTACAAGCCGAAGCTCACGCAGTGGCTGGCGGCCGGCAGCGGCGCCGGCGACGTGGTCGCGCTCGAGGAGGGCATCCTCAACGAGTTCAAGACCCAGCCGCAGAACTTCGTCAACCTGCTGGACCAGGGCGCGGCCGAGCTCGAGCCGAACTTCCTGCCCTGGAAGTGGGAGCTCGGCAAGACCGCCGACGGCAAGCTGATCGGACTGGGCACCGACGTGGGCGGCCTGGCGGTCTGTTACCGCAAGGACCTGTTCGCCAAGGCCGGCCTGCCGACCGACCGGGACAAGGTCTCGGCGCTGTGGCCGACCTGGGAACAGTTCATCGAGACCGGCAAGAACTTCCAGGCGGCCAAGACCGGCGCCAAGGGCTTCGTGGACTCGGTGACGACGTCGTTCAGCGCCCTGTTGTTCCAGCAGGGTGAGGAGAACTTCTACGACAAGGACGGCAAGCTGATCGCCGAGGAGAACCCGACCGTACGGTCGTCCTGGGACACCGTCATGAAGATGGTCGACGCGGGCATCACCGCACGGGTGCAGACCTGGTCGAAGGACTGGGAGGCAGGGTTCAAGACCGGCAGCTTCGCGGTCACGATGTGCCCGTCGTGGATGCTCGGCATCATCAAGGGCAACTCCGGCCCGGCGAACGCGGGCAAGTGGGACGTCGCGGCGGTGCCCGGTGGCGGCGGTAACTGGGGCGGCTCCTGGCTGACCGTACCGGCGCAGAGCAAGCACCCCAAGGAGGCCTACGAGCTGGCCAAGTTCCTGACCAGCCCGCAGGGACAGATCGGTGCCTTCAAGGAGGCCGGACCGCTGCCGTCGTCGCCGCAGGCGCTCGACGACCCGGCGTTCCTGGCGCTGAAGAACGACTACTTCTCCAACGCCCCGGTGGGCGAAATCTTCGGCAAGGGCGCGAAGTCGCTCAAGCCGATGATCCTCGGGCCGAAGCACCAGGCGGTCAAGGAGCGTGCGTTCGAGCCGGCCATGCAGGCCGTCGAGCAGGGCAAGCTGACCCCGGAACAGGCCTGGCAGAAGGCACTTCGCGATGCCGCGAAGGAAGCGAAGCTCTGAGCGCCGTGTCCACCGCCATCCGCTCCGGCGAGCCGACCATCCCGACTGGTTCGCCGGAGCAGGACCGAAGGAAAAGGCCTGAACGGCCGGGCTGGCGGACCCGGCTGACCCGGGCGGACATGCGGTTGTCGCCGTACCTGTTCGTCTCGCCGTTCTTCGTGGTGTTCGCGATCTTCGGGGTGTTCCCGCTGGTCTACACCGGGTGGGTGTCGCTGCACGACTGGCACCTGATCGGTGGGCACACGTTCATCGGGCTGCAGAACTACACCGACCTGATGTCCGACCCGGACTTCTGGAATGCCGTCGTCAACACGTTCGCGATCTTCCTGATCGCCACGGTGCCGCAGTTGCTGATCGCGTTGGTGCTGGCGAATCTGCTGAACCGGGCGATCCGCGCGCGGACGGTGTTCCGCATGGGTGTGCTGGTGCCGACGGTGACGTCGGTGGCGGCGGTCGGCATCGTGTTCGGCCAGTTGTTCGCCCGTGATGTCGGGCTGGTGAACTGGATGCTGACGAGCGTCGGCATCGAGCGGGTGGACTGGCAGGCGAGCAGTCTGTCCGCGTGGGTCGCGATCGCCACCATGGTCGACTGGCGGTGGACCGGCTACAACGCGCTGATCCTGCTCGGTGCGATGCAGGCGATCCCGAGGGATCTGTACGACGCGGCCGCGGTCGACGGCGCCAGACCATGGCAGCAGTTCTGGCGCATCACTGTTCCATTGCTGCGGCCGACGCTGCTGTTCACCGTGATCGTGGCGACGATCGGCGGGCTGCAACTGTTCACCGAGCCGATGATCTTCGGGTTCGGCAAGATGCAGGGCGGCACGCTCGGCCAGTTCCAGACGATCACGATGTACATGTACGAGAACGCGTTCCAGCGCTTCCACTACGGGTACGGCGCGGCCATCGCGTGGACGCTGTTCCTGATGATCGTGGTCATCTCGATCCTCAACGTCGTCGTCATCCGGCGCATGGTGCGAGGTGTCCGATGACGCGGCTGTGGCGGACCAGCCCGATGACGTATATCGGCCTGATCATCGGCTGCGTGCTGTCGATCTTCCCGATCTACTGGATGTTCGTCATCGCGACCCGCTCGAACGACGCGGTCAACGACGTACCGCCGCCGCTGGTCCCCGGTGGTGACCTCGGCGACAACATCAAGCGGGTGTTCGAGAACGACCACGCCGCGTTCGCGTACGGTCTGGTGAACTCTGTCGTGGTCTCCAGCGTCGTGACCGTCGCGGTGGTGGTGTTCGCGACGCTGGCCGGGTTCGCGTTCGCCAAGCTGCGGTTCCGCGGCCGCGGCGCGCTGCTGCTGGTGGTGATCGCGACCATGATGGTGCCGGTCCAGCTCGGCCTGATCCCGCTGTACATGCTGATGGTCAAGATCGGCTGGAACGGTGAGCTCAAGGCGGTGATCGGCCCGGCGCTCGTGTGCGGGTTCGGCGTGTTCATGATCCGCCAGTACGCCGTCCAGGCCATCTCCGACGAACTGGTCGAGGCGGCTCGGGTGGACGGGTGCTCGACGTTCCGGATCTACCTGAGCGTGGTCATGCCCGCCCTGCGGCCGGCGGTCGCCGTACTCGCGCTGCTGACATTCATGCAGACCTGGAACGACTTCCTGTGGCCGTACGCCGTGCTTGACGCCAATACGCCGACGGTGCAGTTGTCGCTGGGCCTGCTGGCCACGGCGTACTACACCGACTACGCGCAGGTGTTCGCGGCGACGGCACTGTCGACGATCCCGCTGCTGATCGTGTTCGTCGTGTTCGGCCGTCAGATCATCGGAGGAATCATGGAGGGGGCGTTGAAGTCGTGACCGACACGCGGGCCGCCCCCCACATCCAAGACGTCGCCGCCCCGGGTCTCCCGAAAGACTTCCTGCTCGGGGCGGCGACCGCGGCGTACCAGATCGAGGGCGCTGTCGACGCGGACGGGCGGGGTCCCTCGATCTGGGACGCCTTCGCACATACGCCGGGCCGGGTGCTCGGCGGTGACGACGGCGACGTCGCGATCGACCACTTTCACCGGTATCGCGAGGACGTCGCGCTGATGGCCGAGCTGGGCCTGCAGGCGTACCGGTTCTCGATCTCCTGGCCACGGGTCCAGCCGGGCGGCGCCGGGATGATACGGACGGGCTTCTACGACCGGCTGGTCGACGAGTTGCTCGCCCAGGGCATCGAGCCGTGGCCGACCCTGTACCACTGGGACCTGCCGCAGGAACTCGAGGATGCCGGCGGCTGGCCGGTCCGCGACACCGCGGAACGGTTCGCCGACTACGCCGTCGCGGTGCACGCCCGGCTGTCGGACCGGGTCCGGCACTGGACGACGCTGAACGAGCCGTGGTGCTCGGCGTTCCTGGGCTACGCGTCCGGCGTCCACGCACCCGGCCGGCGAGAGCCCATGGCCGCGGTCGAGGCCGCGCACCACCTGATGCTCGGGCACGGCCTGGCCGCCCGGGCACTGCGGGCATCGGGCTCGCAGGTCGGGATCACGATCAACCTGTACGCCGTGACACCCGCGTCATCCAGTCCGGCCGACAAGGAGGCGGCCAGGAAGATCGACGCGCTGCAGAACAGATTCTTCGCCGACCCGCTCCTGCTCGGTCGTTACCCGGCGGACCTGGTCGACGACCTGGATCACCTGACGGCGTTCGAGCACGTGCTGGACGGCGACCTCGACACGATCGCCGCGCCGATCGATGCCTTGGGCATCAACTATTACACCCGGCACGTCGTGACCGGCTCGCCCGGCGTACGCGGATCGGACGGCCATGGCGGTGGCGCGGGCAACGACGCGTCACCGTGGGTCGGCGACCCGGACGTCGGCTTCGTCGGCCAGGGCCTGCCGGTCACGGCGATGGGATGGGAGATCGACCCGGCCGGGCTGACCGAGGTGCTGGTCCGGTTGCACCGCGACTACCCGACGGTGCCGCTGTACGTGACCGAGAACGGCGCGGCCTTCGACGACCGGCCCGGACCGGACGGCTCGGTCGACGACCCGGACCGGGTGGCGTACCTGGACGGCCACCTGCGGGCCTGTGCTGACGCGATCGGCGCCGGCGTACCGCTGAAGGGCTATTTCTGCTGGTCGCTGTTCGACAACTTCGAGTGGTCGTGGGGCTACACGCGCCGGTTCGGACTGGTGTACGTCGACTATCCGAGCCAGACACGCGTGCCGAAGACAAGCGCACGCTGGTACTCGGGCCTGATCCGGGGCAGGGTCTGAACTATGAAGCGAGACCGACCGACGATCGACACCGTGGCCGCCCGCGCCGGGGTGGGGCGGGGGACCGTCTCCCGGGTGGTGAACGGGTCCAGCCAGGTCAGCGACTCAGCCCGCAAGGCCGTACTGGATGCGATCGAGGAACTCGGCTACGTGCCGTCACGGGCCGCCCGCAGCCTCGTCACCCGGCGTACCGACTCGATCGCGCTGGTCATCCCGGAGCCGGGGGAGCGGCTGTTCGCCGAGCCGTACTTCGCCGGCATCGTCCGCGGCATCAGCGCCGCGCTGGCCGACACCCAGCTGCAGATGTGGTTGTCGATGGTGCAGAGCCCGGCCGAGCGGGACCGGGTCGGCAGGTTCCTGACCCGCGAGCATGTCGACGGCGTACTGATGCTGTCGCAGCACGCGGACGATCCGCTGCCCGGCCGGGTGGTCGACGCGGGGCTGCCGATCGTGCTGTGCGGGCGGCCGCTCAGCGGGATCGACGTCCCGTACGTCGACGCCGACAACGCCGCCGGCGCCCGGAGTGCGGTCGAGTACCTGCTCGAGCACGGCCGGACCACGATCGCGACGATCGCCGGCCCGCAGGACATGGCACCGGGGGTGGCCCGGCTCGAGGGCTACCGGCAGGTGGTCGGCGACGGGCTGGTCGAGTTCGGCGACTTCAGCGAAGCCAGCGGCGCGGAGGCGATGGCCCGGTTGCTGGAGCGGGCGCCGGACCTGGACGCCGTGTTCGCCGCCTCGGACCCGATGGCGTTCGGGGCGCTGCAGGTGCTCAAGGAGCAGGGCCGGCGGGTGCCGGACGACGTCGCGGTGATCGGCTTCGACGGCTCGCCGGCCGGCAAGCACTCCGAGCCGCCGCTGAGCTCGGTACACCAGCCGGCCGAGGCGATGGGCCGCGAGATGACCCGGCTGCTGCTGGCCCAACTGTCCGGCGAGCCGTTGCCGGAGTCGCCGACGATCATCGAGACCGACCTGGAACTGCGCGGCTCAGCTTAGAGCGGCGCGGAGTTTGGCGGCGTACGACTCTGCTTCGGCGTCGTCGCCGTACCTGGTACGCGGCCAGAAGAAGCCGCGCAGGCCGTCACCCTTGGTCCGCGGTACGACGTGGACGTGCAGGTGCGGTACCGACTGCGACACCACGTTGTTCATCGCGACGAACGAGCCCTGCGCGCCGAGGCCGTCGCGTACGGCACCGGCGACCGCGCGGGCCGCGCCGAAAAGGTCTGGCATCAGCGCATCAGGCAGGTCAAGCAACGTGTCGATGTGCTGCCGCGGTACCAGCAGGGTGTGGCCCTTGAAGACCGGCCGGGCGTCCAGGAAGCCGTAGATCGTGTCCGACTCGTACACGGCGTACGACTCGACCTTTCCGGCGGCGATCTGGCAGAACGGGCAGTCGGCCATACCGTCCGACCTAGCCGAGCTTGTTGTCAACGAAGCACCAGCGCCACGACTCGCCCGGTTCGAAGCTGCGCATCACCGGGTGGCCGACGGAGGCGAAGTGCTTCGAGGCGTGCCGCCCCGGCGAGGAGTCGCAACAGCCGACGTGGCCACACTCCAGGCACAGCCGCAGGTGCACCCAGGTGCCGCCCTCGGCGAGGCACTCCTCGCAGCCGTCCGGCGTGTTCGGCGTGGTCACCGCCGGTGCCGCCGCCAGGTGCTCGCAGACATGCGCCTGCTGCTGTGGGGGCGCCTGCAGGTCATCGTTCCGGCCGCCCACGTCGTCCTCCTCCGAACGGTCGAGGATCGACTCCTCGACATCGAGTGCGTTCAAGGCCCGCTGCAGCACCTCGCCGGCGACGAGGCCACGGTCGCGGACCTTCAGGATGTGCTGCCGCTCTGCCTGCAACATCACCATACGCAGCCGCCGGTAAGCCTCGCTCGGCGTCTCCGCCTCGGACTCGGGCCGGCCGAGCCGCTCCCATGCGGCCAGGGTGCGGGCCTCGCCGCGCTTCTTGACCCGGGTGACCACCTTCGGATCGTCGTCGTCGGTGATGACGTTCTGCAGTTCGCGCCAGGCGGCCTTGTGCGCGGCCTGCAGGATCGCCGCCTCCTGCAGCGCGTCCTCGGCCGGGTCGGGCCGGCCGCGCAGGTCGAGCCGCCGCACCAGCCACGGCAGCGTGGTGCCCTGCAGCAGCAGGGTGCCGGCGACCACCGCCAGGGCGATGAACACCAGCACCTCCCGATGCGCGACGTCGGCCCCGAGCACGAACACCGCGGCCAGCGTGACCACTCCGCGCATGCCCGCCCACGAGATCACGGCGGGCACGGTCCACCGCGGACTCGGATCGGCGCGCCGGACCGCCGGGATCAGCCGCGGGAGGTATGTCGCCGGGAACACCCAGATCGGCCGCAACAGCACCACCGCGGCGAAGACGCCGATGGTCGCGACGACGATCTGGTCGGTCGGCAGCGTGCTCTGTCGCAGCGCGTCGATGATCCAGCGGGCCTGGAGCCCGATCAGCAGGAACACCGCGTTCTCGAGCAGGAACTCCACCGTCTGCCAGTTGGTCCGCTCCGACAGCCGCGATGCCGCCGACTGCAGTACCGGCGCCTTGTGGCCGAGCAGCAAGCCGGTCACGACGACCGCTAGCACCCCCGAGGCATGCAGTTCCTCGGCCGGGATGTAGGCGATCCACGGCGCCATGAAGCTGAGTGAGGTGTCCAGCACCGGGTCGGTGATGTGCTTGCGGAACTTCGCCAGCACCAGCGCGACCACGACGCCGACGACCACCCCGCCTCCCGCGGCGCGCACGAAGTCCAGTCCGACCTCCCACCAGTGGTCGAGCGCGCCGGCCAGCGCC
>JBKPSJ010000351.1:0-20196 GCA_046765875.1 Actinomycetota bacterium
CGGTGAAGGCGTACCAGACCAACCCGGTGTTCGGCCGAGCCACGATGGCGATCCAGATCAGCCACGAGTACGGCCACCACGTACAGATGATGACCGGCATCCTGCAGGCGTCGTTCGCCCGGTCGGCGACGAGCCGCACCACCGCCGGCAAGCAACTGGAGAGCAGACGGCGCGAACTGCAGGCGACCTGCCTCGGCGGTGTCTATCTCGGCGCCGACAAGCGCTACTTCCCGGTCAGCGGCGAGCTGGCCACGATGTGGCGATTCGTGGTGACGCATATGGGCGACGAGTACGACACCCGCAAGCCGAAGGTCCCCGACCACGGCGGCCGCGTGTACAACGGCTACTGGTCCGGGCGCGGCTTCAACGGGATCAACCCGGGGCTGTGCAACACCTTCGCCGCGGCACCGTCGACCGTTCGCTGATACTGCTCATACTGCTGACTTCAAGACCTCGGGAACCGGTTGAGCTCTGAGGGTGTCAGACTCCTTGCTCGCACGTACCCGACCCGAGAGTGAGAGAATGACGAACCACCCTGGCACCAGCCGGCCACGTACCGCGCGCTGGTCCCTGACGAAGCGTGCCGGCGTGACTCTGGTCGCGCTGGCCGGCTGCGCGGCAGTCGCGCTGCCGTCCGGTTCCGCACAGGCCGGCCCTGTGCCGCAGCCGAACAGCGGCACCGCGGTCACCACCAAGTCCGTCGCGGCCGCCAAGCCGGCGGCGGTTGCGCCCGGTGGCTCGGCCACCACGGCCACCACGGCCACCTCGGCCTCCGCGGCAACCAGCTGGTACAACACCGTGCGGTGGAACAAGCTCTACAAGTACGGCGGCCCGGTGGGTGTCTCGGCCTGTCACGAGCCGCGCAATCAGCTGAACCAGCTGACTCCGATCAAGGCGTACCACACATACTTCGTCGCCTGCCTCAGCAAGGCGTGGATCGTGAACTTCCGCAAGGCCGGCATCGCCTTCCACTCGCCGACGCTGGTCTACTACAGCAGCACGGTCGCGACCGGCTGCGGCAACGTGACCGGCCAGGCCTACTTCTGCTCGGCGTACGGCGGCCGCATCTTCATCCCGTGGACTGTGTACGTCGGCTGGTGGAACCAGAACCCGTTGTGGGCGCGGACCTTCATCGCGCAGACCATCGCGCACGAGTACGGGCACCACGTCCAGTACCTGTCCGGTGTGCTGCAGGCGTCCTGGAACCGGCAGCTCTACCTGTTCAAGACCAGCGCCGACAAGCTCCAGGAGAACCGCCGCCGCGAACTGCAGGCGACCTGCATGGGCGGAGCGTACCTGGGCGCGGACCGTGCCTACTTCCCGATGACCGGCACGTTCCTGACCCAGTGGCGCTGGACGGTCTCGCACATGGGCGACCAGCCCGGCTACCCGCGTGACCACGGCAACTGGACCAACAACGGCTACTGGGCGACCCGTGGGTTCAACAACCACACGTCCGCCAGCTGCATCACCTGGTCAGCTCCCGACAGCCAGGTGGCCTGACCCCGTTTCTTGGTGAACTGATCGTTGGACGCACGTGACCGGCCAGGTCCGCGAGCCCGCACAGGTGAGCGCGCAGGCCTGTCATTTGCGTCCAACGATCAGTAAACGCCCTGGCCAAAGGGCTAGTCGGCGAAGAGGCGGCGACCGGTGGATAGCGAGCCGTTGACGGCGGTGACGAAGTTGGACAGCGACTCGCCGATGTTCGACAGGTGCCAGTTGTCCGGGCCGTTGTACCAGCCGATGCCCTCGTCCGGGGTGTCGTCCTCGTCGGTCGCGGCGATCTCCAGCGCCCACTTCTCGGTCAGTCCCAGCACGGTGGCGTACGGCAGACAGCGGGACGCGAATTCCAGCCGTCGCTCCTGCGGCAGGTCCGCCGCGGACTCGCCGGCAAGGTAGGCCCGCAGCCCGAAGATCCGGCCGAGGACAGCCGCGCCGCGGGCCGTACGGGCCGGCGCCTCCTGGCCCGACAGCGTGAGCGCGACACCGGACAGCATCACCGCCAGTCCGACCAGACCGAACTTCGACACCGCCGCGAGCACCACCGTCAGTACCGCGCCGGTCGCCACCAGCACCAGCCCGGCGGTCGTCCATCGGTTGCGGACGGCGTCCGGCCGCTGGGTGAACCAGCCCTGCGTGACCACGTCGGCGTACAGGTTCTCCCGGACCGCGGTGAGCCGCGGCCGCAGCGACGGGCCGAGCGAGGAGACCGTGACCTCGTCGCCATCGGCGAAGATTGCGTCGAGCAACGACTTCTCGTATGCGAGTAGCTCGGGCCCGCCTGGATGCCGGCGGGTCAGCGTCCAGTCCATCCGGCCGAACTCGCCCTCGCGCGGCAGTTCGGTGATGGTCAGATAGTTGCGTACGGCAAGGTCCAGCAGGGTCGCGGTGATGTCCACCAGGTCGGCGGATTCGTCGACGACCGTGCCGACCTGGCCCGGGCGGATGCCGTCCGGCGCCGCGAACTGCGGGCCGTCGGCGCCGTCGAGCACCGGCCGCGCCGGATCCGACGCGCCGTCGGAGGTCTTGGCCGCGTCCCGGCCGCGCAACAGCCACAGTGCGGCGGCACCGAGCAGGCCGAGTCCGAGCACCAGCGCGGCCAGGCCGACGGTGGCGCCGTCGACGGTGAACGCCCGGCCGAGGCTCCAGTACTCGGCGTAGTCGGCGTTCGGCGTGACCGTCGCATCGCTGCTCAGCCCGGCGACCAGGGTGATCCGGCCGTCCGGTGGCAGTGACGTCTGCTCGATCTCGATCGCCGCGGATTCTCCGAGCTGCGACGACGTACACGGCACGCTGTTCCCCTCGCGGCCGGCGAAGCAGGTCACCCAGGAGGCGAACGGGATCGTCGCGCTGATCCGTGCCTGCGGGATCGTGGAGTCGAAGCCCTGCACGACCGGCCAGCTCACCTGCCGGCCCTCTATCGAGTCCGCCACCGTGCCGTCGACGTCGTAGCTGTAGGCCACTGTCTTGTCGCCGCTGCCGGCCTTCACATCGATCTTGGTGCCGTTGTCGACGTCTTCGGTCTTCACGTCTGCCTGCTGGCCTCCGACGGTCGCGGCGATGTTGCTCAGCTTCCAGACCCGGTCTCGTTCGGCGTCGGAGCGCAGCCTGGTGAGCAGCGTCCGGCTGACCGTGTCGCCACCGGCCGTCAATTCGACCGTCTCCTTGACGTGCAGCACGCCGTCGCCGTCGAGGTTGAGCTGGGCGGCGTACGACGTCACCTTGTCCTCGGCCGGCTGCGCGGAAGCGGCTGTCACGGCGAACCCGGTGAGAACGGTGGCTGAGGCAACGGTCAGGGCGGCCCGCACGAGGCGGCGCATCGGTGACATGCCCCGAGGGTAGTCTCGAAGCGGTTCGCCGCGTGACAGGCCGAGAAGTGGGGTACATGTGAGCTCGCCGTACGGGTACGGCCAGGGTCAGCCGCCCGGCGTGCTGCCGCCGCCGCAGGCGCAGCCGTGGCCGCAGCAGCCCTACCGGCAGCAACAGCCCTATAGCCAGCAACCGTACGGACAGCAATACCCCGGCCAATGGCCACAGCAGTACAGCGGTGGCGGATACCCGCAGTTCAACGGGTTCGGCCCGCCGCCACGCCGTCGTAGGTCGGGCTGCCTGAAGGTGCTGATGTTCGGCGTCGCGGCGTTCGTGTTCGTGATCATCGGGATCGTGTTGCTTCTCGGCTCCCTGCTGAACGGCAGTACTACGGCGAGCCCTCGCCCCGGCCGGGTCGGGCCGTCGGTCGTGCCGACGGCGACGAACAGACCCGAGCAGGGCACGGCCGAGGACGTCCTGCTCAATGCGCCGATCTACCAGGCCGGCGGGCTCGGCCAGCTGAACTGTCCGGCCGAGAAGCTCGGCAACGGCGACCTGGAGGCGCAGAAGCGCTACTACCAGAAGCTGTTCAGCTGCCTCAACGACGGCTGGCGGCCGGTGCTTGAACGGCTCGGCATCAAGCAGCCTGACCCGGGCCTGGTGGTGTTCGACAGGCCGGTCAACACCCCGTGCGGTAACTTCAGGCCGTTGTCCGGCAGGGTGCTCGCGTTCTACTGCTACGGCAACCACGTCATGTATACCGACGTGCTGCAGATGAACAAGGCGTTCGGGCCGCGCGAGGATCTGGCGTACCTGTTGACCATCGCGCACGAGTACGGCCACCACATCCAGGGCGCGGCCGGGCTGTTCTATGCCCGGGCGGTGTACCTGCAGGAGCATCCGGGTGACAAGCTCGACAGCTCGCGCCGCAACGAGTTGCAGGCGTCCTGCTTCGGCGGCGTGTTCACCAAGGCGGTGGCGAACAGCTATCCGCTGACGGACCGCCGCAAGGAACTGGAATTCCAGGCGAGCAACAGTTTCGGCGACTCGTCGGACACCCCGCAGAGCGAGCGTACCCACGGCAGGGCGACCAGCCAGGGTTTCTGGATCATGAACGGCTTCAACATCGGCGAGACCAAGGCCTGCAACACCTTCGCGGCGCCGGCGAATCTCGTCCAGTAGAGGTCACGCCGCGATCAGCCGCGTCACCCTAGGATTTCGAGGGTGAGCCTGCTCCGCGGCGACCGTGCGCCCGAGCCGCGCACGCTGGTCGAGGTGCTGCGGGACACCGCCACTGCCCACGGGGCGGAGGCGGCGCTCGACGACGGCGACATCGTGCTGTCGTACGACGAGTTACTGTCCGCTACCGAGAAGCTGGCTGGACAGCTGCGCGCGGCCGGCATCCGGCGCGGCGACCGGGTCGGTGTCCGGTTGTCGTCCGGTACCAACGATCTGTACGTCGCGATCCTGGCGTGCCTGGTAGCGGGCGCGGCGTACGTACCGGTGGACGCCGACGACCCCGAGGAACGGGCCGCGTTGGTCTTCGGCGAGGCCGATGTCGCCGCGGTCATCACCGACGGCCCCACGATCACCACGACCACCGAGCGTGAGCCCGCCGACACCGGTGAGCCGACGCCCGCCGACGACGCGTGGATCATCTTCACGTCGGGCTCGACCGGTGTGCCCAAGGGCGTCGCGGTGACGCACCGGTCGGCCGCCGCGTTCGTCGACGCCGAGGCCCGGCTGTTCCTCACCGACGAGCCGATCGGGCCCGACGACCGGGTGCTGGCCGGGCTGTCGGTCGCGTTCGACGCGTCCTGCGAGGAGATGTGGCTGGCCTGGCGGCACGGCGCCTGCCTGGTGCCGGCACCGCGGGCGCTGGTCCGCACCGGGATGGACCTCGGGCCGTGGCTGGTGGCACAGGGCATCACGATCGTCTCGACGGTGCCGACGCTTGCGGCGTTGTGGCCGCCGGACGCGCTGGACCAGGTCCGGCTGCTGATCTTCGGCGGCGAGGCCTGCCCGCCCGAACTGGCCGAACGGCTTGCGGTCGAAAGTCGCGAGGTCTGGAACACGTATGGCCCGACCGAGGCGACGGTCGTCGCGTGCGGTGCCCGGCTGACCGGCACGGGGCCGGTCCGGATCGGATTGCCGCTGGACGGCTGGGACCTCGCCGTGGTCGATGCCGCGGGCAACGAGGTGGCGGAGGGCGACACCGGCGAGCTGATCATCGGCGGGGTCGGGCTGGCCCGGTACCTCGACCCGGTCAAGGACGCGGAGAAGTTCGCGGCGTTCCCCTCGCTCGGCTGGGCCCGCGCGTACCGCAGCGGCGATCTGGTCCGCAACGAGGCGGCCGGGCTGATCTTCCAGGGCCGCGCCGACGAGCAGGTCAAGCTCGGCGGCCGCCGGATCGAGCTCGGCGAGGTCGATGCCGCGTTGCAGGCCCTGCCCGGGGTGTCGGGTGCGGCCTCCGCGGTGAAGACCACAGCAGCCGGGAATCAGGTGCTCGTCGGGTACGTCGTACCGGTGGACGGCACCCTCGACACGGCCGCGGCGACCACCCGGCTGCGCGAGGCGCTGCCGGCGGCGCTGGTACCGCTGCTGGCCGCCGTCGACACGCTGCCGACGCGCACCTCCGGCAAGGTCGACCGGGCGGCGCTGCCGTGGCCGGTCGGACCGGAGCCGGAAGAGGTCGAGGCGGCCGACCTGGACGGCACCGCCGGCTGGCTGGCCCACCGGTGGACCCAGGTACTCGGCGCCACCGTGACCGGACCGGACGACGACTTCTTCCTGCACGGCGGCGGCAGCCTGGCCGCCGCCCAGCTGGTGTCCGCTTTGCGCGAGCAGTACCCCGAGGTGACGGTCGCCGACGTGTACGGATACCCGAGGCTCGGCGCACTCGCGGAACGACTGGACGAACTCGGTGCGGCCATCCAAGCGGTCCTGCGAGATCCGGTCCGGCCGGTGCCGCGGTCGACGCAATGGATCCAGATCTCACTGACGCTGCTGCTACAGACCGTCGTCGGTGCCCGATTCCTGACCTGGGGGTTGACCCTCAACGGACTGCTCGCGCTGACCGGAAGTTATCCCTGGCTGCCGACCGTGTCGTGGTGGTGGATCCTGGCCGGCTGGCTCGTGCTGATCACCCCGGCCGGCCGGATGACGATCGCGGTCGTCGGCGCCCGGCTGTTGCTCCGCGGGATCGAGCCGGGCAGCTACCCGCGCGGCGGCAACGTACACATCCGGCTATGGACCGCGGAGAACCTGGCCGATGCCGCGGGTGCGGCCAACCTCGCCGGTGCACCGTGGATCGTCTACTACGCCCGAGCGCTCGGCGCCTCGATCGGCCGCGGCGCCGACCTGCACACGCTGCCGCCGGTCACCGGCATGCTGACCATCGGCAAGCGCGCCTCGGTCGAGCCCGAGGTCGACCTGTCCGGCTACTGGCTCGATGGCGACGTACTGCACCTCGGCGAGATCCGGATCGGCGCCGAGGCGACCGTCGGGTCCCGCAGCACCCTGTTGCCAGGAGCAACGATCGGCAATGCCGCGGAGATCGTGGCCGGCTCCGCGGTCCATGGCAACGTACCGGCCGGTGAACACTGGACCGGGTCGCCGGCACATCGCGCGGGTAAGGCCCGGCATCCGTGGCCGGAACAGCGGCCGCCGCGGGCGGCGCACTGGCTGATCGTGTACGGACTGTCCTCGGCGGCGCTGTCGTTCCTTCCCGTGCTGGCGGCGATACCCGGCCTGCTGGTGCTGTATCTGGCGGTCCTGGGGGCGGAGTCGCTCGCCGATGCAGCGCTGCGGACCGGGTGGGCCACCCCCGCGATCACTCTGCTGTCGTTCACCACGCTCGCGCTGCTCACGCTGGCCGGCGTACGGGTACTCGGGATCGGCATTCGCGAGGGGTACTTCCCGGTGCGCAGCCGGATCGGCTGGCAGGTCTGGGCGACCGAGCGGCTGCTCGACGCGGCGCGTACCTATCTGTTCCCGCTGTATGCGAGCCTGCTGACGCCGGTGTGGCTCCGCGCGCTCGGTGCCAACATCGGCAGCGACGTCGAGGCGTCGACGGTGCTGCTGCTGCCTAGGATGACCACCGTCGCCGACGGCGCCTTCCTGGCCGACGACACGATGATCGCGTCGTACGAACTCGGCGGCGGCTGGTTGCGGGTGGCGCCGGCGAAGGTCGGCAAACGCGCGTTCCTCGGCAACTCCGGGATGACCGCGCCTGGCCGATCGGTACCGAAGAACGGCCTGGTCGCCGTCCTGTCGGCGGCGCCGAAGAAGTCCAAGGCCGGTACGTCGTGGCTCGGCGCGCCGCCGGTCAAGCTGCGCCGCCGTGCGGTCGGGGCAGACAGCAGCCGGACGTTCGACCCGCCGAGCCGGCTCAAGTGGGCCCGGGCGATCGTCGAGCTGTGCCGGTTCGTACCGATGATCTGCACCGTCCTGATCGGGTTCGGAGTCCTGCTCGCCCTCGACGTTCTACTGGTCGAGCTCGGGCCGTGGCCGGCGCTGCTGCTGTCCGGCGCGGTGATCCTGGTCGCCGGCGCGGTCGCGGGCGGCTCGGCGACGGTCGCCAAGTGGCTGATCGTCGGCCGGACCAGGGTCACCGAAACCCCGCTGTGGAGCTCGTTCGTGTGGCGCAACGAGGTGGTCGACAGCTTCGTCGAACTGGTCGCCGCACCGTGGTTCGCCGACGCGGCCACCGGCACCCCGGTGCTGAACCTGTGGCTGCGCACGCTCGGCGCGAGGATCGGCCGCGGCGTGTGGCTGGAGACGTACTGGCTGCCCGAGGCGGACCTGGTCGAGCTTGGCCCCGGCGCCTGCGTGAACCGGGGCTGCGTCCTGCAGACCCATCTCTTCCATGACAGGGTGATGAGCATGCACACCGTCACCTTCGGCCCCGGCGCCACCCTTGGCCCGCACAGCATCGTGCTGCCCGCGGCGTCGATCGGGCCGGACGCGACGGTGGGCCCGGTCTCGCTGGTGATGCGCGGCGAGGACGTGCCGGCCGGGTCCCGGTGGGCAGGCAACCCGATCGCGCCGTGGACCCGGGCGTGATGGAGCCCGACCCATACGTCCCGTACCGGGGCGATCCCGGCTACCGGGTCCGGCACTACGACCTCGACCTGGACTACCGGGTCAGCAGCAACCGGCTGTCGGGCAAGGCCCGGATCACCGCCGTGTCGACCGTCCGGCTCGACCGGTTCGGCCTGGACCTGGCCGGGCTGCGGGTCAGCAGGGTGTCGGTCGACGGCCGCCGCCCGGCCCGCTATACCCAGCGGCAGGACAAGCTCGAGATCCGGCCCGCCAACGCGGTGCCCGCCGGCACCGAGTTCGTCGTCGAGGTCCACTACGCCGGCAACCCGGGCCCGGTCGACAGCGAGTGGGGCGATGTTGGCTGGGAGGAGCTGACCGAGGGAGTACTGGTGGCCGGTCAGCCCTGCGGCGCGGCGACCTGGTTCCCGTGCAACGACCACCCGGCCGACAAAGCGACGTACCGGATCGCGATCAGCACGGAGTCGTCGTACCGCGTGGTGGCCAACGGCCGGCTGGTGTCGCACCGGACCCGGGCGAGCCGCACCAACTGGGTGTTCGAGCAGACCGCTCCGATGGCTAGCTACCTGGCGACGGTCCAGATCGGCCGGTACGACGAGCTGACGATCGCCGCCGCGCCGGTGAGCATCCGCGCGGCCCTTCCGCCCACGCTGGTACGCGGGTTCCGCAGCGACTTCGGCCGCCAGCAGGACATGATGAAGCTCTTCGTCCGGCTGTTCGGGCCGTACCCGTTCGGGAGCTACACGGTCGTCGTCACCGAGGACCCGCTGGAGATCCCCCTGGAGGCGCAGGGCATCTCGGTGTTCGGCGCGAACCATGTGGACGGGCGCCGCGGCGCGGAACGGCTGGTCGCACACGAACTGGCACATCAGTGGTTCGGCAACAGCGTCACGCCGGCTTCCTGGCGCGACATCTGGCTGAACGAGGGGTTCGCCTGCTACGCGGAGTGGCTGTGGTCGGAGAACTCCGGCGGCTGGTCGGCGCAACGGCACGTCGAGACCGCGTACGCCCGCCTGGCCGGGCTGCGGCAAGACCTGGTCATCTCCGACCCGGGCGCGCGGGACATGTTCGACGACCGGCTCTACAAGCGCGGCGCGATCACACTGCACGCGATCCGGCTGGAACTGGGCGACACCGACTTCTTCGGCCTGCTGCACGCCTGGACCAAGGGCTACCGGCACGGCTCGGTGACTGGTATGCACTTCGCCGATCTGGCCAACTCGTACGCCGACGTGTCGGGCCTGCTCGCCGCCTGGCTGGACTCCCCCAGGCTGCCGCCGATGCCGAAGGTCAAACGTCGCGGCGGTCTCGGCCGGATCCGCTGAGGTCGACCCGGCGTACCTCGACCCGCGGCTTGGCCGTGGTCAGCACGGTCAGGCAACCGGCATAGCCGGCACCGAAGTCCAGACTCGCCACAACTGGCCCGGGGCCGGCGACGACGTCCTCGGGCCGGACCGTCAGGCCGTCGCCGGTTGCCTTCAGCAAAGACTCTTTACGCACCCAGGACGCCGCGTGGTCGCCGATCCGGGCCCGCTCCACCGCCTCGACCGACTCCACGTCGACGCCGAGCGGACCAAGGTACGTCGCCGCCGCGACCACCCGGTCACCCGCATGCGACCAGCTCACGAACACCGCTGCCGGGTGGTCCACGTACGGCTGGCCGTGCGTCCCGTCACACCACCGGCAGGTCTGGTGCAGACGAATCGAGGACTCCGGCAGCCCGGCGAGATCCGCGATGACGAGCCGGGCCAGGACATGCGCGCTGCGGAACCTGCTGCGGCCCTCGGTGCGCAGCAGCCGGGCCATCCGGTCGAGCTCGGTTGCCGTGAGCAACCGGTCGGCCTCGGCCGGGGCGTCCGGCTCCGACCAGCCGACCAGGACGTTTCCGGTCACGGCCGCACCACGAGTGCGGTGGCGACGGCGGCGATGCCCTCGCCACGACCGGTCAGTCCCAGGCCGTCGGTGGTGGTGGCGCTGACCGAGACCGGCGCGCCGCACGCTTCGCTCATCGCCGCCTCCGCCTCCTTGCGGCGCGGGCCGAACCGCGGCGTGTTGCAGATCACCTGGACCGACACGTTGCCGATCTCGTACCCGGCCTCGCGGACCCGCCGGGCCGTCTCGGACAGCAACGTCGCACCGGACGCACCGGCCCAGCGCGGCTCGGCCCTACCGAAGTTCGCGCCGAGGTCGCCGAGACCGGCCGCGGACAGCAGCGCGTCGCAGGCGGCGTGCGCCGCAACATCGCCGTCGGAGTGCCCGGACGGGCCGCTCGGCTCGTCCGGCCAGGACAGGCAGGCCAGCCACATCGGCCGGCCCCGCTCCAGCGGGTGGACGTCGACACCCGTCCCGACGCGGGGGATCACACCCGGCTCCGGGCCAGGATCGCCTCGGCGATCAGCAGATCGTGCGGCCGGGTCACCTTGAGCGAGTCCGGCGACCCCTCGACGGTGTCGACCGGTAGCCCGAGCCTCTCGACCAGCGTCGCGTCGTCGGTGGCCACCGCGTGCACCGGTACGGCGTCGTATGCCCGGCGCAATACGTCAGGACGGAACCCCTGCGGGGTCTGTACGGCCACCAACCCGGATCGGTCCGGCGTACCGGTGACTTGGCCGTCGGCGCCGACCTGCTTGATCGTGTCGGTCACCGGCAGGACCGGGATGACCGCGTCCGCGCCGGCCCTGACCGCTTCCACGACCCGCGCGATGACGGCAGCCGGTACGAACGGCCGGGCCGCGTCGTGAACAAGGACACAGTCGAACGGCCCCGGCGGCAGCACCTCGAGTCCGCACCGCACCGAGTCGGTACGCTCCGCGCCGCCGGCGACGCAGGTCAGTTCGACCCCGGCCAGGACCGGCCGGAGCATCTCGGTGAACTCGGCCTCGCAGCCGACGGGTGTGGCCACTACCAGGAAGCCGAGGCCGACGGGAGCCGCGCACAGCCCACGTACCGCGTGGACCAGCAGCGGCTCGCCGCCGACCTCGCGCAGCGCCTTCGGTGTGTCCCCGCCGAGCCGCACGCCGAGACCTGCGGCAGGGATGATCGCAGCGGTGCTCAACGCGCCCTACGACCTGGGGCTCAGGACGCGAGGACCTCGTCGAGGATGGCCTCGGCCTTGTCCTCGTTGGTGTTCTCGGCGAGCGCGAGCTCCGACACCAGGATCTGACGGGCCTTGGCCAGCATCCGCTTCTCACCGGCGGACAGGCCACGATCGCGCTCGCGGCGCCACAGGTCGCGGACGACCTCGGCGACCTTGAGAACGTTGCCGGAGTGCAACTTCTCCAGATTGGCCTTGTACCGACGCGACCAGTTGGTCGGCTCCTCGGTGTGCGGTGCGCGAAGAACGTCGAAGACCCGCTCGAGACCCTGCTGGTCCACGACGTCACGAACCCCGACGAGGTCGAGGTTGCAGGCCGGCACGCGGACTACCAGGTCGTTCTGGGCGATGATCCGCAAGACCAGATAGGTCTTGTCCTCACCTTTGATCTGACGGGTCTCGATGTCCTCGATGACAGCTGCTCCGTGATTGGGGTAAACAACCGTCTCGCCGACTGTGAAAGTCATGTGTCACGTGCCCCTTTCCACATCCAGGGTAACACGTCGCGGGGACCCGTTCGGCGGCGTTTCCGCTGGTCAGAGGCCGATTCCGGCCTTGACAAATGATGGCCGGCGTGCCACGCGCGCACGTTGGGCAGGTACCGGGACACCGAGCCGGCCCGCCGCTCGCTACGCTGTGCAGCGCCGGAATCCGTTGGTCCGGGCATCGACCGTGCTCGTACCAGTGCGTCGACCGAGGAGTCGGAGTGCCAATCCCAGTGCCCCAGACGCTGCCGCAGCGCACCGTCCGTTCGATCCTCGCCGGTTGCGCCGCCCTGCTGCTGGCCGCGGTCACCGCCGGTTGCGGCGCCGGCTTCGAAGCCCAGACCAACCAGCCGTACCAGGCGGCCGAGGGCGCCAACGGCCAGTCCGGGTCGATCGGCGCGCGCAACATTCTGGTGATCGCCAACGACGCCGGCAGAGGCCAGTTGCACGGCGTGCTGGTCAACAGCGGCGACACCGACGACCGGCTCGCCTCGATCCAGGTCGATCCGTCGGTCCAGGGGGTCCAGGTCAGCAGCACCCGCGAGTCGACTCCGCTGCCGGCCGGCGAGGCCGTCAGCCTCGGCGCCACGCCGTCCGGATCCGAGGGCGAGTCCGGCGCGCCGGTCGGCCCACGCGTCACGGTCACCGGCGCCAAGCCGGGCCGGATCATCACGATGACGATCTCGTTCGGGACCGCCGGCCCGATCATGCTCGGGGTCCCGGTGCTCACCACCGACCACTACTCGCCGACCCCGAAGCCGTCCCCCGCCGGTTGATCGGGAGCCGACCGGGACGTTGCCGATGGCAACGCCTGGTCAGGCCTCGAACTTGTAGCCGAGCCCGCGCACCGTCACCAGGTGCGCCGGGTTCGAGGGGTCCTTCTCCAGCTTCGACCGCAGCCGCTTGACATGGACGTCCAGTGTCTTGGTGTCGCCGACGTAGTCCGCACCCCAGATCCGGTCGATCAACTGGCCGCGGGTGAGCACCCGACCGGTGTTGCGCAACAGCATCTCGAGGAGCTCGAACTCCTTTAGTGGAAGGCGGATCTCGGCTCCGGACACGGTCACCACATGCCGCTCGACATCCATCCGGACCGGGCCGGCCTCGAGGGTGTCGGGCAGCAGTTCGACGTCCTGGCCGCGGCGCAGCACCGCCCGGATCCGGGCCAGCAGTTCACGCGGACTGTACGGCTTGGTCACGTAGTCGTCGGCGCCGAGCTCCAGCCCGACCACCTTGTCGACCTCGGTGTCCTTCGCGCTGACGATGATGACGGGTACGTTCGACCGGGTTCGCAGTGCGCGGCATACCTCGGTCCCGGGCAGTCCCGGCAGCATCAGGTCGAGGAGCACGATGTCCGCGCCCGCGCGGTCGAACTCCTCCAGCGCGGCCGGGCCGGTGTCGGCGACGGCCACCTCGAAGCCTTCCTTGCGGAGCACGTACGACAAGGCGTCGCTGTAGCTCTCCTCGTCCTCCACCACGAGCACACGGGTCACGAAGCTGCCTCCTTAGGGACAGAGGTGGTAACACTCACAACCGGGTTCTCGACCAAGACGTCCATCCGCAGCGGTAGCCGGACTGTGAACGTCGACCCTTGGCCTTCGACGCTCCAGACCCGGACGTCGCCGCCGTGGATGGACGCGATGTGCTTCACGATCGACAGTCCCAGGCCGGTGCCGCCGGTCTCCCGGCTGCGGGCCCGGTCGACCCGGTAGAACCGTTCGAAGATCCGCTCCAGCTCCGAGATGGGGATGCCAACTCCCTGATCACTGACGGTGATCTCGACCAGATCGCCGTCGACGTGCGCCGCGACCGCCACCCGGGTGCGGTCGGGGCTGTAGTTGACGGCGTTCTCGACCAGGTTGCCGATCGCGATCACCAGCTGGTCTTCGCTCCCCATCACTTCCAGTGACGGATCGGCCTTGACCACGATGGTGATGCCGCGGCTCTGCGCGTCCACCCGGCAGCGGTCCACCGCCTGTTCGATCACCTCTCCGACGCTGACCGGACCGGGATTCTCCAGCGGGTCGTCGCCCTGCAGCCTGGACAGCTCGATGATCTCCTTGACCAGCCGGTCCAGCCGGGCCGCCTCGACCCGCATCCGGCCCGAGAACCGGTGCACCGCCTCCGGATCATCGGAGGCGTCGGCAACCGCATCGGCCAGCAGCGTCAGCGCCCCGATCGGGGTCTTCAGCTCGTGGCTCACGTTGACAACGAAATCCCTGCGGATCGCGTCCAGCCGCCGTTCCCGGGTCCGGTCCTCGACCAGCACCAGCACCAGCCTGCTGCCCAGCGGCGCAACCCGAGCGCTCACGTACTGGGTGGCACCCAGCCGGCCGCGGACGATCTCCAGGTCCCGCTGCCGGATCTCACCGTCGCGGCGAACCTGCCGGACCATGATGAGCAGCTCGTCGACCACCAGCCGGTTGGCTCGGACGATGCCCAGCACGTGCGCCGGAGCACTGGCCTGCAGTACCTGGTCCTCCGGGCCCATCACGACCGCCGAACTGCGCAGTACGGACAGGACAGTCGCCACTCCGGGTGGTACGGAGGGATCGGCGGATTCGGGGACCTTTCGCTGGGTACGCTCACTGAACAGAACCAACCCCGCAGCAAGGCCGCCGAGGGCCGCGCCGACGACGCCGCCCAGCACCGCAGCCAGCGTGGGGTCCACGCTCAAGATGTTACGCGGGCGGTTCGGACACTCCGGCCAGGTGTTGTACCCGCGGACGGCGGCCGGCTCAACTGTTCACCGGACGTTCATCGACCATCCCCAACCGGCAACCTGGACGGCATACCGTCCGCTGGAAAGCAGGCTCGGCGTATCTTTCGCCGTAGCGGGTGCTACCCAACTTCGAGGATCGGAAGCGGAACGAATGCGAGACGCGTACCACGAGCAGCTGGACGACATCCTGGTCGAGCTGGAGCGGATGACCCGGACGGTGTCGACCGCCGTGCGCCGGTCGACCCGGGCCCTGCTCGCGGCCGATATCAAGGCGGCCGAGGAGATCATCGCCGCCGACATCGAGCTCGACGCCAGCGGCGAGGGGGTCGAGGACAGGGTCTTCGAGCTGATGGCCCGGCAGTCGCCGGTCGCCAATGAGCTGCGGATGCTGGTCGCCGCGCTGCGGATGGTCGCCGACCTCGAGCGGATGGGCGACCTGGCCGCGCACGTCGCGAAGGTCGCCCGGATGCGCTACCCGCAGCCCGCGATCCCGCCCGAGCTGAGCGCCGTGATCGGGGAGATGGGCGCGGTCGCGGAGGCGATGGTCAACGCGGCCGGCGATGTGATCAAGAGCCGCGACGTGTCCGCGGCACAGGCGCTGGAGTCGACCGACGACAAGATGGACAAGCTCCGGACCAACCAGTTCCGGATGATGATGGACGACTCCTGGCCGCACAGCGTCGAGGTGGCGGTCGACATCGCGTTGCTGGGCCGGTACTACGAGCGGATCGCGGACCACGCGGTTTCGATGGCCCGCCGGGTGGTCTACCTGGTCACCGGCGAGCTGCCGGTCGCGATCGGCGGCACGGCCGCCGGCTCCGGCGCGGGCGCCGCCACCCCGCCGGTCAACTGAGGCCGGTCAACCCGGCCAGACAACCAAGGCCGGTCAGCTTAGTCAGGACGGTCAGCCGGGAAGGGTCACAGGCCCGTCCCGGCTGAGCGCTATTTGCCCTGGTTCTTGACGGCCTCGATGGACGCCGCGGCGGCCTCCGGGTCGAGGTACTCCCCGCCCTTGACCAGCGGGCGGAAGTCATCGTCGAGCTCGTAGTACAGCGGGATCCCGGTCGGGAGGTTCAGCGCCACCACCGTCTGCTCGTCGAGTCCGTCAAGGTGCTTGACCAGCGCGCGCAGCGAGTTGCCGTGGGCAACGACGATCACGGTGTTGCCGGCGCGCAGGTCCGGCACGATGGCGTCGTACCAGTACGGCAGGAACCGCTCCAGTACGTCCTTGAGGCACTCGGTCTGCGGGAGCAGCTCGCTCGGCATCGCGGCGTACCGCTGGTCGCCGGTCTGGTCGTACTCCGAGCCGCGCTCGATCGGCGGCGGTGGCGTGTCGTACGAACGGCGCCAGAGCATGAACTGCTCATCACCGAACTCGTCGCGGGTCTGCTTCTTGTCCTTGCCCTGCAGGGCGCCGTAGTGGCGCTCGTTGAGCCGCCAGGACCGGCGTACGTCGATCCACTGCCGGTCGGCGATCCCCAGCGTGAGCTCGGCGGTGCGGATCGCACGCTTGAGTACCGAGGTGTGCAACACATCCGGGAGCAGCCCGCGGTCGCGCAGCAGCTCGCCGCCGCGGATCGCCTCCTTCTCGCCGTCGGCGTTCAGATCCACGTCCACCCAGCCGGTGAACAGGTTCTTCTCGTTCCAGTCGCTGCGGCCGTGGCGGAGCAGGATCAGGCGGTAGGTCATGCTGCGAGCCTACCGAGGCTCCAGCCATCCCTTGAAGGCGTCCAGATTGCGGGTGGACTCGCCGCGGGAGACGCGCCAGGCGTACTCCTTGCGGATCGAGCTGGCAAACCCCAGCTCGAGGATGGTGTTGAACGACGAGTCGGCGTACTCGAGCACCGCACCGAGCAGCCGGTCGATCTCTGCCGGACTCACCGCGTGCAGGGCGATCCGGCCGTCGAGATAGATGTCGCCGAGGTGGTCGACGGCGAACGCTACGCCGTACATCTTGAGGTTGCGCTCGAGCATCCAGCGGTAGACGGCCTCGTGGTTCTCGTCGGGGTGGCGGGCCACGAACGCGTGCACCGACAGCGCCTGCTCGCCGAGGGTCAGCATGACCGTTGTCTTGAGCTTGCGCTCGCCGGGCAGATCCACGGTGAACCGGCCGGGCCCGGGCTCGGTGAACTCCAGCCCGTTCTCGGTCAGCACCTGGCGGATCACGTCCGCCGCGGCCACTCTCACGCCCCGACCTCCAGCCGCAGGGCGGCGATCGACTCGGTGTAGACCTGCAGGGTCCGCTCGGCGGTGACCTCCCAGCCGAACCCGCGGGCGTGCTCGACCGCGGCGGCACCGAACCGGTCCCGCAGGCCGGGCTCGAGCGCGATCCGGGCCAGCGCGTCCGCGTACGCCTGCGGGTCGTGCCCGTGGATCAGCAGTCCGGACCGGCCGCCGGCGACCGCGGTCGCGAGCCCGCCGACCGACGCCGCCACGACCGGGGTCCCACAGGCCTGCGCCTCCAGCGCCACCAGGCCGAAGGACTCCGAGTACGACGGTACGCAGACCGCTGTGCTGGCCTGGTACCAGCCGGCCAGGTCGGCGGCCGGTACCGGCTCGACGAAGCGGGTCACGTCGCCGATGCCGAGGTCCTGCGCCAATGCCGCGTACGCGTCCGGGTGGTCGAGGCCGTTGCCGGACGGTCCGCCGATGACCGCGACGACCAGCCGGTCGCGAAGATCGGGGTGTACGTCGAGGATCCGGGCCGCCGCGCGGATCAGGATGTCTGGCGCCTTCAACGGCTGGATCCGGCCGACAAAGGTCAGCACCACGGCGTCCTCCCGCAGGCCCAGTTCGGTGCGGGACTTGGCGGGGTCGCCGGGCCGGTACAGGTCCAGGTCGACGCCGGGCGGGACGACGGCCACCTTGGCGGGATCGGCGGCATACAACTCGATCAACTGCTTGGCCTCGTCGTCGGTGCTGGCGATCAGCCGGTCGGCGGACTCGACCACCTGCTCCTCACCGAGCGGCCGGGCCGCCGGTTCGGGTACGTCGTCGTCGGCCAGCAAGGCGTTCTTGACCTTCGCCATCGTGTGCATCGTGTGCACCAGCGGCACCGCCCAGCGGTCCCGGGCGAGCAGCCCGACCTGACCGGACAGCCAGTAGTGCGAGTGCACGACGTCGTAGTGGCCGGGCTCGTGAGCGGCCTCGGCTCGCAGCACCGAGCGGGCGAACGTACACAACTGCGGTGGCAGGTCGTTCTTGCTCAGCCCCTCGAACGGGCCGGCGGCGACGTTGCGGACCATGACGCCGGGGACCAGCTCGACCCGTGGCGGTAGCGCCGACTTGGTCGCCCGGGTGAAGATCTCGACCTCGATGCCGAGCTCGGCCAGCCGCTTGGACAGTTCGACGACGTACACGTTCATCCCGCCGGCATCACCGGTGCCGGGCTGGTCCAACGGCGACGTATGCAGACTCACCATCGCCACCCGCCGGATCCCGCTCACTCCGGCAGCCTACGCCCGCTCGGTGACCGGACGCCGCCACACGGACTCGTGCCCGTGCCGGTGACGTGTTTCGTACTCGATGACGGGCTGCTGGCGTCGATGACGAGCTACAGCACGTGATCGAGGTCGATTTCGCGTCACCGGCGACGAAGCGCGTCAGGGTCGGCTGTAGAATTGGCCGGCTGGGCCGGTCCCGGCACCTTCCCCCGACTACTGGAGCACTTCGGCATGCCCACCCGTGATGACCTGCGCAACGTGGCGATCGTGGCCCACGTCGACCACGGCAAGACCACGCTGGTCGACGCGATGCTGTGGCAGTCCGGCGCCTTCGGCGAGCACCAGCACGTCGACGAGCGGGCGATGGACACCGGTGACCTGGAACGCGAGAAGGGCATCACCATTCTCGCGAAGAACACCGCGGTCCGGCACAAGATGGCCGGCGGGCAGACGATGACGCTGAACATCATCGATACCCCGGGCCACGCCGACTTCGGCGGCGAGGTCGAGCGCGGCCTGTCGATGGTCGACGCCGTCGTGCTGCTGGTGGACGCCTCCGAGGGGCCGTTGCCGCAGACCCGCTTCGTGCTGCGCAAGGCGCTGGCACGCAAGATGCCTGTCATCCTGGTGGTGAACAAGGTCGACCGCCCGGACGCCCGGATCGCCGAGGTCGTCGACGAGGCGTACGAATTGTTCCTCGACCTGCTGGACTCCGACGCCGACCAGTCCGCGCTGGACTTCCCGGTCGTGTACGCCTCGGCGAAGGCCGGCCGGGCCGCGCTCGAAGCACCGAAGGACGGCGAACTGCCCGACTCGCCGAATCTCGAGCCGCTGTTCCAGACGATCCTCGAGCACGTACCGGCCCCGACGTACACCGAGGGCGCCCCGCTGCAGGCGCACGTGACCAACCTGGACGCCTCACCGTTCCTCGGCCGGCTCGCGCTGCTGCGGGTGCACGAAGGCACACTGACCAAGGGCCAGCAGGTCGCCTGGTGCAAGCGCGACGGCTCGGTCGAGCGGGTCAAGATCACCGAGCTGTTGGTCACCGAGGCGCTGGACCGGATCCCCGGCGACAGCGCCGGGCCGGGCGACATCGTCGCGATCGCGGGCATCCCGGACATCACCATCGGCGAGACGCTGGCCGACCTTGACAACCCGAAGCCGCTGCCGCTGATCACCGTCGACGAGCCGGCGATCTCGATGACCATCGGGACCAACACCTCGCCGATGGCCGGCCGGGTCAAGGGCGCCAAGGTCACCGCCCGGCTGGTCAAGGACCGCCTGGACCGCGAACTGGTCGGCAACGTGTCGATCCGGGCATTGCCGACCGAACGGCCGGACACCTGGGAGGTACAGGGCCGCGGCGAGCTGGCGCTGGCGATCCTGGTCGAGCAGATGCGCCGCGAGGGCTACGAGCTCACCGTCGGGAAGCCGCAAGTCGTCACGAAGACCATCGACGGCAAGCTGCACGAGCCGGTCGAGCGGCTGACGATCGACTGCCCCGAGGAGTACCTCGGCACCGTCACCCAGTTGCTCGCGGTCCGCAAGGGCCGGATGGAGCAGATGACCAACCACGGCACCGGCTGGGTCCGGATGGAGTTCCTGGTTCCGGCCCGCGGGCTGATCGGATTTCGCACCGACTTCCTGACCGACACCCGCGGCACCGGTATCGCGCACCACGTGTTCGAGGGGTACGAGCCCTGGGCGGGTGATCTGCGTACCCGGCCGAACGGCTCGCTGGTGGCCGACCGGGCCGGCCTGGCCACGTCGTACGCGATGTTCAACCTGCAGGAGCGCGGCATCCTGTTCGTCGGCCCGACCACCGAGGTGTACGAGGGCATGATCGTCGGCGAGAACTCGCGCTCCGACGACATGGACGTCAACATCACCAAGGAGAAGAAGCTCACCAACGTACGGTCCTCGACCGGTGAGGAACTCGAGCGGCTGGTACCGCCGAGGGTGCTGTCATTGGAGCAGGCGCTGGAGTTCTGCCGTGACGACGAGTGCGTCGAGGTGACCCCGGAGGCGATCCGGATGCGCAAGGTGGCGCTGTCCCAGACCGAGCGGGCGAAGCTTCGCAGC
>JBKPSJ010000352.1:0-13537 GCA_046765875.1 Actinomycetota bacterium
GCCTGTACCCGCGGAAGGGCATCGTCGCACCCGGCTCGGACGCCGACCTGGTCGTGTACGACCCGAACGGGCGGACCCGGATCGGCGTCGAGTCGCACCACATGAACATGGACTACTCGGCGTACGAGGGCTACGAGATCGCCGGTCACGTCGACACTGTGATCTCCCGGGGTACCATCCTGGTTGCCGACGGCAACTACCGTGGCCGGAAGGGGCACGGGCGGTTCCTGCGCCGCGGCCTGTCGTCGTACCTGCTCTAGTTCCGGAGGCTTGGGATGGACATCGGGGTGGTGTTCCAGTGCGACCCGCCGTCGTCGGAACTGGTTGACCTGGCGGTGCGGGCGGAAGAGGCGGGTTTCAGCCACGTCTGGACGTTCGACTCACACCTGCTGTGGCAGGAGCCGTTCGTCATCTACAGCCGGATCCTGGGCCGGACCTCGCGGATCGTGGTCGGCCCGATGGTGACCAACCCCGGCACCCGGGACTGGACGGTGATCGCGTCCCAGTTCGCCACGCTGAACGAGATGTACGGCAACCGGACGATCTGCGGCATCGGCCGCGGTGACTCGGCGCTGCGTACGCTCGGCTCGAAGCCGGGCACGATCGAGGACATGAAGGCGTGCGTGCACGTGGTACGCGAGCTCGCCGGCGGCCGGCCGGTCGAGTACCGCGGCCGCGAGCTCCAGCTCAAGTGGGTGGACGGCGGTGCGCTCGAGGTCTGGGTGGCGGCGTACGGGCCGAAGGCGCTGCAGGCGACCGGCGAGGTCGGCGACGGGTACATCCTCCAGCTCGCCGACCCCGACATCGCCGCCTGGATGATCGCCGCGGTACGCCGCGCCGCCGCCGACGCCGGACGGGATCCCGCAGCGATCAGCTTCTGCGTCGCGGCACCGGCGTACGTGGGGGACAACCTGGCGCACCAGCGCGACCAGACCCGCTGGTTCGGCGGGATGGTCGGCAACCACGTGGCCGACATCGTGTCCCGGTACGGCGACAGCGGAGCGGTGCCGCAGGCCCTGACCGACTACATCAAGGCCAGGCAGGGGTACGACTACGCCGAGCACGGCCGGGCCGGGAACCCGCACGCGGACTTCGTCCCGGACGAGGTGATCGACCGGTTCTGCATCCTTGGCCCGGCCGAGAACCATCTGGCCAGGCTGAAGGAGTTGCAGGACATCGGCGTCGACCAGTTCGCCGTCTACCTCCAGCACGACGACAAGCCCGGCACCCTGGCCGCGTACGGCACCCACATCATCCCCGCCTTCAGCTGACCCGCGGTGGCGTTGCACAAGCTGTGGTGGCGTTAGACAAGGTCTACCCTGTTCAACGCCACCACAGCCTGTTCAAAGCCACACCGGCTTGTTCAACGTCCCGTCTGGTTGTTCATCCGTTCAGGTGCGCCGGGCTGCGACACAGTGGGGTTTGCACAGGTCGCACAGGCGCCGCACAAGCAGCGGTGGCGTTGCACAAGGTCTACCCTGTTCACCGCCACCACAAGTTGTGCAACGCCCCGCGGAGGTGTGCGGGGTTTCAGCGGGCGACCGGGGCCGGAAGGTGGTAGATATCCTCGCCGCCACCACTGGATGCGGTCATCGGACCCGTCTGGTCAACGTGCACGACCAGACGGGTCCGATGAACGAGGTGGTTAGGGCGCCGTAGGGCCGGGCAGGTGGTACAGGTCGTCGCCGGCCCAGTGGATGCGGTCCTCGGTGCGGCTGGCCGGTGGAGCCGCGACGAAGTTGGACGCGTCGTCGATGCTGCCGCTGCCGTCGTACACCGTGCGCTGCGGGTACGCGAACACCGGCCGCGCCCGCAGGGTCTGCCCGTTGACCACCTGCGATGCGTCGATCCGCTGCGGCGCGCGGCCGTGCTCGACCCAGTCGACCAGGGCCGGGAACGGGTCGATGGTGTTCAGCTTGTAACCGTCCATCGCGCAGTGATACATGGTCGGCACCATGAACAGCCGCGCGAAGCGCTGCGTCGCCGCCAGCCCGCCGGTGATGTCGACCACCCGGTCGTAGTAGTCGAGAGTGCCGACCGAGGGCACGGTGTGGTCGTCCCAGCCGTGCCACAGGATCAGCTTGCCGCCGGCGCGACGGAACGCGCTCAGGTCGGGATCCAGCGCATTGCCCTTCACACCCTCCGCTGTCAGCCGCTTCAGCTCCGGCACGGTGAACTGGATGTCGGCCAGTGACGAGGCCGGTTCGCCGATCGGATAGCCGACGTACTTGAGGTAGTTGTCGGGCAGCCCGGCCAGGAACGATCCGAAGACCGGGTCGGGCATGACCACGCCGTACCAGGCCAACTCGGAGCCGCGCGATTCCCAGCCCGGGTACAGCCGCCGGCCGTACTCGTCGACCGGCCCGCGGTACAGCGACCGTACGATCCTGACCTGCGCGGCGGTCAGGCAGTTCGGCCCGTCGGCGCCGAGGCATCGCAGCTTCGCCGGGTCGTACCGGCACGCCCGCGGGTCGTCGATCTGCCCATCGCTCAGCCCGTCGAGATCGTCACATGCCGCCAGTACGGCGCTGTGCAACGGGCCGAGCTTGTCCGCCGTCAGGACCGGCGTACCGTCAGCGCGCAGATTCATCTTCGACAGCCACGCGTGGTACATGGCGACCGGGCCCATGAAGTTGGTCGGGTCGCCGGCGACGATGCCGTCGAAGTCGTGGGGGTAGCGCTGCGCCAGCAGCAGGCCCTCGCGTCCGCCGGTCGAGCAGCCGCTGAAGAACGAGTGCACCGGCGGTCTGCCGTAGTACGACTCGATGATTCGTTTCGATGCCACGGACACCACGTGCGGCGCTCGGAAGAAGAAGTCGTCACGGGCGGCCTGGTCGTGTTCGGCCCAGGTGCCGTCCATGATCAGCGTGTACGGGTTGTCCCCCTTCGCGACGTGGCCGTCGTCGGTGATCGCGACCGCCATGTCGCCGCCGGACGGGCCGCAGGTGCGGAACGACCAGCGCGGGAACAGCCCGCACAGCCCGTCGCAGCCGAACTGCAGGTACCGGCCGGACCAGGTGGTCAGCGGTAGCCGGAGCTGGAATCGTACGGCCGGTTCGACGTACCCCTCGGCAAGACAGTGCGCCGGATCGTTGCCCGAGGCATCGACCTCGGTTGCCTTCTCGACATGGGTGGCCGCACCGGGGATCTGGTACGTCCGCACCAGTCCGGCACAGTTCGGTGCAGCCGCCTCGCTCGTCGCAGGCACCAGGACGGAGGCCGCGACCGCGAGCAGAGCACCGACTATCAGTTTCCGGACGAACATGGTCGTCTCCTTCGTCGGTCTGAGGCCCGGATGGCCTCCCTACCGACGCGTCGATCAGCCGGGGTCCGAAATCGACACCGAATCGACACCGAATCGACAGCGGATCAACACCGGATCGACAGGGGCGCTGACGTTGTCGGTGGCAGGTGTCAGGGTGGTTGTCATGACGGCCTCGACGACTTGGCGGCATGTGGGCTGGCGCGGTGCCGACGACGCCCGGCGGGTGGACAGCGCGGAGACCGAGCTCGGCTCGGACTGGCTGCTGGCGCGCGGCGAGAGCGTCACCCCTGCGTACGCGCTGACCTGGTCGCTCACAACCGTGTCCGGCTGGGTCACCGAGACCCTCCGGGTCGACGTGGACGGCGGTACGTGGTCGCGCTCGCTGTCGCTACGCCGCGACGACTCCGGCACCTGGTCCGCCGAGGCCGGTGCCGACGGTGCCGACGGGGCCGGGCCGGAGCGGCCGCCGGGGCTGGTCGACGACGCATACTTCCTTACCGGCGCACTGGACTGCGACCTCGGGTTGTGCCCGTTCACCAACACCATGCCGATCCTGCGGCACCGGCTGAACACCACCGACCCGGCGCCGCGGCAGGAGTTGCTGATGGCGTTCGTCGACGTGCCGTCGTTGGCGGTGCTTCCGAGCCGGCAGGGCTACAGCCAGGTCGCCCCGCCGTCCGCCGACGGCATCAGCGTGGTCCGGTACGAATCCCTGGATGGCACGTTCCGCAGCGACCTGACCGTTGAGCCCGACGGCCTGGTCCTCGACTACCCCCATCTGGCCAACCGCCTCGAGTAGGCAGGCTAGGCGTCGGAAAGGCGGGCCACGGTCGCGGTGGCGCGGCGGACGATGGGGACCGGTCCGGCCGGGAGGACGTCGCCGATGAACGCGTAGTGCCGCAGCACCTCGGGGGAGACGTCGCCCGGGTGCGAGCGGCTGTGGTCGCGGACCCAGTCGACGATGTCGCCCCAGCCCGGCGCGGCCAGCGAACCGCCGAAGTGCTGGACCGACAGCCCGGCACACAGGTTGCCGAACGCGAGCCGGTGCGCCAGCGGCCAGCCGCGCAGCGTGCCGAGCACCAGGGCCGCGAGGAACACGTCACCGGCCCCGGTCGGGTCGTAGTCGCGCACCGGCAGGGCCGGGACCATGGCCTCCTCGCCGGTGGTGGAGTCGACCGCCATCACCCCGTCGGCGCCGTTGGTCACCACCGCCAGCGGCACCCGGTCGGCCAGCTTGTGCAGCGCGTCGGCCGGGGAGTCGGTGCGGGTGTAGGCCATCGCCTCGACCGCGTTCGGGGTGAAGGCGTGGAAGCCGCTCAGCGTGTCCAGCACCGCCGGCGACCAGGCGTCGCTGGGGTCCCAGCCGACGTCGCCGAACAGCTTCGCGCCGTTGTCGCGGGCGTGCCGCGCCCAGCCCGGCTGGTCTTCGGTGACCGGGACGATCGCGGCCTTGGTGCACAGCGCGGACCCGACCAGTTTGTCCGGGTCGCCGGGCGCCTCGTGGGCATGGGTCACCATCGCCCGGTCGGTACCGGTGTCACAGCCGATCGACATCGAGATGGTCACCGGTGAGTGCCAATGCCCGATCCGGCGCGAGTGCGACAGGTCGACCCCCTCCTGCTCGGACAGCGTGCGCCAGCAGAAGTCGGCGTACGCGTCGTCGCCGAACACGGCGGCCAGCCCGGTGGTCAGCCCGAGCCGGGCGGCCGCGACCGCGAAGTTCGCCACCCCGCCGGGGCACGAACCCATGCCCTCTGCGAAGACCTCGGTACCGGTCAGCGGGGCGCACGGCAGCCCGGTCATCACGATGTCGAGAAACACCGTGCCCTGCACGAAGACGTCGTACTCGATCGGCTCCTCGTCCACATCCACTAGGTAACACAACCTTCGGCGATTGCACTCAGTTATTTCCCTGACTTCACACCTGACTCTGGTGGTTGTCGAAACTCATCGGTCCCGGCCGTCACCATGGTGACCGGCACGATCGGAGGAATGGCGATGCGTTTCCTGTACCTGGCTTTCGACGACCCGAAGGCCGCGGCCGCGCTGACCGACGACCAGCGCCGCGAGTACGCGACCGCGTTCCGCGACTACGCACGGATGCTTCGTGATCGCGGTGCGTACGTCGACGGCGGCGGATTGGAGGATGCGGGTACAGCGACCGTGGTGCGGGTCGACGGAGGGCTGGTGACCGATGGCCCGTTCGCCGAGGCGACCGAACAGCTCGGCGCGTTCTTCCACGTCGAGTGTGCGGACCTGGACGAGGCACTCGAACTGGCCCGGAGAATGCCGGTGGCAACCGATGTACGGGTCGAGATCAGGCCGACCTTCGAGTAGACGAGGAGGAGGATGCCGGTGCGCATCAATCCGGCTGAGGCTGTCGCCAAGGCACACGCCGAGCACTGGGCGCAGCTGCTGGCCCTGCTGGTGGCCCGGCTGCGTCGCCTGGACGTGGCCGAGGACGCGCTCGCCGAGGCGTACGCGGCCGCGGTACGGACCTGGCCCCGTGACGGCGTACCGGATCATCCCGAGCGGTGGCTGCTGACGACGGCGCGACGCAGGGCGTACGACCTGCTCCGGCACGAAGAGGTGGTGACGCGCAAGCTGCCGCTGCTGGTGACCGACCAGGCAACACCGGCGGCCGATGAATGGGTGGACGACGATGTGAGCATTCCCGACGAACGGCTCCGGCTGCTGTTCACCTGCTGCCACCCCGCGCTGTCGCTGGAGGCCCGGGTGGCGCTGACGCTGCGGATGGTGGGCGGGCTGACCACCGGCGAGATCGCCCGGGCGTTCCTGGTGCCTGAGCCGACGATGGGCCAGCGCATCAGCCGGGCGAAGAAGAAGATCGCGACCGCCGGAATCCCGTACAGAGTTCCGTCCGGTGCGGAGTTGCCGGTGCGGCTGAGCGGCGTACTGGCGGTCCTGTACCTGGTCTTCACCGAGGGGTACGCAGCGTCGTCCGGGACGGGTCCGGTCCGTGCGGACCTGGCGGCTGAAGCGATCCGGCTGACCCGGCTGACGGCGGTGCTGATGCCGGACGAGCCCGAGGTGGCCGCGCTGCTGGCGCTGATGCTGCTGCAGCACTCGCGCCGCGACACCCGGGTGGACGCGGACGGCGAACTCGTACTGCTGCCCGCGCAGGACCGGTCCCGCTGGCATGCCGACGAGATCGCCGAGGGCCTGCGGATCCTGACCGCGCGGCAATCCGGTGGCAGTTACAGTCTGCAGGCGCGGATCGCCGCCGAGCACGCCCGTGCCGCACGCGCGAGCGACACCGACTGGGACGAGATCTGCCGGCTGTACGAGGCGCTGGACCGGCTGACCGGTTCGCCCGTGGTCCGGCTGAACCGAGCGGTCGCGATCGCCGAGCGGTCGGCGGACGGTGCCGAGCAGGCGCTGGCGCTGCTGAGCGGGCTGGACGACGAGATCGGGCGTAGCCACCTGTTCTGGTCCACCCGCGCCGAACTGCTGCACCGGCTCGGCCGTGACGACGAGGCGGCCGCGGACTACGAGCGGGCGCACGAACTGGCCGGTACGGACGCCGAGCGCAGGCTGCTCGCCGCTCGCCGGGCGGAGTTGCGCCGCGCCTGAGGGTGGTGCCTGCGCAGACCGCAGGCGGGACTCACCTAGACTGAGCGGCGGCCGAGTCCCAGACCCCTACCACGGCTGTGAAGTTCAGTGATCCGATTCGAGAATGTATCCAAGACGTACGAGGGCCAGTCGAAGGCTGCGCTGGCGAACGTCGACGTTGAGATCGAGAAGGGCGAGTTCGTCTTCCTGGTCGGTACCTCCGGGTCCGGCAAGTCGACGTTCCTGCGCCTGGTGCTGCGCGAGCACCGGCCCAGCCGCGGCCAAATCATGGTCGCCGGCAAGGACCTCAACCGGCTCGCAAGCTGGCGGGTGCCGCAGATGCGCCGCCAGATCGGCACGGTGTTCCAGGACTTCCGGCTGCTGCCGAACAAGACCGTCAAGGAGAACGTGGCCTTCGCGCTGCAGGTGATCGGCAAGCCGCGCGGCCACATCCGCAAGACGGTGCCGGAGGTGCTCGAGCTGGTCGGCCTGGCCGGCAAGGAGGACCGGCTGCCCGACGAGCTGTCCGGCGGTGAGCAGCAGCGGGTCGCGATCGCGCGGGCGTTCGTGAACCGGCCGATGATCCTGATCGCCGACGAGCCGACCGGAAACCTCGACCCCGGCACCTCGATCGGGATCATGAAGCTGCTGGACCGGATCAACCGCACCGGTACGACGGTGGTGATGGCGACGCACGACGCCTCGATCGTCGACCAGATGCGCAAACGCGTTATCGAGCTGGAGAACGGACACGTGGTGCGGGACGAGTCACGCGGCGTGTACGGCTACCAGTGAGGACGGAATCGAGCCAATGCGCCTGAACTATGTGATCTCCGACCTCGGCATCGGGCTGAAGCGGAATCTGTCGATGACGATCGCGGTCGTCGTGACGATCTGGGTCTCGCTGTCGTTGTTCGGCAGTGCCCTGCTGATCCACAAGCAAGTGGATCTGATGAAGGGCAACTGGTACGACAAGATCCAGATCTCGGTCTTCTTGTGCACCAAGGACTCCGGCGGCCGCGGCTGCTCCGGCGCCGAGGTGACCTCGCAGCAGAAGGACCGGATCCGCGAGGTGATCGAGTCCAGCCCGGATACCGCGCCGGACGGCCTGTTCGTGGAGTCCAAACAGGAGGCGTACGACAACTTCAAGCGCCTGTACAAGGACTCGCCTATCGTCAGCACCGTCACGGTCGACCAGATGCAGGAGTCGTTCCGGGTCAAACTGAAGGACCCGCAACGATTCGAGAACCTGGTCAGCGCCGTGGCCGGCCTGCCCGGCGTAGACACCGTCCAGGACCTGCGCAAGTTCCTCGACCCGCTGTTCAAGGCGCTCAACGCGCTCGAGATCGGCTCGTACGTCGCGGCCGCGCTGTTGCTCGTCGCGGCACTGATGCAGATCGCGAACACGATCCGGCTGGCGGCGTACGCGCGCCGGCGAGAGATCGGGATCATGCGACTGGTCGGCGCGTCGAGTTTCTATATCCAGTTGCCGTTCCTGCTCGAGGCGGTGCTGGCCGCCTTGATCGGAGCCGTGCTGGCCTGCGGGACGCTATGGATAGCGGTGTACATCGTGGTCAACCGCTTCGCCAAACAGACGTTCCAGGTCTGGGAATGGGTGCAGTTCAGCGACGCCATCCAGGTGACGGTGTACATGGTCATCGTCGGCCTGGTGCTGGCTGTGATCCCGACCTTCCTGACCACCCGCAGGTACCTCAAGGTCTAACTCAAGGCCTAACTCGAGGTTTGAAAGGTCTGACCGCGACATTCCTGGCGGAGCGGAAATGCCGGGAACTGCGGGCCACGTGGGTTACTGTCGTGTGCGCATGACAACATAACCCTCTGTAAGGGGCCGACTGTGGTTTCGCACTTCCCCCGTGCGAACCCGTTCCCTCGGGAACGCGCGAAGCGAGACGACAGCACAGGCGCCACCGGGTCTCCGACGCATGCCTACGGCAACAGGCGGGTGCGGAGCCGGGTGGTGACGGCGTGCTGCGTTGTCCTGTCCTTGACCAGCGGCGTGCTGGTGGCGGCAAGTAGTGGTCCCGCTGTCGCGCGCCCGCCGGACCCCATCCAGCAGCGCAAGAAACAGCTCGAGAAACAGATCAAATCTCGGCTCGTCGACCTGGACGAGGGCTACGCCGAGATGGTCGCCTCGGACAAGGCGTACGACGCCTCGGTCGCCCAGCTCAACGCCGTACGGAACAAGTACGCCGTCACGCAGGGTCAGCTCGCCGCGGCGAAGGCGGCCGACCAGGCGGCGGCGTACAAGCTCAAGCAGGCCGAGCAGGTGCTGGAGGACGCGAAGGCCGAGGTGAGCGACGGCGAGGCCCAGATCGCCGCGTCGCAGCGCAGCATCGGCGAGGCCGTGCGGGCGTCGTACCAGCAGCACAACGACCTGCTCAACCTGGCGATCGTGCTGCAGGGCACCTCGACCAGTGACCTGGCCACGGGTGCTCAGGTGCAGCGCAACGTCTTCGACGTGCAGAGCCACGCGATGGAGCGGATGCTCGCCCTGCAGGCGGTGCTGGTGAACCGGCGGGCCAAGGTCGCCGAGGCCGAGCGCCAGGTCGCCGCCCAGCGCGCCGCCGCGGCCGCGGCGCTGGATCGCGTCCGCTCGCTCGACGCACAGGTGGCCGCGCAGAAGGACGAGGTCACCCGGGTCACGATCGTCAAGCAGCAGGCGTATGCCGTGGTGATCCAGAACCGCCGGGCCGACCTGGACCAGTACCGCGAACTGGTCTCCGAGCGCGACCGGGTCGCCCGGATCCTGATCGCGCGGGCGCGGGCCGAGCGTCTCGCCGAGGCCCGCCGCCGCGCCGCCGCCGAAGCCGCCGAACGGGCCCGGGCCCAGCGCGAGCACCGCAGGCCGCGGCCGATCCCGTCGTACGACGGCGGCTCCGGTGGCCTGTTCCACTCGCCGATCCCGGGCGCCCCGATCACCTCGCCGTACGGGATGCGGTTCCACCCGATCCTGCACTACTGGAAGCTGCACGACGGCACCGACTTCGGCGCCGGCTGTGGTACGCCGATCCACGCCGCGGCCAGTGGCGTCGTGACCGACAAGTACTACAACGGCGGGTACGGCAACCGGCTGTTCATCTCGCACGGGATCCACGGCGGGCACATCCTGGTGTCGGTGTACAACCACATGTCGCGCTACTCGGCGTACGTCGGCGAGCACGTCCGTCGCGGCGAGATCATCGGGTACGTCGGCACCACCGGCTACTCGACCGGATGCCACCTGCACTTCATGATCTACCGCGACGGTCAGACGGTGAACCCGATGTCCTACTTGTGACTTGCAGGCGTGCGCGACAATGGCTGGATGGCCAAGCAGACCGGTCGCAAGCTGATCGCGCAGAACAAGAAGGCGCGGCACGACTACCACATCGAAGACGTGGTGGAGGCCGGGCTGGTGCTGACCGGTACCGAGGTCAAGTCGCTCCGGCTCGGCCGTGCCTCGCTGGTGGACGCGTACGCGATTCAGCGCGGCGACGAGTTGTGGCTGCAGGGCATGCACATCCCGGAGTACACACACGGCACCTGGACCAATCACGAGCCGCGCCGCACCCGCAAGTTGCTGCTGCACCGCGGCGAGATCGAGAAGCTGATCCGAGCGGTGGACCAGCAGGGCGTCTCACTGATCCCGCTGTCGCTGTACTTCAAGGACGGGTACGCCAAGATCGAACTGGCCACCGGCCGCGGTAAGAAGGCCTACGACAAGCGTCAGGCGATCGCGAAGCGCGACGCTGACCGGGAAGCCCGGCGCGCCCTGGCCGAGCGCAGCCGCTAGACCCTCCTCAGACAGGGTGCGGTCAGGGGGACGCCGGGGGCGATCCCGATGGGACGGCGGCGTGCCCGCGCGCAAAGTGGTTGTCATGGCCACTGACTCGCTACTTGTGACGCCGGTGCAACGCGACCGCGGCGTCGAGATCCTCAAAGAGATGTACGCCGAAGGGCGACTCACGCACTTCGAGTTCGACCAGCGCCTGGACCGGGCGCTCAAGGCGAAGACCCGCGCCGAGCTGAACTCGGCGTTCGAGGGGCTGGTGTCGCGACCGGTCCCGACCTATGCGCCGATGCCGTACGCGCCGCCGCGGCGCGTGCAACCGTACGGTGGATCCGGTCGCGGTCTGGGCACGCTGGCGCACTGGTCCGGGTACCCGTTCTTCTTCGTCGGCCCGGCCGTCATGGTCGCCGCGACCTCGAACAACCCGCCGGCCCGCAAGCATGCGGTGGAGGCGCTGAACTTCCAGCTCACTGCGCTGATCGTGTTCGTCACACTCGGTGTGCTGGCCGGCATCACGCACGGCTTCACGTGGTTCTTCTTCCCGTTCGCAGGGATCGCCTGGTTCATCCTGACCGGGATCGCCGGCCTGGCAACACTGGCCGGCAACGACTTCCGCTACCCGTTCACGTTCCGGATGATCAAGTAGTCGCGTGGGATAGGGTCCCGCGGCAACGAGCGGGCGTGGGAGTATGTGGCGTCCTCGCCGCCGCCCTGAGGGACTGATGACCACCTCGAGTCGTTCGCTACTCGCACTTGGCCTGCTGCTCGGCCCGTACCTGGTGGCCGCCGCTCTGGCGCCGGCCGTTGTGCTCGCCCTGGTCTCCGGCAGTCTGGTCGCGACGGTGGTGGCCGTCGTCACGGCCGTCGCGTTCGCCGTCGCCGCCCGGCCCGCTTTCCGGCGGGCGAGCGGTCCTGCGAGCGGGGTGGAGGTCGGCCGTGACGCCCAGCCCCGATTGTGGGCGGAGATCGACCGGCTCGCCATCGCCATCGGGACCGCCGTCCCCACCGAGCTGTGGCTCGTACCTGACGCCCGGGTCGCGCTGTGGGAGGACACCCGGATGCTCGGTCTCCGCAGCGGTCCACAGCGGCTTACGATCGGGCTGCCGCTGCTGTCGGGGCTGACGGTCGTACAGTTCCAGACGCTGGCCGCCCATGAGCTCGGCCGGTACGGCGGCGGGTTGTCCGGGAAGGTCTACCGCGGTGCCGACGCGCTCGATTCGGTCGCGACCGGAACGCTGTGGCGGCGATTCGCCCGGCTGTACGGCTCGGCCGCCGGTGACGTGATCCGCGAGCAGGAGCTTGACGCTGACGAGCTCGCGGTACGGCACGCTGGCCGGAACCCGGCCAGGGCGGCGCTGCGCGAGTCGGTGGCGCTCGACCGGGCCTGGCGAAGCTTCCGGGAGTGGTACGGCGATCTCGGGGTGGACAACGGCCGGCGGCCGCTCGCGGTGTTCGACGGCTTCCAGCGGTTCCTCGCCGAGCCGACCCGCCAGCTCCAGCTGATCGAGGTACGCAACGGCCTCACCGTCGACGACCGGCGCGCCGGGCGGCCGCCGCTGCGGGACCGGCTCGCGGCCATCGACGAGTTGCCCGACGACGGCGTCGTCGACGACTACACGCCGGCGCTGACCCTGCTCGACGACCCGGACAAGGTCCTGCGCGACGTCGAGGCATGGATGTACCACGGCACCGGCCTGAGGCCCACCGCCTGGGACGAGCTCGCTTCGTCGGCCGGTGCGGCGAGCGCCCGGGCCGGCGCGTGCATGCTGACGGTTGCCGCCGAGGAGTCCGGCCTGGCGAAGCCTGCCACCCTCAACACGGTCTTCGACGCCGTGCGCCGCGGCGAGCTCAGCGCGATCGCCGGTCCGGTGCTGGAGCCCGACGCGACGGTCGCCGAGCGGCTCCGGGTCGCCGAGCGGTTGCTGGCCGACCTGGTCGTGATCGCCTTGATCGACACGGACCGGGCGTCGTACCGGCTGAACTGGGCCGGCCCGTCGGTGCTCGTCGGCCCGGACGGCGCGCCGCTGGACCTGGGCCCTGTTGTGGCACACGCGGTCGACGACCCGACCGCGGCGTATGCCCTCCAGGGCTGGCTCACGGCATGCGGCGTGCGGCCCGACTACCGCGTCGACACCGATGGCGAGCTGCAGCCGGCCGGGGAATCCCGCGAGTCCGCGCGCGGTTGACCCTGTAGAGTGGTCGGGTTGACAACTGAACATGGGGGTGAACGGTTTCGACTTTGGTCGTACGTTCCGAGAGAAGCGGGCCGAGGACCCAGGGTCATCTCGTTAACGATCCTTGGAAACCAATAAGTGCCAATTCACAGCGCACTCACTTCGCTCTCGCCGCCTGACGGCCTGAGGTAAACGAAGGGTCAGCCCGGGGTTGCTTCCGACCCGGATCCTGGCCTCATCCAGGAAGCTCGCTCTGCTGACCCGGTCACGGGGCCGGCAGGGGACATCCACAGTGACTGAGCCCGTCAGCGACATCGTCTGCGTGAGCGCTGGGGCTGAGAAAGCGACTAGCAGACTGCGCCCGGAGAAGTCTCGGACCGACGCTGAAGGACGCGGGTTCGATTCCCGCCACCTCCACCCCCGGCGAACCCGCAGGTCAGACCCCTCTGACCTGCGGGTTCGTGCTGTACGCGACCGACAAACTCACGCCGTCCGGCTGAGAATCGTCGCGGCAGCCGTCACTCATCAGGTCAGTCGGTGCTCCGAGCACAGTGCCATGTGCTCGAGGGGGTCGGTCCGCTCCGCGCCGGTGGCCATCCGGAAGAAGGTGGCGTCGTTGTCGCACACGAGCCGTCGGGGTGCTGATAGTCGCACGTTGGCAGCTCGGCGGCGGCCAGGTCGCGGCTGATGAGCACGCTCGCGTACTCGTCCGCAGCCTGCAGCTCCTCCGCGGTG
>JBKPSJ010000353.1:0-9088 GCA_046765875.1 Actinomycetota bacterium
GGGCACAGGCAGCATGCGCGATCCGCTGGCCGAGCTGGCCCAGGCCGGCGGGTACGACGACCCGGAACGCTGGTGGGACGACGTGATCGAGCACCGGCGTACCGGCGAGCCGCCGTTCGAGGTGATCGGCGACGCGATGCGTGAGCTCCGGCAGGACTACGTTGCCGAGGGCAACGAGGCGCGGCGCGAGGCGTACATGCGGACGGTGCTCCGCAAGTCTGTCAAGGAAGGCTTCGAGCGGATCGCGGTCGTATGCGGTGCCTGGCACGTTCCGGCGCTGAGCGAACCGTTGCCGCCGGCAACACATGACCAGCGGACCCTGAAGGGACTCGCCAAACGCAAGGTCGCCTGCACGTGGGTGCCGTGGACACACGGCCGGCTCGCATACGCCAGCGGGTACGGCGCCGGTATCACCTCGCCCGGCTGGTACCACCACCTGTTCACCACCACCGACCAGGTGACCACCCGCTGGCTTACCCGGGTGGCTCGGGTGCTGCGCGAGGCCGATCTGCCGGTATCGAGCGCACACGTCATCGAGGCGGTCCGGCTGGCCGACACGCTCGCGGCGCTGCGCAACCGGCCGCTCGCCGGGCTCAGTGAGGTCACCGAGGCGACCCGGGCGGTGCTGTGCGGCGGCAACGACGTACTCCTCCAACTCGTCACGCGTGAAGCCGTGGTCGGAGAATCGCTCGGATCGGTCCCGCCCGGTACGCCACAGGCGCCGGTTGCCGCCGACCTGGCGGCCCAGGCTCGACGGCTGCGACTCAAGCGCGACGCGACCGAACGCACCATCGACCTCGACCTGCGCAAACCGAAAGACCTCGACAAGTCCCGGCTGCTGCACCGGCTGCGCATCCTCGGCGTGGACTGGGGCCGACCGACCAGTGACAACCGGAGCAACCAGGGCACGTTCCGCGAGATGTGGTCGCTCAAGTGGGATCCCGGTCTCGAAGTCGACCTGATCGCTGCTGGGGTGTACGGCACCACAGTGCTCGCCGCGGCGACGGCATCGATGCTGTCGGTGGCGGCAGAGGCCGAGACGCTCGCGGAGGTGACCCGAGCCGTCGAACGGTCGCTGCTCGCCGACCTGCCGGGCGCGATGCCGGACCTGCTCCGCGGGGTGGACACGCTGTCCGCGCGCGACACCGATGTCGCGCACCTGATGGCAGCACTGCCCGCGCTGGCACGATCGGCCCGGTACGGCGACGTACGTGGCGGGGACACCGGCGGGCTCGGTGAGGTCGCCACTCGGATCGCGGAACGGATCTGTGCCGGGCTGGACCGCGCCGTACGGTATCTGGATCTCGGTGCCGCCAACGAGATGCTTCGGCTGATCGACGGCGTCCAGGAGGCGGCCGGGCTGCTCGGCGACGCGGTCCGGGAGAAATGGCTGGCGGCGTTGCTGGTGCTGTCCGACAAGCGTGGCGTGCCATACCTGATCGCCGGGCGGCTGACCCGGCTGCTGCTCGACTCCGAACGGCTGGACTCGGCCGACGTGGCGCTGCGGCTCGGCCGGGCACTGACTCCGGGGACGCTGACCGAGGACGCGGCCTTGTACATCGAGGGGTTCCTGTCCGGCGGTGGCCTGCTGCTCGTCCACGACGAGCGGCTGTTGCGACTGGTGGACGACTGGCTGGCCGGAGTTCGGGACGAGTCGTTCACCGAGGTGCTGCCGTTGCTGCGCCGTACCTTCGGGACCTTCGCGGCGCCGGAACGCCGCTCGATCGGAGAGCGGGCCCGGTCGCTGCATACCAGTGGCGGGCGCAAGACCGTGGTCGCCGAGGATGACCTCGACCATGACCGTGCCGCTGCTGCCCTTCCCGTCGTCGCCACGCTGCTAGGTGCCCGATGAGCGAACCAGGACGGCGCGTCAGCGATGCGGAACGGCTGCGGCGGTGGCGGCTGGTGCTCGGCAGCGAGGCAGCCCGGATCGCCGACCAGTTGTCGTCGGAGGACGCCGCGATCGACGGAGCGCTGGAGGCCTTGTATGACGCGAAGCCCGAGGAGGCCGGTCAGCGCACCTCCGGGCTCGGCGCCTCCGCACCACGGGTGTCGCGCTGGCTCGGCGATATCCGGCGGTTCTTCCCCAGCCCGGTCGTCCAGGTGATGCAACGCGACGCGCTCGACCGGCTCGGCCTGACCGAGATGCTGATGGAGCCGGAGTTGCTGGAGGTGGTCGAGCCGGATGTACACCTGGTCGGCACCCTGCTTTCGCTCAACGAAGTGATGCCCGAGGCAACGAAACAGACCGCGCGGGATGTCGTACGCCGGGTCGTTTCGGACCTGGAGATCCGGCTGGCCGAGCGCACCCGCGCGGCGGTCACCGGCGCGCTGGACCGGGCATCCCGGACCACCCGGCCGCGGCACAGCGACATCGATTGGGACCGGACCGTCCGGGCCAACCTGAAGCACTACTCGCCGAGCCTGGGCACGATCGTGCCCGACCGGGTGATCGGGTACGGCCGGCGCGGCCGCAACGTCCAGCGCGACGTGATCCTCGCGATCGACCAGTCCGGCTCGATGGCCGAGTCGCTCGTGTACGCCGCGCTGTTCGGCGCTGTCCTCGCCTCGGTGCGTTCGCTGCGCTGCAGCCTGGTCGTGTTCGACACCGCGGTGGTCGACCTGACCGAGCACCTGGAGGACCCGATCGAGGTCCTGTTCGGCACCCAGCTCGGCGGCGGCACCGACATCAACCGCGCGCTCGCGTACTGCGAGAGCCTGGTCGATCAGCCCGAGAACACGATCATGGTGCTGATCAGCGATCTGTACGAGGGTGGCGTCCGTGCCTCGCTGCTGCGCCGGGCCCGCGCACTGGTCGAGTCCGGTGTGCAACTCGTCGTGCTGCTCGCGCTCAGCGACTCCGGCACCCCGTCGTACGACGCCGAGAACGCCGCAGCGCTCACCGAACTCGGTGTACCGGCCTTCGCCTGTACGCCCGACCTGTTCCCGGACCTGATGGCCGCCGCAATACGCCGCGAGGACCTCCACACCTGGTCCGAGACACACCTGGATGCGCGGTGACGACAGGACTACCCTCACGAAGGCATGGACTCGCTGCGAGCACGGAAGATCCCGACTGACCGGCTGCGGACGAAATCGGGTCGTCGCACCCGACCTGCGCGGATTCGGCGGCACCGAGCCGTTGCCGGTCGACGCGACCCGCGGTCTGCGGGACTGGAGTGACGACATCGCTGCGCTGGTCGAGGCACTGGGCTGGGGCGGCGCGGACCGCCGCGTCCACATCATCGACTGGTCGCTGGGCGGCGGCATCGTCCAGCAGTACGCCATCGACCACGCCGCCACGCTCGCTTCGGTGACGCTGCTCGCGCCGCTCGGGCCGTACGGCTTCGGTGGCACCCGCGGCACCGACGACCGGCCCGTGTACGACGACTTCGCCGGCAGTGGCGGCGGTGCGGTCAACCCGGACTTCTCCCGGCGGCTGTCCGAGCGGGACCCGTCGGAGGAATCACCGGACTCGAGCCCGCGGGTGATCATGCGGATGTTCTTCTATGACGGCGCGAACGCCCCGGACGTCGATGAGGACATGCTGTTCGACGAGTTCATGAAGACGGTCTGCGGGGACGACAACTACCCGGGGTCGATGATCTCGTCGCCGAACTGGCCGGGCATCCCTCCGGGCGACCGCGGCGGGCAGAACGCGATGTCGCCGTGCTACTGCGACACCTCGGCTTCGCACGGATCGAGCCGAGGCCGCCGGTGCTGTGGATCCGCGGGTCGAACGATCCGGTCATCAGCGACACCTCCTCGTTCGACTCGGCGTCCTCTCGGAGAGATGGGTGCCGTACCTGGCTGGCCCGGCGCGGACGTCTTCCCGGCACAGCCACAGATCCAGCAGATGCGCGCGGTGCTCGACGACTACGCGGCCAACGGCGGCTCGTACCGAGAGGTCGTACTCGACGGCGTCGGCCACGGCGCCCTCGTCGAACGCCCCGACGACGTAGCCGGCCTCCTCACCGCCCACATCAATTCCGGCCGCGTTTTATGACCAGGCGGGCCAGGAGGCCGGCGGCGAGGACTGCCGCACCCGTTATGACCGCGGGGAGCGGGAGCGATGCGGCGAGGACCACACAGCCGATCAGGCCCAGGATGTTCAGGGCTCGCGGCCAGCGGCGCTGCTCCGGTGGTTGCGTGTACGCCGAGGCGTTGGCGATCGCGTAGTACAGCAGAACCCCGAACGACGAGAAGCCGATCACCCCACGCAGGTCCGTCGTCAGCACGAGCACGCCGACCACGACCGCCAAAGCGATCTCGGCGTGGTGCGGAACCTGGTACCGCGGGTGGACGGCGGCCAGCCAGCCCGGCAGATCCCGCTCGCGAGCCATCGCGAGACTGGTCCGCCCGATCCCGGCTATCAACGCCAGCAACGCGCCAAGGCTCGCCAGGGCGGCCCCGACTCGGACAACCGGAACGGCACCGGGCGCGCCCGCCGCGTCGACGGCAGCGGCTAGTGGGTCGTTCGACTCCTCGATCCCGGTGGTTGTCAGCAGCAACGTCACGCCGACGAGCAAGTAGATGCCGATGGCAACGGCCAGCGCGATCGTGATCGCTCGCGGGATGGTACGCGCCGGATCGCGGACCTCCTCGCCCATCGTCGCGATCCGTGCGTACCCGGCGAACGCGAAGAAGAGCAAGCCGGCGGCCTGGAGAATGCCGTACAAGTCCGTGGATCCGCTGGTGAGCCGGTGCGCCGAAGGGTCGCCGGCGACCAGCAGGACGATGACGACGACAGCCAGGACCGTGAGCGTACACCCGACGAGGACTCGGGTCAGCGCGGCCGTCCTGGTGATGCCCCGGTAGTTGACCGCCGCCAGCGCGACGACGGCGGCGAGGGCGATGAGCCGGCGTATGGTCTCGTGGCCCGGCACGACGTACGTCGCGAAGGTCAGCGCCATCGCGGCGCAGGAGGCGGTCTTGCCGATCACGAACGCCCAGCCGGCCGCGAAGCCCCACCACGGACCGAGCCGTTCGCGGCCGTAGACGTAGGTGCCTCCGGAGACCGGGTACACAGCGGCGAGTTGCGCCGACGAGGTCGCGTTGCAGTAGGCGACGAACCCGGCCAGCACCAGTCCGATCAGCAGACCGGCGCCGGCCGCCCGGGCGGCGGGAGCCCAGACGGCGAAGACGCCGGCGCCGACCATCGAGCCGACCCCGATCACTGCCGCGTCAGCTGTTCCCAGCCTCCGCGCCAGCCCCTGAGGCGCCGCCCCGCTTGCGGCCTCCCCGTCCTCAGGTTCCGGATTCGAGTGCCTTTCGGATCCGCTCCTCGGCATCGGCGACGGCCTCCTTCGGCGCCTCGGGCAGCAGGTCGGACCACAGCGGCATCATCTCGCGCCGCGCTTCGAGCATGCCAAGCCGACGCGGGAGAAACCCTACGTGGAAAATGCGCCGCGCCATCGCACGCACCGGCTCACGTCGCGTTCATGACCTATCGGTTTCTGGACTCCGGCGGCGCTGAGCCGGCCGGACGGTGCCTTGCCGGGCAAGGGAAGATGCTCTCGAGAGCACCTGGCCGAGTGCCTCGATTGCGGCTCTGTGGCTGCGACCTGCCGGCGTCGCGTAACCGATCACCAATCCCGGGCCGGGCCACCGAGTTGGAGCCTCACGGCTACCGGCATAGAACTCATGCAGACTCGCGAGCGCGATGCCGTCCGCCGCTGCCATCGCTTCGATCTCGGCCTCGCCTGGACCGCTCGGGTCTAGCAACACGACCGCATGACCGCCCGCTGAGACACCCGTGACTCGTGTTCCCGGCGCCACCTGGGCCAACGTTTCTACAAGGAGATCCCGCCGTTCCCGGTACATGCCTCGTATCCGTCGGATGTGCCGATCGAATTCGGCGGTCACGATCAGGCGCGCGAATGCAAGCTGCTCTAATGATGATGGCATGGCATTGACCCGTTGAATGGTCTGTACCAGCGGATCGTGCAGACGCTGCGGTACGACCAACCACCCCAATCTGAGTGCCGGTGCAAGCGATTTGCTGGTGGTACCCACGTAGACCACGTGCTCGGGGTCGAGAGGCTGTAGTGCCCCGACGGGCTGCTTGTCATATCGAAGTTCGCCATCGTAATCATCTTCGATAACGACAGCCTGTCTCTCCCGCGCCCACGTAATCAATTCCGTGCGGCGATCCGGAGCCATGGTTACACCGAGCGGAAACTGATGTGCTGGCGTCACGACCACCGCGTCGACGCGAAGCTTTCGGAGAGAGTCGGTTCGAGCTCCATGCTCATCACAGGGGAGCGCGACGATACGCAGCCCCGCTTCGGCGGCGATGTGACGCAGTCGCTGTGAGCATGGATCTTCAACTGCGATCCGGCGGCGTCCCTGCTGGGCCAGGACGCGAAAGACAAGTCCCAACCCATGGCCGGCGCCACAACAGGCGAGGACGTCTTCCGCGGTCGCGTAGACGCCGCGTGCCCGTCGCAGATACTGGGCAACCGCATCGCGAAGTTCGAACCTGCCGCGCCACTCGGCATAGTCGAAGGCTTCCGTGGGTGCTTCTGCGAGTACGTGCCGTATGGCCGATCCCCATGCGCGGCGAGGAAAGCTCGCCGGATCGGCATGAGCGGGACGCAGGTCGTGCTTCCAAGTCGGCTGCCGCTTGGCTGGGCGCGGGGCCACGGCGATCCGCTCGAGGGCGGCAACCCTCGTCAAACGGCCTTGCCCGGAGACCAGCCACCCTTCAGCCACCAATTGGGCGTAGGCATCGACTACGGTTCCGCGGCCTACGCCCAGGTCGGCGGCGAGCGATCGGGTGGAAGGCAGTGGGTCATCTCCTCGAAGCCGTCCATGGATGATGGCCGTACGGATCGCCGACTCCAGTCCGGACCGGAGGCCGACATCGGCGTCCAGGTCAACCAGGAAGTCGAGACCGGTTCTACTGGTCCGGTCAACTGAGCCAGAACTGGACCTTGGCACCGGTCCAGCGTAGTCCTACGTTGAGAGTCGCGGGACGAGACCAGAGCCACGAGGATCCCCACGTGCGCGTCCAGATTCACCGAAACAGTTACGCGAAACTGCACTGACAGATTTACGAGGAACTACCGTGTCCGATGCTCCCTCTCCCACGCCTAGAAGCAGCAAAATTCCGCCATCGGTCCCCGTCGCCCGCGCAGCGCAAGCTACTGAACCGTGCTCCAGTAACAGGTCACGCCCGCCGGAATCGATGGTCTGGCCGCAGTCGCGTTCTGCCACCATCAACGACATTCCCGAGCTGATTCGCCTCCGTGCCGTCATGTTCGAGTCAATGGGCATCGACGCCTCCCACCCAGGCTGGCGTCGCGAATTCACGCGGTTCATGCAGACGAGCCTTCAAAAGGATGAATCCGTGGTCGCGTTGGTCGTCGACGATCCCTCTCGCCCAGGCCTGCTTGCCGCTTGCGGCATGGGCGTTGTGACGCAGCGGCTCCCCAACCCGTCGGATCCCTCCGGGCGCGTCGGCTATATCGCCTCAATGGTCACCTTGCCGCAGTTTCGGCGCCGTGGCTGTGCGAGCGCTGTGCTTGCGTTGCTGCTCGGCTGGTTCGAGGCTCACGGCGTAGCGACGATCGAACTTCATGCGACGGCACCATCCGAACCCATGTATCGGGCTGCAGGCTTTGACAACCCGTTCGGGCACGCGCTGTCGCGCTACGGTGACGATGATCCACGTGCCCGTCACCGTGTGGCGGGGGTGCCACATGAATGAGCACACATCGATCGAGGTCGTGCTGGCCGCCTTTGCTGCGGTCGAAGAACGCGACGGGGACGCATTGGCGAGCCTTTGTCATCCCGGCGTCTCGTTCCATTGGCCGCCCTCGCTTCCGTACGGCGGCGTCACAACCGGACGCCGCGCCGCAAGGTCCGACCTCGGTTGGTCGAGCTGCTGGACACCTCTGCAGCCCACGCCCGACGAGCGGCGCTTGGAGCCGAGGGTCGTCGCAGCGACCGACCGTGAGGTCGTCGTCTTGTGGCATCAGCGCGGCCTGGCGCAGTCTGGCGCACGTATCGACTCCGAGGTGTTGGGGTTGTACGACGTCACGCGCGGCCTTCTCGCACGCGCCAAGATGTTCTACTTCGACCCATTGAGCGTCCAACAGTTCCTTGAGACGAACGCTGTCAAGGACCCCAAGGTCGGTCGGTTCGCAGCCGAGCTGTGAGTCCGCTCGTGCCTCCTCGCGCAGGCCTGCAGGAGACGCTGCGCTACCAACTCCCGGCCCATCAAGTGGCCGATGTCGCTTTCAGGACGCCAAACAGCCTGCACACTTCGTCGGCCACGGCGTCGCGGGCCGGGCCGAGGTACTTGCGGGTGTCGACCATGGCCGGGTTCTGGTCGAGCACGGTCCGGACGACTGCGGTGAACACGTTGTTCAGGTGGGTCGCGATGTTCACCTTAGTCATACCGGCCTCGACGGCACGGGTCAGGTCCTCGTCAGCCACGCCGGACGAGCCGTGCAGCACGAGTGGCACCGGCACAGCGTCACGCAGTTCGCTGATCAGGGCGAAATCCAGTTCGGCCGTACGCTCGGTCATCGCGTGCGACGAGCCGACCGCGACGGCGAGGGCGTCGATCCCGGTGGCCTCGACGAACGCCACCGCCTCGTCCGGCCGGGTACGCGCACCGGGTGCGTGCACCCCGTCCTTGCCGCCGACCTCGCCGAGTTCGGCCTCGACGAACACGCCGCGGTCGTGGCAGTAGCGGGTCACCTCCGCGGTCACCGCCACGTTCTCGTCGTACTCGAGCTTGGACGCGTCGAACATCACCGACGTGAAGCCGAGCGAGACCGCCTCGTCGACCAGGTCGCGCTCCATCGCGTGGTCGAGGTGCACCACCACCGGCACCTGTGCGGCAGCCGCGGCGCCGAGTGTCGCGAGGCCGATCGGCTTGAGCGCGCCGTGGTACCTCACCGCGTTCTCGCTGATCTGCAGGATCACCGGAGCGCCGACCCGTTCGGCACCGGTGATCAGCGCGGTCGCGTGCTCGATCTGGATCACATTGAACGCGCCGACCCCGCGGCCGGCCTTGGCGGCGGCCAGCAGCACCTCGGCACCCGATACGAGCGGCATTCGCTCTCCTCTGCTAAAG
>JBKPSJ010000354.1:0-2585 GCA_046765875.1 Actinomycetota bacterium
GCTCGGCAATCCCCATCTCGCCATCGCCGTGATCATCTTCATCGTGTCCTGGCAGTTCATTCCGTTCCACTCGCTCATCTACCAAGGCGGCGTCCGGCAGATCCCGACGTCGATGTACGAGGCGGCCGAGATCGACGGCGCGGGACGGGTGCGGCAGTTCTTCAGCATCACCGTGCCGCAGCTGAAGTACACCATCATCACCTCCTCGACGCTGATGGTCATCGGGTCACTGACGTTCTTCGACCTGATCTTCGTGCTGACCGCCGGCGGCCCCGGCGACTCCACCCGGGTGCTTGCGCTGCTCATGTACCAGCAGGGGTTCATGAGCAACCAGATGGGTCTGGCCAGCGTGATCGCAGTCGTGATCGTCGTGCTCGGCCTGCTCCTGGCGTTGCTGCTGCGCCGGCTCGGCGGCAGCGCGACGGAGAGCCAGATGGAGGGAATGTGACATGGCCGTTGTGACCAGTGAGACTCGGACAACGGCACGTCGGGCCGGTGGTGGACGCGGCGGTGTCCCGGTCGGGCGCAAGCTGATGCGAATGAACTGGATCGGCGGGACAGCGGGCTGGGTGTGGCTGCTGGTCGTGATGATCCCGCTGTACTGGATCGTCATCACCAGCTTCAAGGACCAGAGCGAGTACTTCATCCACAACCCGTTCGCGCCGCCGACCAACGCGACCCTGGCGAACTACAGGCTGGTGATCGAGTCGGACTTCCCGCGGTACTTCGTGAACAGCGTGATCATCACCGCCGGCACCGTGATCCCAGCGGCCGCGATCTCGTTCATGGCGGCGTACGCGATCGTCCGCGGCGCGGGCAGCCGGTTCCTGGCGGCGACCAACGGCATGTTCCTGATGGGCCTGGCGATCCCGCTGCAGGCGACCATCATCCCGGTCTACCTGTTGATCATCAAGATGCACCTGTACGACAGCCTGTTGGCGCTGATACTGCCGTCGGTCGCTTTCGCGATCCCGCTGTCGGTGCTGGTGCTGACGAACTTCATCCGCGACGTGCCGAAGGAGCTGTTCGAGTCGATGCGGGTCGACGGCGCCACCGAGTGGGGCATGCTGCGGGCGCTCGCGCTGCCGCTCACCCGGCCGGCCCTTGTCACCGTCAGCATCTACAACGGCCTCACGGTCTGGAACGGCTTCCTGCTGCCGTTGATCCTGACCCAGAGCCCGGAGAAGCGGGTCCTGCCGCTCGCACTGTGGACGTTCCAGGGCCAGTACTCCATCAACGTGCCGGCCGTGTTGGCGTCGGTCGTGCTGACGACGTTACCTATCGTCATCCTCTACGCGATCGGGCGGAAGCAACTGCTGAGCGGCCTCACCGCCGGCTTCTCCAAGTGACGTCTAAGAGATGAGGCCATCACCATGACCGATGCCGACTTCACGCCCACCCGGGACGACAAGTTCTCCTTCGGGTTGTGGACCGTCGGTTGGCAGGGCGTCGACGTGTTCGGTGGTGCGGTGCGGCCGGTGCTGGACCCGGCCGAGGCCGTGCACACGTTGAGCGAGCTCGGTGCATACGGCATCACCTTCCACGACAACGACGTGTTTCCGTTCGGCGTCTCGGCCAGTGAGCGGGACGCGGCCTTGAAGCCGTTCAAGGCGGCGCTGGAGGAGACCGGGATCGTCGTGCCGATGGTGACGACGAACCTGTTCTCGCACCCTGTGTTCCGCGACGGCGGGTTCACCAACAACGACCGCGACGTGCGCCGGTTCGCGATCCGGAAGGCGGCCGACCAGCTGGACCTGGCGGCCGAGCTGGGTGCGCAGACGTTCGTGGCATGGGGTGGCCGCGAAGGTGCCGAGTCGGGGGCGGCCAAGGATGTGCGGGCCGCCCTGGACCGGTACAAGGAGGCCTTCGACGTCCTCGGTTCGTACGCTCTCGAACAGGGCTACGACATCCGCTTCGCGATCGAGCCGAAGCCGAACGAGCCGCGGGGCGACATCCTGCTGCCGACGATCGGGCACGCGCTGGCGTTCATCGAGTCCCTGGAACACTCCGAGCGGGTCGGGCTCAACCCGGAGGTCGGGCACGAGGAGATGGCCGGGCTGAACTACGCCCACGGGCTGGCGCAGGCGTTGTGGCACGGCAAGCTGTTCCACGCCGACCTGAACGGCCAGAACGGGACCCGGTACGACCAGGACCTGCGATTCGGGGCAGGGAACGCGCGGGGTGCGTTCTGGACGGTGGACATTCTCGAGAGCGGCGGGTACGAGGGGCCGCGGCATTTCGACTTCAAGCCGCCGCGGACCGAGGACATGGACGGCGTCTGGGCGTCGGCGGCCGGGTGCATGCGGAACTACCTGATCCTGCGGGCCAAGGTTGCCGCGTTCCGCGCGGATCCCGAGGTACAGCAGGCGCTGCGCGACGCGCGGCTGGACCAGTTGGCGCAGCCGACGCTGGCGGCCGGAGAGACGATCGCGACGCTACGAGCCGAGGACTTCGACCCGGAGGAGGCAGGTCGCCGCGGGATGGGGTTCGAGCACCTGGACCAGCTGGCCATCGAGTACCTCTACGGCGTTCGCTGATCCGACCGGGTCAAGCCTCGGCAACCCGGTCGAGCCACTCCTCGATAT
>JBKPSJ010000355.1:0-39012 GCA_046765875.1 Actinomycetota bacterium
CCGCCACAGCCTGTGCACGCCCCGGTGCACCCCGGCGGCCGTGGGCGGGCGGGAGATTAGGGTCGGGGCGTGATGCGGTGGCGCGAGGGGTTTGTGACCGAGGTCGGACGGTCCTGGGCCGGGGCCGTCGAGGTGGATGTCTCGGTGGGTGATACGGCGGTCCGGGCTCTGGCGTACCCGGACCTGGTCGGCACTCCGGCGGTCGCGGACCGGGTGCTGCTCAACGTGGCCGCGCTGGAGCGCGGGCTCGGCACCGGCGGGTACGCGCTGGTCGTGGCGCTGCCGGACCGGCTACCGGCCGATCCGCCCGAGACCGGCCATCTGGTCAAGGCCCGGTACACCCCGCTGCAGACGATGGTGCTCGGCGCCGACGAACAGGACTCCCCCGACCACGCCGTGCTGCGCGACGCCGACGATCTCGCCGGTGCGCCGGTGGTCGTCGCCGACCTCCATTCGGCGCTGCCCGCCGTCATCGCCGGGGTGTACGACAGCCGTCCCGGGACCCGGGTGGTGTACGTGATGACCGATGGCGGAGCCCTGCCGCTGGCGTTCTCGCGGACCGTACCGGAGTTGCGAGCGGCAGACTGGCTTGCCGCGACGGTAACGGCCGGGCAGGCGTACGGCGGCGACCGCGAGGCCGTCACCGTCCACACCGCCCTTCTGACCGCTGTCCACGTACTCGGGGCCGAACTCGTCGTCGTCACCCAGGGCCCGGGCAATCTCGGCACCGGTACCCGCTGGGGCTTCTCCGGCGTCCAGTCCGGCGAGGCCGTCAACGCGGTCGGCACGCTCGGCGGCCGGGCGGTGGCGTCGCTGCGGATCTCGTCGGCCGATCCACGCCCGCGCCACCGCGGTGTGTCGCATCACAGCCTCACCGCGTACGGACGGGTCGCCCTGCACCGGTGCGACGTCGTCGTACCCGATCTGGACGGCGAGTTCGGCGACCTGGTGCGCGATGCCGCCGAGCCACTGCACGCCCGGCACCATGTCGTACGAGTTCCGGTCGACGGCCTGTACGACGCACTGCGGAAGGCCCCGGTCAAGCTGTCGACGATGGGCCGCGGGCTGGACGACGACCGCGCCTACTTCGAGGCGGCGGCGGCCGCCGGACGGCACGCCGCGAGGCTGCTCAGGGATGGAGTTGCGCTCCCTTGAGCGCCTTGTCGACCGCGTTCCTCGGCCCGTAGACGGCGATACCGACCAGGTCCAGCTTGTCGGTCTCGACCGCCGCCACCGCGGCACGGTTGTCGCGATCGTTGCCGGTGGCAAACAACTCGACCGTGTACACGGACATGTCCAGGCCGCGGTCGAGCGCCCGCCGGTGCGCGGTACGGAGCAGCTCGGCGTCGCCCATGAAGACCAGCACCGGCTGACGGAACATCGGCAGGTACGTCGTACCGTCGGCGTCCGCGTACGGTACCCCGACCACCTCGGACCGGGTACCGGCGATGCCGCTGACCAGGAACGCGGTCACGTTCAGCCGCTGCCAGGTCTGCAGGTCGTCGCGCAGCAGTACGGCGATCTTGGTGTCGAATCTGATCGGCTCGGTCACGGTCTGAGTCTCGGGCGCGGGCACTGGGTTCGTCTTGTACGTTCTTGACGTGGGCGGTCACGTGATGGACGCGTGGCGGCCGCCGGTACCCGGGGTCGCCGAGATCCTGCACGCGCGGTTCCTCGATCACGCGTATCCGCCGCACGTCCACGGGGTCTGGACGCTGCTGGTGGTCGATACCGGCGCCGTGCGGTACGAGCTGGACCGCACCCCGCACGGCGCATCGCCCACCGCGGTGACGATCCTGCCGCCGTACGTCGTCCACGACGGCCGTCCGGCCACTCGGGACGGCTTCCGCAAGCGGGTGATCTATCTCGAGCCGGAGGTGCTGGGCACGAATCTGATCGGCGCGGCGGCCGATCGGCCGACCATCGAGGACCGGCTACTGCGGCGGCGTATCCACCAGCTCGACGTCGTGCTGTCCACGCCGGGCGAGACGCTCGAGGCCGAGAGCCGGCTGGCGCTGGTGGCCGGTCGGTTGCGGATGCATCTGTCCGGAGGTGCGCCCGTCGACCGCGGGCCGGATGCGGCACGCCTTGCGTCGGACTTGCGGGCGTTGCTCGATGAGCGGATCGAGTCCGGGATCCGGCTGGAGGATGCCGCCACGCAGTTCGAGACCAGCGCCACGCATCTCGTACGCAGCTTCACCGCGGCGTACGGGCTGCCACCGCACGCGTACCTGACGGGTAGGCGGATCGAACAGGCGCGCCGGTTGTTGCTGACCGGGCTGGCACCAGCGCAGGTCGCGACGGCGGCCGGCTTCTACGACCAGGCACACCTGAACCGGCATTTCCGCCGCTACCTCGGCACCACCCCCGCCCAGTTCGCCCGCCAGCCGTCGCGGACCTAGCGCCCGCCGCCGCTCGCGGTCCAGAGCCCGCCGCTCGTGGTGTGGCGCCCGCGCTGATGGGTGTGGAGCCCGCCGACCGTCGCGGGGGTAGAGCTAGCTCCACCATCAGGCGGGTGGTGGAGCCAGTGATCGGGGCGCCGGACGGGCCGATGGTGGAGGTGTGTCCGGGAGCACTGGTCGGAGGGAGCCACCGATGTCCACGCTTGCCGTCGTCGCCAGCACTCGCGACGAGGTGATCCCGCCTGTCGAGGTGCAGTTGTCGACGTTGTTCTGGGTCGGTGCGGTCGCGGCCGGTGGGGTGGAGACCGTACTCGCGATCGCCGACCGGATCACCACCGGCACCGGGTCGCTCACGGTGATCGCAGCTCAGGTACTCGTGCGGCTGGCCGTTTTCACCGTGGCCCTCGCCCTCGCCGGGCGGGTCTGGAACGGGCGGAACTGGGCACGCTGGACCCTCGCCGGGGTGCTCGCCGTCGTCGGCACGCTCAGTCTCGTCGGCGGACCGATGCGATGGCTGACCGGCCTGGAGCGAGACGGGCAGTTCGCCACTTTCGCGATTGTCCTTGCCGTGCACCTGGCGGCGCTGGCCGCTGCAGTTGTGCTGATGTTGCTCCCGGCCGCGAACCGCTACTTCCGCAGCGGTCAGGCCTTGGGCGCCGGGAAGGCGTTGAGGACGTCGAGGATGACGAACGCGTAGACCATCTTGCCCTTCTGGTCCTTCTGGCCGGGCAGGTGCAGCAACACCCGGCTGCCGACCGGCGTACCGGCGAGGACGTCGAGCGGGCTGGTCTGGCCCTGCGCGCTCGGGCCGACCTGGAGTTGCGCGGTCGGGCCTGGCACGGCGCCCTGCTGACCGGTCTGACCGGTCCATGTGCTCAGCTGCTTCTTGCCGGTGTAGTCGTAGACGTCGTACCGGCCGACGAGCTCGCTGCCCTTGGCGATCGGGGCGCCGGCGCCCTTGGCGAGCAAGATCGGCGCACCCGGCTGCTTCGGCGGCGTGGTGCCCTTCGGCACGGTGACCTTGGGCTCGGCGTCGAGTGCGCCGGTGACCACCGGACCGCCGGTGTCGGCGCTGTCGACGGGGGTCGCGTCCAGCTTGGTGCTGTTGCTGTAGCCGCTGACCAGGTCGACGACGAAGATCAGCGTGTCGGTGCCCTGGATACCGGCCTGCGGGTTGCCCTGCTCCTTGTAGCCCTTGTCCGGCGGGATCGACAGCAGTACCCGGCTGCCCGCCTTCTTACCGACCAGGCCCTCGTCCCAGCCGGGGATCACGCCGCCGACACCGATCGGGAAGCCCGCCGGCGCGCCGCGGTCGTAGGAGTTGTCGAACACCTTGCCGTCACGCCAGATCTGGCCGATGTAGTTCGCCAGCAGCAGGTCGCCCTTGTTGACCGCCGGGCCGTCGCCCTCCTTCAGCACCTCCGTGACCAGAGTCTTGTCCGGGTCGCCGTCGCGGTGCGTGATCGTCGGCTTCTTGCCGTAATCACCGGTCACCTTGATGCCGGCCTTGCCGAAGTCGCCACTCGAGTTGTTGTCGCCGGAGCCGCAGGCCACCAGCGTTGAACCCAGGGCGAGCAGGGCGACCAGACTGAACAGCTTGCGCACGAACACCTCGAAGTCTCACGGCGCGGGGCGACACGCCACTTGCACGAACCCGCACCACCCTAGCCTGCGGGCTCAACCGGCCCGGAAGCGGCGGGCCACAGCGGCATCACATGCTGGCGATGAGCTTCTCCACCCGCTCGTCGTGCGACTTGAACGGGTCCTTGCACAGCACGGTGCGCTGCGCCTGGTCGTTGAGCTTGAGGTGCACCCAGTCGACGGTGAAGTCGCGGCGGCGCTCCTGCGCGCGCTTGATGAACTCGCCGCGTAGCCGGGCCCGGGTGGTCTGCGGTGGCACCGACTTGGCCTCGAAGATCTTCAGGTCGTCGACGACCCGGGTTACCGCGCCCTTGCGCTCCAGCAGGTAGTACAGGCCGCGCGGGCGGTGGATGTCGTGGTACGCCAGGTCGAGCTGCGCGACCCGCGGGCTGGCCAGGCCCATGCCGTGGGTCGCCCGGTACCGCTCGATCAGCCTGTACTTGATCACCCAGTCGATCTCGCGCTCGATGATCGACAGGTCGCCCGACTCGATCGCCTTGATCGCCCGCTCCCACAGGTTGAGTGCGCGCTCGACCGCCGGCGTACCGAGGTCGCGGCGGTCGACGAAGTCACGCGCCTTGGTCAGGTACTCGGTCTGGATGTCGAGCGCACTGGCCTCGCGGCCGTTGGCGAGCCGGACCTCGCGGCGACCGGTCATGTCGTGACTGATCTCACGGATCGCGCGGATCGGGTTGTCCAGGGTGAGGTCGCGCATCACGATGCCGGCCTCGATCATCCGCAGCACCAGATCGGTGCTGGCGACCTTGAGCAGCATCGTGGTCTCGGACATGTTCGAGTCGCCGACGATGACGTGCAGCCGCCGGAACCGCTCGGCGTCCGCGTGCGGCTCGTCACGGGTGTTGATGATCGGGCGCGACCGGGTGGTCGCCGACGAGACGCCCTCCCAGATGTGCTCGGCACGCTGGCTGACCGAGTACACCGCGCCTCGCGGCGTCTGCAGCACCTTGCCGGCGCCGCAGATGATCTGCCGGGTGACCAGGAAAGGGATCAGGATGTCGGCGAGCTTGGCGAAGTCGCCGTGCCGGCTGACCAGGTAGTTCTCGTGGCAGCCGTACGAGTTGCCGGCCGAGTCGGTGTTGTTCTTGAACAGGAACACGTCGCCGAAGATGCCCTCGTCGTGCAGGCGCTTCTGCGCGTCCACCAGCAGGCCCTCGAGGATCCGCTCACCGGCCTTGTCGTGCGCGATCAGGTCGGTGACGCTGTCGCATTCGCCGGTCGCGTACTCCGGGTGGGAGCCGACATCGAGATAGAGCCGGGCCCCGTTGCGGAGGAACACGTTGCTGCTGCGACCCCACGACACGACGCGGCGGAAGAGGTACCGCGCCACCTCGTCCGGGGTCAGCCGTCGCTGGCCGCGGAACGTACAGGTCACGCCGTACTCGTTCTCCAGACCGAAGATCCGCCGATTCACAGCACCACAGTACGTGCAACGACGGACATCGGGGACTCCCGTGATTGACCCGTCACCGATGTGCCGCGTGTCGCCGAACGCCTCGCTACGCTTGGTATGTGGGGGAAACCGAGGTGTTCGAGCCCCGATCCGCGGGCCGTGCGATCGCCATCGTCGCCTTCCCCGTGTTGTCTGCCGTATGCGTCCTGCTCGGTGTCGTCGCGGTCCTCAAGTTGTCCCCGATCCTCGGGATGATCCTGTTCATCGCCTGCCTGCTGCTGTCCGTTCTGCCGATCCTGGTGATGGGCGCCGCGCTGCGCGGGTCGTTCACGCTCACCGTCGACGACGACGGGCTGGTGCTGATCGGCGTACTCGGCGGACGGGTCCGGCTGCCCTGGATCGAGCAGGCCGCGGTCGGGCTGGCGGACTACCGAGGGGCGACGATGCTCGCCGTCAGGCCGCTGGATGCGCCCAGGCGCGCACCCCGGCGCAGCATGGTCTGGGACCGCCGGACCCGCCTGCTGATGGTCAGCGGGCTCGACAACTGGTCGGCGCCGCGCGACGAGGTCGTGGATGCGGTACGCCGCTTCGCCGGCCCGCTGTGGACACCGGTGTTCGACACCGTCCATCCGTACTAACGTCCGGAGTCCCCCACGTCGGTGTTCTGACTGAAGACGCAGCGCCAGCCGCCGCCGGTGCGCACGTACACCTCGCTGATCCACTGATCGGCCGTGTACGCAACCCCGTCCCAGGTGCCCGAACTCGTCTTGCGGGCCGTGACAATGACGGCATCTCCGGCGCGGACCACACGTTCGCCGGCCACCGTGGTCATGCTGTGGTGCGCCAGCCGGCCTGACGCGATCCACCCGATGATGTCGGACTTGGGCGTGGCGCCGGACGGTCCCACGTAGACCCAGTCGTCGCTCAGGTAGCCGGCGATCAGGTCCGCGTCATTGCGCACCAGCGCGGCGTCCCGGTCGCGGCGAAAGCACGGACCTCGTCCTTGTCTGACATGCACCCCTCCGCACGACTCGGCCGAGCACAAAAACTACATCGGGCGAACGGCGACGAGGACACCGATCTTGTCGATGCGGTGCTCGGGGTTGCCCAAGGCATCGCTCCAGTGGTTGCCGGCAGCGTGGTCCTCGGGAGTGGCGCAGGTCAACAGGGTGATCATCGGCCGGGTCGCCGGTACGCCGGGGCGGCCGGGCACGGGTGCGGTCTGCGCGGCCTTCGACTCGGGCTTGCGGAACGACACCGACAACGTGCCGGTGACCACGTAGTCGTATCCGAGTCCACCGGTGCTGACGATGACGCGCGCGCCGTTGCGAACCCCGGGCAGCCGGCCGAACGGTCGGCCCGCCTCGGTCCGGTGCCCGGTGACGATGAAGTTGCCGATCTGTCCCAGGCCGATCCCGCCCTTCGGGCCGCGCGGACTTGCCAGCCGGCCACGGTCCTGGATGCGGTCACCCCGGCGGTCGTCCGGCGTACCGGTATAGGCGATCACACGCAGCCTGCGTACGCTGATCGACGGGATGCTCAGCGTCGTCGGACCGGCCGGGCGTACCGTCGACGGCGGATCCTCCACGCCGGTACTGGTCGCCGTCGGCGCCGGTTTCGGTGTCGTCTTGGTGGGCTTCGGTGCGGAGGTGGTGGTCTGCGGTTCGGCCGTACCGGTGGTGTCCGAACAGCCGGCGATCACCGCGAGCAGTCCGGCCAATGCCAGCCCGGTCCTCCGCATGCGCCCACGGTGACCCTGGCGATCTAGAGGCCCACGATGTCGAGCAACTGGCCCAGCTCCTTGGCATCCAGCTCGCGCAGCCCGCCGGTGCGCAGGTTGCCTCGGCGTACCGGACCGATCGCGGTACGGGTGAGCCGCGTGACGGGGTGACCGACTGCGTCGAACATCCGCCGTACGATCCGGTTGCGGCCCTCATGCAGCGACATCTCGACCAGGGTCCGGCCGGGCGTCTTGGACATGATCTTGACCGTGTCCGCACGGGCCGGACCGTCGTCGAGCTCGACACCGTCCAGCATCCGCCGGATGGTGCCGGGCTTGAGCATCCCCTCGACCTCCGCGACGTACGTTTTCGACACCTCGTACGACGGATGGGCGAGCCGGTGCGCGAACTCGCCGTGGTTCGTGAGCAGCAGCAGGCCCTCGGTGTCGGTGTCGAGCCGGCCGACGTGGTACAGCCGCTCGGCCCGGTCCGTCACGTAGTCGGCGATGCTGGGCCGACCCTGCGGGTCCGACATCGTGGTGACCACGCCGCGGGGTTTGTTGAGGACGAGGTACGCGTGCGGGCTGACCGGCGGGATCCGCTCGCCGTCGACTCGGATGACCGACGCGCTCGGGTCGACCCGCAGGCCGAACTCGGTGACGACCTGGCCGTCGACCTCGACCCGGCGCTGCTCGATCAGGTGCTCGGCACTGCGCCGGCTGGCGACGCCTGCCTGGGCCAGCACCTTCTGCAGCCGGATCGGCTCAGCCATGGCTCGGCTGGGCCTCCTCTGTCTCCTGTGCGGGGCTCGCCTCTGCGGGTGTCGTCTCCGGCGGCCGGGCTTCGTCCTCGATGTCGTCCATCTCGGGCAGGTACGGGGCGAGCTCGGGCAGGTCGTCGATGCCCTGCATGCCCATCCGCTCCAGGAAGTACGAGGTGGTCCGGTACAGCGTCGCCTGGGACTCGGTATCGGTGCCGGCCTCCTCCACCAGCCCGCGGGTGACGAGCGTACGCATCACGCCGTCGACGTTGACGCCACGGATCGCGGACACCCTGGCACGGCTGACCGGCTGCTTGTACGCGACCACCGACAGCGTCTCGAGTGCCGCCTGGGTGAGGCGAGCGTGCTGGCCGTCGAGGACGAACCTCTCGACGTACGCCGCGGTGTCGTCGCGGGTGTAGTACCGCCAGCCGCCGGCGACCTCCCGAAGGTCGAACCCGCGGCCCTGCTGGGTGTACTCGGCCGACAAGGCCGTGAGCGCATCCGCGACGTCAGTGGTCGCGCGTCCGACGGCGCGGGCGAGAGTGATCGCGGGAAGGGGCTCGTCACTCACCATCAGAATCGCCTCGATCGCCCGGCGCATCGTCTCGTCGTCGACAGTCTCCTCAGGCCCGACCGGAACCTCCGTCTGCCCAGCCCGCCCCTTGCCGTCCTCGGAGGCACGCCCGTCAACCCCATCCCCCGCCTCGCCAGGCTCGCCAGGCTCGGCGGGCTCGGCCGATTCGACTGGCTCGACCGGCTCTGCGCGGTACGCGGGCTCAGACGGGTCCGCTGGGTCGGCGAGTTCGGTTGGTTCGGTTGGTTCGGTTGGTTCGGTTGGGTCGGTTGGGTCGGTTGGGTCGGCGGGATCCGACGGTTCAGCGGGCTCCGGCGGGTCGGGGTGGAGCGGGTCGGATGGGTCGGAGGGGTTGGGGTTGAGAGCGGGATCGAACGAGTTGGTGACCTGGGTTGCTGGTTCGAGGCCCTCTGAAGGTGTCGGCTCGGGTGGGGTTGGTGGTACGGGTGGGCGTGCCGGATCCGGAGACGGGATGGGGCTGCCGGGATCGACCGGGGACGACGGATCGCGCGGCTGGGTCGGGTCGGCCGGGTTGGACGGGTCGACCGGGACGGTCGGATCGGGGGGCGCGGTCGGGTCCGACGGGTCGCCTGGACCGCTGGAGTCGCCGGCGGGTGCGGAGGTCAGGTCGGCGCCGTCGTCGACAAAGGACTCTGTCGGGTGGTCGGTCATCAGGCGTCGTCCGTCTGTTCGGTGGGTGTCTGTTCGGTGGGTGTCTGGTCGGTGGGTGTCTGGTCGTCGTCGATCGGGTCGAGATCGGTCGGCCCGAGATCGGTCAGTTCGAGATCAGTGGATTCGAGGTCCTCGGTGGTCTCGGTGTCTTCGGCCTCGTCGTCCTTGTGAGCGTCGGGCGGGAGGTCGTATGCGTCCCCTACCTCGACGGCACCGGTGTCGGAGCCGGTCCACCGTACTGTGAGCTCGCCAAGCGGCATCACCTGGTCGAACGCGACCGCGCCCTCGCGGAAGAGCTCCAGCAATGCAAGGAACCGGCAGACCGTCGTGACCATGTCGGGCGAGTCCGACACAAGCGCACGGAACGACGTACTGCGATGTGTCCTCAGCCGATCCACGATCAGCGCGGCCTGCTCGCGTACCGTCACCACGGGCGCGTGGAGGTGAGCCAGCGACAACTCGGGCACCGGCTTCGGCGCCAGCGCAGCGGCGGCGAGCGCCGCGAGGCCGGCCGGGTCGATGCCGATCAGCACCTCCGGCAGCAGCGCGGCGAACCGCGGCTCCATGCTCACCGACCGCGGGAACCGCTTGGACTCCTCGGCCATCCGGCCGTGGATCAGGGCGGCGATCTGCTTGAACGCCCGGTATTGCAGCAGCCGCGCGAACAGCAGGTCACGCGCCTCCAGCAGCGCCAGGTCCTCCGAATCCTCGACGTCGCCCTGCGGCAACAGCCGGGCCGCCTTGAGGTCGAGCAGCGTCGACGCGACCAGCAGGAACTCCGAGGTCTGGTCCAGGTCCCAGTCGGCGCCCATCGCCTTGATGTGCGCGATGAAGTCGTCGGTGACCTGCGAGAGCGCGACCTCGGTGATGTCGAGCTTGTGCTTGCTGATGAGCTGGAGCAGGAGGTCGAACGGTCCCTCGAAGTTCTCCAGGTGGACGCTGAACCCCTTGGCGGGCAGCGTCGCCTCCGCCGGGTCGTCCGCGGTGGGCCTCGGCAGATCGATGGGCAGCTCGGTCGTGTCAGTGGTGGATCGCGTCATCGTCCCCGTCATCGTGCCTTATTGGGCGCGGAGCCGCTGCACCAGGACCGACTCGCCGCCTCGTTCGACGAAGTCGGCCAGTACCACATCGATCGCCTCCCGGACGATCCGGCCGCGGTCGGCCGCCAGGCTGTGCTCGGCGCGCAGGGCCAGCCTGGCCTGTTCCAGACCGAGCAGCTCGTCCTCGGTTACGTACACGGTGATCTTCGTGTCGTGCTTGACCCGTCCGCTCGAGCGTCGCTCGTCGGACCTGGCATGCCGGCCGCCGCGCGGGCGTACCGACGGGTCGGCCGCGGCGGAGGCGCCGTCGGATGAGCCGTTCGCCGATGCCGCCCCTCCGAACAGCTCACTGGCACCCGGCAGGCTCACCCGGCGGGACAACGCGCCAGCACCTCCCTGGCCAGGTCGCGATACTGCGTCGCGGCCGCGGACGTCGGGGCGTACGTCGTGATCGGCTCGCCGACCACGGTGGTCTCGGGGAACTTGACGGTACGCCGGATGACCGTGTGGAAGACCCGCTCGTCGAAGGCCTGGACCACTCGGTCGAGAACTTCGCGCGCGTGTGTCGTACGGCCGTCGAACATGGTGCCGAGGATGCCGACGATCTCGAGCTTCGGATTCAGCCGGTCCTGGACCTTGCTGATCGTGTCGGTGAGCATGGCCAGCCCGCGCAGTGCGAAGAACTCGCACTCCAGCGGCACGATGATGCCGTCCGACGCGGTGAGTGCGTTCACCGTCAGCAGGCCGAGGCTGGGCGCACAGTCGATCAGGATCACGTCGTACGACGGCAGGATCGGCTCGAGCACCCGCTGCAGGGTGTACTCGCGGGCGACCTCCTGGACCAGCTGCACCTCGGCCGCGGACAGGTCGATGTTGGCCGGCAGCAGGTCGAGGTTCGGCACCCGGGTCTTCTTCATCACCTCCTCGAAGGTGATGTCGCGCTGCATCAACAGGTTGTAGACCGAGACGTCGAGGTCGTGCGGCTGCACACCGAGGCCGATCGACGCCGAGCCCTGCGGATCGAAGTCGATCAGCAGCACCTTTCTGCCGCTCTCGGCGATCGCCGCGCCCAGGTTGATCGTGGTGGTGGTCTTCCCGACGCCACCCTTCTGATTGCACATCGCGATCACCTGCGCCGGCCCGAGCTTGGTGGGCGGGGCGATCGGTGGCAGGTGCGGCAGTGGGCGACCGGTCGGGCCGAGCTTCATGGCGGATCCCCCGTTCTCGAACTCCGACCCCGTGGCGTCGTCCTTCTCCGGCGTCGCGGTCGGCCTGGACATCTCGGCGTACTCGGGCTTGAGCGGCTGCCGTGCCGCCGTCTGGCCGTTGCCCGCAGCACCCGACTGCCCGGCCGGCGAACCGGGCTGGTTCCCGTTCTTGTCAGCGCTCAGACGCGGCCGGCTGGACGGTTGGTGCGGGGAAGTCGACGGGGTCACCGGGGCCGTGCTCTGCGGTGTTCCAGGAAATGTCGACTCGTTCACAACTCGTCAAACCTTTCAACCGATACGCGCGATCGCAGCGACTGTAAGCGGTCGCTACCGGCCCAGCAAGCAGGGTCGCGGCGAGCCGTCGAGGCGCCCGCTATCCGGTCCATCCCGTCCGCTCACGCCCCGACGCCCCCGCCAACCCATCGCCCCGCTGGCCCATCGGCCGCCAGGCCAGCGGTCGGTGAGTGGTCGGGGCGGGTTAGGGGATCGGTGGGCCGGTGTAGATGGCGCGCGGGCGGAGCAGGGTGCCGTGCTCGTACTCCTCTAGCGCGTGGGCCAGCCAGCCGGCGGTACGGGCGACGGCGAAGATCGCCTCGCCGGCGCCGGGCTCCATCTCGCAGACCGCGGTCAGCGTCGCCAGTGCCAGGTCGATGTTCGGCGCCGGTAACCGCCGTTCGTCGGCCTCGGCCACCACCGCCTGTGCCAGTTCGAGTCGCTCATGTCCCTGCGCAGCCTCCGAGATCAGTTCGAACAGCCGGGTCGCCCGGCCGTCCCCGGACTTGTACACCGTGTGACCGAGCCCCGGGATCCGCTGGCCGCGCCGCAGCCACTCGCCGATCGCCTGCGGCACCTGCGCCGGATCGGTCAGCTCCTGCAGCAGCCGTTCCACGGCGAAGGACGCGCCGCCATGCATCGGCCCGCCCAAGGCTCCCAGTCCCGTGCTGACCACGGCGTACGGGTCGGCCCGAGCCGACGCGGCCGCCCGCACCGCCAGCGTCGACGCAGCCAACTCATGATCCGCGAGCAACACCAGTGCGCCATCCAGTGCCCGTACCAGCCCAGGTTCGGCCGCCCGCGACGTCAGCGCGCACCACAACCGATCCGCCACCCCATGGCCGGCGGCGGGCGGCGCTGGTGGGCCGATGAGGATGGGGAGGGCGTCGATCATGCCGGCGATCAGGCGGCGGCCGGTGCCCGCGACTGCCTCGGGTTCGAGGTGGAACCGGAGCGGGTCGGTGGCAGCCAGCGTGGCCGTGATCACTTGTAGCCGGTCCAGTGGCGGTACGCCGGCCGGTAGACCCGACTGCGCCGCCACAGCAGCCTGCACGCCGCCATCAGCGGCCTCCCAGGCCTCCGCGACGAGCTCACCCGACCACAGCAGCGCGGCGACCTCCTCGAACACGTGTGAGCCCGCCAGGGCCAGTGCGTCGTGGCCGCGGTAGTAGGGTCGGTCCACTCCGAGTGCGGTGATCGCCGACTCGATCCGCAGGTCCGGCCCGGGCCGGGGGCGGCTCCGCGCGGCGAGTTCGTCGATCTCGGCCGCGTCGAACAGGCTGCGCCGCCCGTCGGCATCGCGCCGCCGGTGCAGCAGACCGCGGCTGACGTAGGCGTACAGCGTTGCCGGCTTGACGCCCAGCCGCTCGGCCGCCTCGGCCGCGCCGATCCACCGCTTCATCTGTGGCGCTCCTCACGCAATATTGATTAGCGATCAATATTGATAGATATCGATTCGCATCGTCAAGCTATTACACATCCCGACGAGCAGAAGGACAGACACCATGCCGAAGATCCACTTCCTCGACGTCACCAACCGCGACGGCGTCCAGACGGCCCGGACCGGGCTGTCCAAGTTCGGCAAGACGATGGTCAACCTGTACCTGTCGCGGCTGGGTGTCGCGCAGTCCGAGATCGGCTTCCCGTTCCTGTTCCACGAGCAGCCGTACGTCCAGGCCCAGGTGGCGCTGGCCGAGGCCGGCGCGTTCGGCGACCTGCGGCTGTCCGGCTGGTGCCGCGGCGTGGCCGCAGATGTGGACAAGGCACTGCCGCTGGGGCTCCAGCACTACAACCTGTCGATCTCGACCTCGGACTACATGATCCAGAACAAGTTCCGCGGCCGGCTCGATCGCGCCGCCATCATCCGCGAAATGACCGCCGCGGTCCGGGCCGCCAAGGACGGCGGCGCCAAGACGATCGGAGTGAACGCCGAGGACGGGTCGCGCACCGACGCCGGCTTCCTCGCCGAGTTCGCCCTGGCCGCCAAGGACGCCGGCGCCGACCGGGTCCGGTACTGCGACACCATCGGCGGCGACACCCCGGACCGGATCCGGTCCCGGTTCGCCGTACTCGCGAGCAAGATCGGCATCCCGGTCGAGACGCACTGCCACAACGACCTCGGGATGGCCGTGGCCAACTCGGTGTCCGGCGCGCTCGGCGACCTCGAGGCCGGCCAGGACGCGTGGGTCAACACCTGCATCAACGGCATCGGTGAGCGGGCCGGCAACGCGGACCTGCTCTCGACGATCCTCGCCTTCAAGCACGGATACGGGCTCGACAACCGAGTTGAGATCGGCGACGACCTAGACCTGTCCTGGGCGCGTCGGTTCGCACTCTGGGCCGCGTACGCGCTCGGCCAGCCGCTGCCGTACAACCAGGTCGGCACCGGAAGGAATGCCTTCGCACACGAGTCCGGCATCCACGCCGACGGCGCACTCAAGGACCATGGCAACTACGAGCTGTACGACGAGGCGACACTCGGCCCGTTCCCACAGGACTGGCATAGGCAACAGGGCCGCGTAGTTCTCACCGGCGAGTACGGCGGCAAGGCCGGCTTCCGCCACGTCCTGGACGGCCTGGACATCGAGCCAACTCAAGAAGACCTGTCGTTCAAGCTGGTCCAGCTCTGCAACGCGATGACGAGCCGTCCGCTCACCGACGACGAGATCCGCCTGATCGCCGAGTACCCGCACCAGCTTGCCCTGATGTTCCCGGGCTACCTCGACTAGAGCGCGCGCGGGTGGGAGGCCGCGTACACCTCGCGGAGCTTGTCGACCGTGACCAGCGTGTAGATCTGGGTCGTGGTCACCGAGGCGTGGCCGAGCAGTTCCTGGACCACCCGTACGTCGGCGCCGCCGTCGAGCAGGTGCGTCGCGAACGAGTGCCGCAGCGTGTGCGGCGAGATCTCCTTGGCGATCCCGGCCCGCTCGGCGGCGCGCCGCAGCACGGTCCACGCGCTCTGCCGCGACAACCTGCTCCCCCGGGCGTTCAGGAACAGGGCCGGCGTACCGCGACCACGGCGTATCAGCTCAGGTCGGCCCCGGACCAGGTAGGCCGACACCGCGGAGCGGGCGTACGAGCCGACCGGGACGATGCGCTCCTTGCTCCCCTTGCCGAGCAGCCGGACCGCACCGGACTCCAGGTCGAGCTCGTCCACGTCGAGTCCGACCGCCTCGGAGATCCGCGCGCCGGTGCCGTACAGGAACTCCAGCAACGCGGCGTCGCGCAGGTCGAGCACCGACGGGTCCTTGCCCTGGGCAAGCACCCGCTCGACCTCGTCGACGGACAATGCCTTCGGCAGCCGTTTCGGCGGTGCGGGTGGCCGGACCGCGGCCGCAGGATCGGATGCGGTGATGCCCTCGCGCAGGCAGAACTTGTGCAATCCGCGGACCGCGACAACGGTCCGCGCGGCGCTGGAGGCCGACAGCGGCGGATGGTCGGCGTCACCCTCGCGCAGCCGCATCAGGAATGCGCTGATCGTGTCCGCGGTGACGCGGTCCAATGACTCCACGCCGGAGGAGGACAGAAAATCGTCGTACCGGCGCAGGTCGCGCCGGTACGACGCCAGCGTGTTCGCCGACAAGCCGCGCTCGACAACCAGATGGTCGAGATAGGTGCCGACGGCAACGGTGACGGCCGTGCTCAGGCGAGTACCTCGTCGAGCGGTACGAACTCGAGCTCGTGCGCCTCCGCCACCGGACCGTACGTGAGGCGCCCGTCCCACGTGTTCAGCCCGAGCGCGAGGCTCGGGTCGGCACGCAGTGCGTCCTTCCAGCCGCGGTTGGCCAGCTCCAGCGCGTACGGCATGGTCACGTTGGTCAGCGCGTGTGTGGACGTGTTCGGCACCGCGCCCGGCATGTTCGCGACGCAGTAGAACAGCGAGTTGTGCACCCGGTACACCGGATCGGCGTGCGTGGTCGGCCGGGAGTCCTCGAAGCAGCCGCCCTGGTCGATCGAGATGTCGACCAGCACGCTGCCCGGCTTCATCCGGCTGACCAGCTCGTTCGACACCAGCATCGGCGCCTTGGCCCCCGGGATCAGCACCGCGCCGATCACCAGATCGGCCTCGAGCACGGCCCGCTCGACCTCGTACGCGTTGGACGCGATCGTCTGCAGGTGCCCGCGGTACACCCAGTCCGCCTCGCGCAGCTTGTTGATGTTGCGGTCGAGCAGCCGGATGTCGGCCTGCATGCCCAGCGCGATCGTCGCCGCGTTCATCCCGGACACGCCCGCGCCGATCACGACCACCTTGGCGGCCTGCACGCCGGACACGCCGCCCATCAGCACGCCGCGACCGCCACCGGTACGCATCAGGTGGTACGCACCGGCCTGGGGCGCGAGCCGGCCCGCGACCTCACTCATCGGCGCCAGCAGCGGTAGCGACTTGTCCGGCAACTGCACGGTCTCGTAGGCGATCCCGGTGATCCCGGCCTTGAGCATCGCGGCGGTGCAGTCCCGGCTGGCCGCGAGGTGCAGGTACGTGAACAGCACCTGCTCACGCCGCATCCGGTGGTACTCCTCCTCGATCGGCTCCTTGACCTTGAGGACGAGCTCGGCTTCGCCCCAGACGTCGTCAGCGCTGTCGACGATCCGTGCCCCCGCGGCGACGTACTCCTCGTCGGTGATGGACGAGCCCGCACCCGCCGATTTCTCGATCAGAACCTCATGGTCGAACCGGGTGAACTCGTGCACACCGGCGGGCGTGATCGCCACCCGGTACTCGTGGTTCTTGACTTCCTTCGGAACTCCGACCTTCACTTCGCGCCCTTCTCTTCCGTTTGGTGTGCGGCCCACGGTGGTGAGACCCGCGACCCGGGCGCCCCCGAGGGGTAGAAGAGCGCCAGGTCGCAGCGAGTGTATTCCGCTTCCGGCCCGTACCACCGGGACGGGTGGTCTACTCCCCGAAAAGCCTCAGGAACAGTGACGCAGCGCTCCGGTAATGGACCGCACAGTGCGCATTTCCTGCTGATTCCACATTCACACTGAAAGAGTGGATCCCATGGACGACACACCCGTCGAGATCCCGCTGAGCGGAGGCAATGTCGGCGGCGCGGTCCGGATCGGCGACACTGTACGCCGTCCGACCGGGCCCTGGACGCCGGCCGTACACGCCCTCCTGGAGCACCTCGAACGGGCCGGGCTGTCCGGCGTACCACGCGTCCACGGGTACGATGAGCAGGGCCGCGAGATCCTCGACTTCCTGCCCGGCCGGACGTACGACACCGCAACAGAGACCGTGCCGGACGACGTACTCGTCCAGGGGTTGCGCTGGCTACGCGACTACCACCGGCTGGTCTCGTCGTACCGGCCGGACGGTGTGGTCCGGTGGCGCACCAGCACCGCCGCGCTCGAGGACGGCCAGATCGTGTGCATGCACGACTTCGCGGCGTACAACTGGGTCGTCTCCCCCTCCGGCGAGTTCGTCGGGGTGATCGACTGGGACATGGCCGGGCCTGGGAAGCCACTCGACGATGTCGCCTTCTGCGCCTGGAACACCGCCCCGCTGGCCCGGCCGATGCCGCCGGACTGGCTCGCGAATCGGCTGCGGCTGATGGCCTCGGCGTACGGCGGTGTCTTCACGCCCGAGGAGATCCTGTACGCCGTGCCGGCCCGGGCGCTCCGTTCGGTCCGGGTGATCCGGGCCGGCCAGCAGGCTGGCGATCCCGGCATGCTCAACCTGGCGACAGTCGGCGAGCCGGAACGGACCGAGCGCACCGTGCTCGATGTGGAGCGGCGCATCCCGCGGATCGCGGCGCTGCTCTGACGCGCAGGGAATCCACGGCCGGCCGAACAGGTTGGGGCCAACAGGGGATTGTCGACGGAAGGATCTGGACGTGACCATCGAACTCGGGCGGTTCGGAGTGTGGCGCGGCGGGCACAGCCTGACGCCTGATCTGGCCACGGAGTTGGACAACCTCGGCTACGGAACGATCTGGATCGGCGCCTCGCCGTCCGCCGACCTGAAGCTGGCCGAGCAGTTGCTCGACGCAACAAAACGGATCGTTGTCGGCACCAGCGTGGTCAACGTGTGGAACAGCGACCCGGCGCAGGTAGCCGCGTCGTACCACCGGATCGAGGGACGGCACCCGGACCGGTTCATGCTCGGCATCGGAATCGGGCATCCGGAACAGAGCGCACAGTACCGGTCGCCGTACCAGACCCTGGTCGAGTACCTGGACGCACTGGACGAGGGCGGCGTACCGGTTGAACGGCGGGCACTGGCAGCGCTCGGCCCGCGGGTGCTGCGGCTGGCTCGGGACCGGACCGCGGGTGCGTTGCCGTACCTGGTGCCGGTGGCACACACGATGATCGCGCGCGAGACGCTCGGTCCGGACGCGCTGCTTGCCGTGGAGCAGAAGGTGGTGATCTCCGCGGATCCCGAGCGGGGGCGCGCGATCGGGCGGGCGCGGGTGGAGACCCCATACCTCGGGCTGGTCAACTACACGAACAACCTGCGCAAACTCGGCTACACCGACGAGGACCTGGCCGGCTCAGGCAGCGACCGCCTGATCGACGACCTGGCTGTGCACGGTTCGCCGGACCAGGTCGCGGCCGGACTGATCAATCACCTCGACGCAGGCGCCGACCAGGTCGTCGCCCAGGTCCTCACCGGACCCGGCGACGACATCGTCGACCACTATCGCCGGCTCGCCAGCGCACTGACCCTCTAAGCGGCCGGTTACGAACGAGGCGCCGTCCGGAGAACGTTCAGATCGACGGGCGTGCCGATCCCGTGGACACGGGCACGATTGTTGACCTGCCACCAGGCCCAGTCGCGGTCAGGACGCAGGGCAAGCCGGCGTACCCACCGCGCTCGGGCCAGGTCGGCGGGAACGGGATAGCGGTCCTCGAAGCTGTCGATGACGTAGAGCATGACCGGCATGTCGGTTCCCGCCACCACCTCGTCGACGAACACCTTGAGCTCGGCCAGCACCTCGTCTCGCGGCGGCCGCGCCGAGCAGTTGCCGCTGAGTTCGAGATCCACCACGGGCGGCAGTACGCCAGGCCCCGGCGTGGCACCGACATCTCGCCAACGCTTGAGGAAGTTGTCGGCCTGCTCATGGCCGCTACGGCACAAAGTGAAGAAGTGGTACGCGCCCACGCTCAGGCCGGCCGCGCGAGCTCCATTCCAGTTGGCGGCGAACCGCTGGTCCTTCATGGTGCCGCCCTCGCTGGCCTTGATGTACGCGGCCGCGATACGGTCGGCGGCCACGGCCTGCCAGTCGATGACGCCCTGATGACCGGAGACATCAAGGCCGTACGCCTCGCCATCACGCAGCGACGGGCGATAGTGGGGCCAGCCGACGTACAACCCGGAAAGTCCGATGACCAGCACACCGACGACGACGGCGACCATCCTGACGATTCGCCGGCGCATCCGAACATCGTAGGTGCTCTCACCTCTTCAGCGGACGGGCTCCTGGGCCGGGGCGCGGGACAGCCTCGCGGGCCGACGTGAGCTCGTGCCCGTCGCCGCACCGGAGTACCGCGTGGACCGGCGCGTCGCAGTCGCGGTGCAGGATGCTGAGGGGTGAGCCGTCGGCGTCGACCAAATACCGGTCGCCCCAGTCCCGCAACGCGACCAGCATCGGGTAGAGGTCCAGGCCCTTCTCGGTCAGCCGGTACTCGTGCCGCTGCCGCGCGCCCGGTTCCTGGTACGGCACCTTGCGCAGGATCCCGTGCTCGACCAGCTTGGCGAGCCGGTTGGCCAGCACCTGGCGCGGGATGTTGGTCCGCACGCGCATGTCGTCGTACCGCCGGATGCCGTTGAACACCTCGCGCAGTACGACGACGGTCCATCGTTCGCCGAGGATCTCCATGGCGCGGCCGATCGGGCAGTTCTCGACCGACCAGTCGAGTGCGTCGTACGTCACAGCGGTCATGCGACGAGCCTAGGTCTCATTGACAGACCCAGCAAGCCGGTGTGACCCTGAGTCCATGACCCAGATCCAGGACGAGACCCGGACCCGCACGTTCGCCTGGACCGACCCGCTGCTGCACGCCTCGATGGTGGGCAGGCAGAGCGGCGTCGACCTGCTGCGAGCGATGGCGGCGGGCGACTATCCGCCGCCGCCGATCCTGGAGCTGATCGGGTACGAGAGCCTCGAGATCGAGGAAGGCCGCGCGGTGCTGCGGGTGCAGGCCGGCGAGTTCCACTACAACCCGCTGGGCAGCGTGCATGGCGGCATCATCGCGACCATGCTCGACACCGCCTGCGGATGCACGGTGCACAGCACGCTGCCGGCAGGCGTCGGGTACACCTCGCTCGACCTGAGCACGCGGTTCCTCAAGCCGGCCACGATCGCGTCGGGCCTGCTCACCGCGGAGGGTTCGATCGTCTCCCGCGGCCGGCGGATCGCGGTCGCCGAGGCACGGCTGACCGACGAACGCGGCACACTGCTGGCGCACGCCACGTCGACCTGCATGCTCTTCGAACTCGGCGGCTCAGGGCAGTAGTTCGAAGTCCGCGAAGTCGAAGCCGGGCGACACCACGCTGACCGGCCGCGACGTCCGGGCCGAGGGTGATGTCCTCGGGCGGATCGGCCGGGTGCTCCGACGTACCACCGAGACTGAGGATCAACGGCCCGCCGGAATGCCACATCCACAGCTCGGCGGACTTGACCCGGTGCCAGCGGGATAGCTCCCCTGGTGCCAGCAGGAAGTAGATCGCCGTCGCACTCGCCCGCTCCCCGTCGTACCCGTCCGGCGTGAACCCGAGCTCGGATCGCCAGGTCTCGCGGAACCAGCCACCCTCCGGGTGCGGTTGCAGGTCCAGGGCACGCGCAAGCTCGGGTCTGGGTTCCATGCCGGGGACACTAGCGACCACTCCTGCGGTCAGAATCCCACAGCCGCGCGGTGGCTGCCAGGTGACAACCGCCGCGGCAGGCGGATTCTGACCGCAGGAATGACCGGCGGCGCAGGGTATGAATGCCAGCATGGATCTTCCGACCGAGTACCACCGGCGGCTCCCGTACGGCGAGCGGATGTCGCCCGAACCCCTGCTGGGCGGCCCGTTCTTCCCGTTCGAGGGCGACCTGCTGGTACGACCGCTGGACCAGCCGGTGCTGCCCGAGCCGCCGCGCCTGGGCGAACCGGGTGGCCACCCGTGCCCGACGTGCACCGAGCCCGACAAGTTCGTCGTCTGGCGTGACGACGACTGGCGGCTACTGGCGGGCATGGCACCGCACGGGCTCCCGATGGTCGCCCTGCTCGTACCGAACGAGCACCACACGCTCGACACGCTCCCCGCGGAGCTCACCGCGTCACTCGGACCGATGATCCAGCGGGTGGCGGCGGCGATCCGGCGGATCCCGTCGGTCGGCCGGACGCACTTCAACCGGTGGGGCGACGGCAGCGAGCACTTCCATGTGTGGTTCCTGGCCCGGCCGCTCGGCATGATGCAACTGCGCGGCGCGATGATCGCGGCCTGGGACGACATGCTGCCGCCGATCCCCGACGACGAGCGCCATACCAATATCGAGATCGTGGCGAGCGCACTCGCCGAGGCTTCCGGCCAGGCCGTCTGAACCCGGTACTGGCACCAACCGGTCAACGCCGCGAGTCGGGTTGTTCGGCAGCAGCGGGCCGTCGCTGGACCAGCAGATCCTCAATCAGGTCAAGGCGCTGCGCGACGAGGTACGTGCCCTGGGCAACGAGATGCGATCGAGCTTCGCCCGGGTCGAGGCCCAGATCAACGTCGTGTACGCAAACATGACGGCGCAGTTCGACAAGCTGAACGCCGCCATCGCCGGCAACACCGCGCAGCTCAGCCTGGTCCAGCGCCAGATCGCGCAACTCGGGCTGCGGCTGGAGGACATCGCCGCCGCGGTGCTGACCGCGATCGGTGACGCCACCATGCACGACGCGCGTACCGACATCAACAAGTACATCGGCTACCGGGAGAACTTCGGCCAGCCAATCCCTACGTTCAACGAGTTCCTCGACCCGGAGAACGAGTTCCACCTCGCGGCCACCGACCTGGCCAACGATGTGGCCTTCGTCGTACCGAAGACCGACGCCGACAACCCGGCTGTCGACCCGACGACGGTTCTGAACAGCTTCGGCGAGTCGCGGTCGATCAACTACCTGGCCCGGCTGGCCAGCAAGCGGGATCCGGGTGTGCCGGACCCGATCACGCCCGTCGGCAACCCCGGGGTATGGAACCTCGGCGCCCAGGCGTACTCGATGCTGATGCTGCAGAACGCCCGGACCGCGGACTACACCTGGTCCGACGAGCAGGTGATCCGGGTGCACTGCACGATGTTCCGGTGCGACAGCGAGACGACGCCCGACCAGGGCCTGGCGCAGAAGTGGCCGACCAGCAGCGTGTCGTTCGCGCTCGGTGCGAGCATCACCACCAACACCGCGGTGGACTCGTCGCTCACGACGACACTGCGGCAGTTCCTGCAGAGCCGGCAGCAGTTGATGTACAGCCGGGTCCAGGACGAGATCGACTCTGTCGCCAAAGCCCGACGTACGCCGCGATCAAGAAGATGAACACGGCCGCGCGTTTGCTCCAGGCGTACACCCGGCTCGGGATGCCGCTGGCGCTGGACTCCGACGACGTGCTCTCCGCGACGTTGTTCGGTCAGTACCAGCTCCCGGTGAACATGCCGACGGACACGAAGATCGGCACGGCGTACGCGATAGCCACCGGCAACTACGACTGCGGCACCGGCCCGTGCTCGCTGGACCCGGGCCGGCCGCTGCGCAACCAGGACAGCCTCAAGGTGCCGTGCGAGGCGACCGGCGGGCCGAACCTGCCGGGTGACCCGCTCGGCGACTGCCTGGTGGCCAGCGCGCGGTCGCGGCTCCTGACGCTGGCGCAGCGGTACGACGACCATGCCCAACAGGTGTCGGCCGCGGCCCACCGCGAGCAGATCCCGTGGGTTGCCGACACACTGACCGGCCTGCGGATCACCACCCGCCTGACCCACGCCGGGTGAGTTGCAGGGCTAGGGCCTGTCGGCGGCGGGCCCTTGCCTGAGGTGGTGAAGAGCCGAGTCGGCCACTAGCGGGCAGGCCAGGGGGCGTTGGCGGGGCGCAGGGTGTCGAAGCCTTCGCCGCGCAACACGGCCCATGCGGACAGGGCGCCCATGATGATCAGTGGGTTGTGCAGGTCGCCGGCCAGGACGGCGCGTACGACGTCGGCCAGCGGGGCTCGTACGACCTCCATGTCGGCTTCCTCGTGGACCCCTTCAAACGACTCGGTCGACTCCGACAGGTCGCGGGCGAGAAAGACGCGCACCGACTCGGTGGTCATCCCCGGCGAGGTGAACGCGTCGACCAGCACCCGCCAGTCGGCCGCCTTCATCCCCGCCTCCTCCCACAACTCGCGCTCGGCGGCGGCGCGGTAGTCCTCGCCGGCCACATCGAGCAGCCCGGCCGGCGGCTCGAGCAGCCGGTGCCCGACCGGATGCCGGTACTGGCGGACCAGCAGCATCCGTTCTTCGTTGTCGAGGGCAACGATGCCGACCGCGCCGGGGTGTACGACCACATCGCGGACGAAGGCCTCTCGGCCGCGCGGCTGGACCTGGTCGCGGCGTATCGAGATCACCCGGCCGGTCTCGTGTACGGTCTCGGACTCGGTCACCGGCCAGGTCTCGCGGGTGTCGGCGAGCCCCGCGCCGTACCGGACCTCGACCGGGCCGGACAGCCCGCCCGGAACGTCCCGCTCAGACATCGGCCACTTCCCGGATAACGGCGGACAGCTCAGACACTCGCGGGCTCCGTGCTGCCGGCGGTGGGTACGCCGACCGGGAGCCGGCTCTCACGCTGCCGTTGAAGGGCCGCCTCGATCAGACCGACGAACAGCGGGTGCGGCTTGGTCGGCCGCGACCGCAACTCGGGGTGCGCCTGCGTAGCCACGAAGTACGGGTGGATGTCGGGCTTGAGCTCGATGAACTCGACCAGTTCGTTGTCCGGCGACAGCCCGCTGAACAGCAGGCCGGCCTCCTCGAGCTTGTCCCGGTAGGCATTGTTGACCTCGTACCGGTGCCGGTGCCGCTCCTGGACCTGCGGCGCGTCGTACAGCCGGCGCACGATCGTGTCCGACGCCAGGTTGGCCGGGTACAGCCCGAGCCGCATCGTCCCGCCCATGTCGCCGTCGCCGGACACGATATGGCGCTGCTCCTCCATGGTGGCGATCACCGGCTGCTCGGCGTCCGGGTCGAACTCGGTCGAGTTCGCGTCGTCGAACCCGGCCAGCGCGCGGGCGACCTCGATCACCATGCACTGAAGGCCGAGGCACAGACCGAGGACCGGGATGCCGGCCTCGCGGGCGTAGTGGATCGCACCGATCTTGCCCTCGATCCCGCGTACACCGAACCCGCCCGGGATGCAGACCGCGTCCACGTCGTGCAGCAGTTTCGCCGCCTTCTCCGGGTCCTGGCACTCGTCGGAGGCGATCCAGCGAACCGCTACCCGGGCGTCGTTGTGGAATCCGCCAGCGCGGAGCGCCTCGACGACCGAGAGGTACGCGTCCGGTAGGTCGATGTACTTGCCGACCAGCGCGACCGTGACCTCGTCCGCCGGATGGTGCACGCGGCGGAGCAGTTCGTCCCAGTGGGTCCAGTCGACATCGCGGAACGGCAGGTTGAGGCGGCGTACGACGTACGCGTCCAGGCCCTCGCCGTGCAGCACCTTCGGGATGTCGTAGATGCTCGGCGCGTCCACCGCGGCGACGACGGCCTCGACCTCGACGTCGCACATCAGTGAGATCTTGCGCTTGACGTTGTCCGGGATGTCCCGGTCGGCCCGGCATACCACGGCGTCGGGCTGGATACCGATCGATCGCAGCGCGGCGACCGAGTGCTGGGTCGGCTTGGTCTTGAGCTCACCGGACGGCGCCATGTACGGCACCAGCGAGATGTGCAGGAAGAACACGTTGTCGCGGCCCACGTCGTGGCGGACCTGCCGGGCCGCCTCGAGGAACGGCAGCGACTCGATGTCGCCGACGGTGCCGCCGATCTCGTGCAGCACCACGTCCACGTCCGGGCCGGCCATCGCCAGCATCCGGTCCTTGATCTCGTTGGTGATGTGCGGGATCACCTGGACGGTGTCACCGAGGTACTCGCCGCGGCGCTCCTTGGCGATCACGCTGGAGTAGATCTGGCCGGTGGTCACGTTCGCGACCCGGTCCAGGTCGCGGTCCAGGAACCGCTCGTAGTGGCCGATGTCCAGATCGGTCTCGGCGCCGTCGTTGGTGACGAACACCTCGCCGTGCTGGAACGGGTTCATCGTGCCCGGATCGACGTTCAGGTATGGATCCAGCTTCTGCATAGTGACGCGAATACCACGCGCCGTGAGCAGGTTGCCGAGGCTCGAAGCCGTGAGACCCTTGCCCAGACTCGAGGCGACACCCCCCGTGACGAAAACATGCTTCGTGTGATGCGACATCGAGGCTCTGTCCACGGGCCTCCAGCCTACCTGCTGTCAAGCCGTCGAAGCGATCAGCCCTGTATACGTGTCGAGCAGGCCGGCCGCGACGTCGTCCTCGTCCGGCCAGGTCGCCGCACGCTCGCGCCCTGCCGCGGACAACTTCTCGGCCAGCGCCCGCTCCCGCAGCAGCGCCTCGACGTGCGCCGACAACTCGGCCGCCGAGGGGCCCAGCAACGCGTCCGTACCGACCAGTTCCGGGATGCCGCCGACCGGCCGGGCGACCACCGGCACGCCCGCCTGCATCGCCTCCTGTACGACCAGCGCCCGCGCCTCCCACCGCGACGTCAGCAGGAACACATCCGCCGCACCGAGCAGATCCGGTACGTCGGACCGGTGCCCCACCAACCGCACCGGCAGCTCCTCAGCGTCGATCCTCTTCTGCAATTCATTGCGCAAGGGCCCGTCCCCGACCACCACGTAGGTCGCCTCTGGCACGGCCGCGGCGACGTCGAGCAGGACCGGGTAGTCCTTCTGCGGCGCGAGCCGTCCAACGCTCAGCACCAGCGGCCCGTCGACCCGCAGCTCGGCGCGGACCTCGTCCCGCGGCCGGACCTCAGTCGGCTTGGCGGGAGCTGCCACTGGAGCCGGTCGCGCATCCCGGGCGCCGTACCGGCGGGCCAGGTCGACCAGATCGCTCGACGCGCCAAGGGTGAGGTCGGCCGATCGCGCCACCGCGCGCTGGCCGAGCCGCATCAGCAGCCCGCGTACGCCACCGGTCAGCACGGCGTTGTGCCACGTCACCACCAGCGGACGGAGCCGGGCCTTTCCAGCCGCGAGCCCGGCCTTGTACCCGTGGGCGTGGACAACATCGCAGCCTCTCAGCGCCGACGGGTCCTGCACGGCGTCGAAGCCGAAGTGCTCCGCGGTGTCGGCCGGGCAGCATACGAGCACCTCGTGCCCGGCGGCGACGTACCGGGGAACCAATGAGGCCACATGCTGCCCGATGCCGCCACGCGCCTCGGCCAGCATCAACCCGATCCTCATGCGCTCCTCCCCCGGCGAACCAGGAACCGCACGTCCCGCTTGGCCAGCAGCCACACCAGCACGCCGTACACGACCACCCCGGCCAGGCCGGACAGCACCGCGTACACCAGACCCGCCTGCCAGCCGCCATCGGTCACCGGCGACGCCACGATCCGGCCGGCGAATCCGCCGAGCGTTGCCGCGACCAGCGCCACCAGCGCAACCCGGGTGACACCCGAGACCGACTCCGGCCCGGCTATGCGACGTACCACCAACACCATGGCGATACCGCCGGCCAGCATCCCGGCGGCCATTCCCGCGGCAAGGCCCTGCACGACGTCCGGACCGTCCCAGAAGACCGTGACGATCGCGCCGACGACCGCGGTGACAAGCCACGCCCCGACCGTGACGATGGCGACCGCGCGACCGGCGTGCCGCGCGTACAGCACCCGGCCGCCGTGCATCAGCAGGCCGAACCCGATCAGCGCAGGGCCGAGCCAGATCAGCGCGTCGGCGAGCGCGTACCCGCGAATCTGGTCGACCGCGCCGTTGTCGTACACGAACCCCCAGGCGACCGGCACCGCCGTCGCACCGAGGATCGCCGCGCCCAGTCCCGAGGCGAGCAGAACCGCACGGGTCGAGATCGCCGCGAGCCCGGCGTACCCCGAACCATTCGTGTACGCCGTCGACAGGCGCGGGAACACCGCCGTGGTGATCGGCTGGATCAGCACCGCGAACGGCAGCAGATAGATCGCGTACGCCCAGGTGTAGAGCGCGACAGATCCGTCGGTGCCGCGGTGGTTCGCGAAGTAGGTGATCACGAGGAACGCGATTTGCTGCGCCACCAGCGCGGCCAGGCCCGCCAGCGCGAGCCTGCGTACGACCGGTGCGACACCGGGGTCGAACCGCAGCACCGGCCGGATCGGCAACCGCAGCACCAGCATCGGCACGAGCACCGTCAGCGCCAGTGCGGCGACGCCGAGAGTCGTACCCCAAGCCAGTAGGTCGATCGCGCCGCGCGAGGCCTGGTCGGCGTCCGGAGCCTGGCCCGCGAACAGCACGTAGGTCAGGATCACCACCAAGCTGGACACCAGCGGAGCCAGCGCGCCTGGAGCGAATCGGTGGTGCGACTGGAGGACCGCGGTCGCGATCACCGCGACGGCGTACCCGAATACCTGCGGGACGAAGATCGCCAGCATCCGCGCGGCGGTCGCGGCGCTGCCGGGGCAACCGTCAAGCATCGCTTCGGTGTACGAACCGGCAAGGATCCAGGCGATCACCGCGACCGGCGCGAGCAGCAGCACCGACCAGGTCAGGAGCCCGCCGATGATCCGGCCCTGCGCAGCCCGGTCGCCTCGCTTCACGGGCCCGGCCAGGACGGGAATCACCGCTCCGGCGAGGGCACCACCGACCACGATCTCGAACAGGACGTTCGGCAACTGGTTCGCCGTCGTGTACGCGTCGGCCAAGCAGCCGGCGCCGACGGTCTTGGAGAACACCAGCCAGCGGCCGAATCCGAATACGCGGGCGACCACCGTGATCGCCGCGACCAGGACCGCCGCCTCGGTCAACCGTCGTGCCACCGACCCCGCGGGCCGACGGCTCATGAGGTGGGCCGGCCCCATTCGTCGACCGCACGCAACGTCGGGTTGGCGGCGATCACCTCGGTGAAGCTCACCTTCTCGCTGGCCAGGTTGAGTCCGACCACGCCGGCCAGGGCCAGCCAGCGTAGCGGCCGCGGTAGCGCGGCGGCAAGCGCAGTACCGGCCATCGCGCCGAGACCGTTCGCACCGGAGTCGCCGAGCATCGCACGGGCCCGCAGATCCGACGGTGCCGAAGCGGCCGCCGCGCCAACCGTCGACGCCGCAGGGCCGGCGAACGGTATGACGGGTGTGCTCAGCGCGGTGACCGCCTTGAGCGCACGACCCGGGCGCAGGTCGAGCAGATTGACCAGGTTCGCCGTACCGGCGATCAGCGCGGCATCGGCGACCTGGTCCAGCGGAGTGCGCTTCGGCAGCAGAGCGGCAGCAACCAGTCCGGCCGCGCCCACACCGGCGATCTTGATCGCTCCGCTGGTCACCTCACCGCGCTTGAGCGCGTTCAGGTGGCCGCGGAAACCCTTGGCCTGGGTGGTGCCGAACAGGTCGTCGTACGCGCCTACCGCTCCCGAGACGGCTCCCACGACCAGGGCGGCGGCCCGTACCCGGCCCGAGGTCGACACCAGCGTTCCGGCGAGCGCGCCGGCGACCGTGACCGGGCCTTCGAGCAGGGTCACCGGCTCGCCGCGGAAGTTGGTCCGCGCGAACCGGTCGAGCTGCTGCTTCGGCAGCCGCCGGGTGGCCCGGTCCAGCGCGGCGGTCGTCGCTGCGGCGACCAGCGCGCCGCCGAGCCTGCTCATCGCGGCCATCAGTTCTGCGGTACCAGTTCGGCCTTGGGGGCCACGCCGTCCTTGGCGTCCATGCCGCCGTACTGGCCGGCCCCGCCCTCGGCCTGCTCGACCAGCGCGAACACCACCGTTGCCCGGCCGCTGGGAAGGTTCGCCACGTCCACCGACGACACCTTCTTGGTCGCCTCGCTGTCCGAGCGCAGCACCGTGAGCAATGCGCCGTCCTGCGAGGTCTCCGGCGTACCGGCGACCACCACGCCCGCACTGTCGCTGTCCAGCCCGCGGGCGAGGTCGACCGCGTCGATGTACGTGGTCTCGTCAGCGGACTCGGGCGGCTGCTTGCCCGACACCAGCACGATCAGCGACGCACGGTCCTTCGGGGCCGGCTTGATGCCGAACAGCTTCGACCCGGTCAGGCCGCTCATGATCCTGGTCGAGTCCTCGTCGACCAGCCGGCCCTCCGTTGTGTCGGCGATGCCGCGGGCGAGGATCTGCCCGGCCCGCTCGAACGTCGTGCTGTTCTCGGCGAAGGTGACGTCCGCGGTGACCAACTGGTTCACCAACGGGTCGATCAGTGGCTGCTGCTCGTTGTTGAACAGCTTGCTGGACAGGGACACCCGGGTGGTGACCTGAGCGCCGGCCAGCTCGAGTTCGGAGGTGATGTCGTCGACCATCTGGCCGTCGGCCTGCGGCATGGTCACCAGCGCGACCTTGCGGTCCTTGAGCCGGCCGGTGACCAGCACCGAGGCGACCTTCTGGACGTAGTCGTCGCGGTACTTGGCCAGCGCCTGGGCCTGGATCAGGTCCTCGCGGGCCTGCTCGAGCGCGGCACGGTCGCGGTCGGCCTGGGCCTGCACCACGTTCGCCCCCGTGTTCTTCAGCGGCCCCGCGCCGAGCAGCACGCCGGCACCGAGTGCGAAGAAGATGGCCACGATCGAGACGATGTGGTATCGGAAGTCGATCACGTCACATGCTCCCGGATCCAGAAGTAGATTTCGTTCCAACGGGCCTTCAAGATCGACCAGAGTGCCTCGTCGGCCCCGGTCGCGACGAACGCCACGCCGAGAGCGAACAAACCCGCCAGAATCAGGATCACGACCTGCAGCGTGGACACCCGGCTGCGGTACAGCCGGCTCACGCCCTTTGCATCGACCAGTTTCGCCCCGACCCGCAGCCGGGTGATGAACGTGCTCGCCATCCCCGAGCGCCCCTTGTCGAGGAACTCGACCAGCGAGTTATGCGTGCCAACGGCAACGATCAGCGAAGCACCCTTGGAGTCGGCCAGCAGCATCGCGACGTCCTCGCTGGTGCCGGCCGCGGAGAAGACCGTTGCCTCGACACCCAGATTCGCGAGCCGTTCCAAACCGGGCGCGCGGCCGTCGCGATACGCGTGCACCACGACCTCGGCGCCACCCTTCAACGTCTCGTCGCGGACCGAATCCATGTCGCCGACGATGATGTCCGGCTGGTATCCGGACTCGACCAGCGCGTCGGCACCGCCGTCGACGCCGATCAGCACCGGCCGGTATTCGCGGATGTACGGCCGCAGCGCGGTCAGGTCGTCGCGGTAGTCGTACCCGCGGACCACGATCAGCGCGTGCCGGCCCTCGATCGGGGTATGTATCTCCGGTACGCCGACACCGTCGAGCAGCAGGTCCCGCTCGCGGCGGAGGTACTCCATCGTGTTGCCGGTGAACGCCTCGAGCTGGGTGGACAGCCCGGCGCGGGCCTCGTCCATCAGTTCGGCGACCGACCCACTGTCATGCGGGATGCCCTTGGCGATCTCCTCGTTGTCCCGGTACAGCACCCCGCCGTCGATCCGGACGACCTCGCCCTCGCGGAGGACGGAGAACACCTCGCGACCGATGGCGTCCAACAGCGGGATCCCGGCCTCCACCAGGATCTCCGGGCCCAGGTTCGGGTACCGGCCGCTGATCGAGTCCGAGACGTTCACCACAGCGGCGACCCGGCACGCGACCAGCGCCTCGGCGCTGACCCGGTCCAGGTCGACATGGTCGATCACCGCGATATCACCGGGTCGGAGCCGCTTGGTCAGGTTCTTGGTACGGCGGTCCAGCCGGACCACGCCCTGGATGCCCTGCAGCTCGGTGTCGCGGGTACGTCGGAGCACTGGCAACTTCATCGCGTGGCCATCCTGCCATGCCCCCGGTGCGCGGCCGCGCACATTAATCCCTGTACCCCGGAATTGTCCAGATAGTCAGCGTCGGCCGTGACGCTCCGCAGCGAGGGCGAGCAGTTCCTCCGCGTGCGTCTGGGCGGCTTCGGACTCCTCCAGCCCAGCCATCATGCGAGACAGCTCACGCAATCGACCCGCCTGGTCGAGGACTTCGAGCCCGCTGGTCGTGACCGAGCCGTCATCGCTCTTGCGTACGACGTGATGCCGGTCGGCGAACGCGGCAACCTGCGGCAAGTGTGTGACCACAATCACCTGTGCATTCTCCGCCAGCCGGGCCAGCCGCTGCCCGACCTCGACCGCGGCCCGGCCACCGATCCCGGCGTCGATCTCGTCGAACACCAGCGTCGGCACCAGGTGGCTGTCGGACAGGATCACCTCCAGCGCGAGCATCACCCGGGAGAGCTCACCGCCGGAGGCTGCCTTCTGCAGCGGTCGCTTCGGGCTGCCCGGGTTCGCGGTGAAGCAGAACTCGATCTCGTCGGCACCGCTCGGGCCCGGTGTGGCCTCTCGTACCTCGACGGTCAGCGTCGCGTGCGGCATCGCGAGTCCGGCGAGTTCGGCGGTGACGGCCTCGCCGAGCCGTTCCGCAGCAGCCTTGCGCTCGGCCGTGATCTGCCCGGCCAGGTCCGCGAGCCGGCCCTGCAACTCGTCCCGCTCCTGCTTGAGTTCGCCGACACGCTCATCGCTGCTATCGAGCTCGGTCAGCCGGGCTGCGGACCGGCGGGACCACTCCAGCACCTCGTCGACGGTGCCGTCGGTGTCGCCGTACTTGCGGATCAGCGCGGTGAGCACGGCCCGGCGTTCGCTCACCGCGGCCAGCCGGGCCGGGTCGGTGTCGATGTCCGCGGCGTACGAGGACAGCTCGCCGGCCAGGTCGGCCGCGAGATAGCTTAGCTCGGCGGCTCTGTCGGCCAGTCCACTGAGCGTCTTGTCGTGCTCGCGTTCGCCGTCCAGCGCCTGCTTGGCCAGCGCGAGCAGGCCGAGTACGTCACCCGGGCGGGTCGAGTCCAGGTCCTCCGCGGCCAATGCTTCGGCGGCGATGGTGGCCGCGGTGCGCAGCCCGTCCGCATACGCCAGCCGGTCCTCCTCCGCCGCCAGCTCGGCATCCTCGCCGGGCTGCGGCTCCGCCCTCGCCAGCTCGTCCAGCCCGAATCGCAGCAGATCGGCCTCGGCGAGACGGTCGCGCTCGCGGCTGGTCAGCTCCTGAAGCTCGCGGGTGACCGCGCGATGACGCTGGTACGCCGCCTGGTACTCGGCCAGTGGCTTGAGCACCGCGTCTCCTGCGTACGTGTCCAGGGTCTGCCGCTGACGCGCGGGTTGCAGCAGCCGCCACTGGTCGGCCTGGCCGTGGATCGCGACCAGGTCTCCGGACACTTCGCCCAGCACCGACACCGGAACAGATGCGCCCCCCAGAAACGCCCTTGACCGGCCCTCGGCGGACAGCTCGCGAGCGATCAGCAACTCGTCGTCGTCGAGCTCGGCGCCGCGGTCCTCGGCATGCGTCCTGATGCCATCGGGTACGCCGGCAGCGCGGCCCTCGACCCGGGCGCGGCGGGTGCCACGGCGTACGAGTCCGGAGTCGGCACGGGCGCCGAGCAGCAGACCGACACCGGTGACCACCATGGTCTTGCCGGCGCCGGTCTCGCCGGTGACCGCGGTGAAGCCCGGGTCGAGGTCCAAGGTGGCGTCCTCGATCACCCCGAGGCCGCTGATCCGGATCTCGGTAAGCATTCAGCTCCGTCCGTTCTTGCGCTCTGCGGCTCCTCGCCAACCCAGCACCGGAAGGTCGAACTTGGCCACGAGCCGATCGCTGAACGGTGCGGTGTGCACCCGCGCCAGCCGGACCGGGAGGTCGCCGCGGCACACGTCGATCCGCGCCGCCCGCGGCAGATCGACGGTGCGGCGGCCGTCGCACCACAGCACGCCGTGCCCGTCCTGCGGGTTGACCAGCTCGATCCCCAGCCGTGACGTCGGCGCCACCACCATCGGACGCGCGAACAACGCGTGCGCCGACAGCGGCACCATCAGCATCGCCTCGACCTCCGGCCATACCACCGGGCCGCCGGCCGAGAACGCGTACGCCGTCGAGCCGGTCGGAGTCGCGCACACCACCCCGTCGCAGCCCCACCGCGACAGCGGCCGGCCGTCGACCTCGATCATGATCTCGAGCATCCGCTCGCGTGCCGCCTTCTCCACGCTGGCCTCGTTCAGCGCCCAGGTGCGGGCGATCAACTCGTCGCCGGCGTGCACCTCGACGTCGAGCGTCATCCGCTCCTCGACGGTGTAGCTGCGATCGCGGACCACTGCGACGGTGTGCTCCAGGTCCTCGCGTTCGGCCTCGGCGAGAAAACCGATATGACCGAGGTTCACGCCCAGCACCGGCGTACCGTGCGGGCGCGCCAGCTCGGCGCCGCGCAGGATCGAACCGTCCCCGCCGAGCACCATGATCAGCTCGACGTCGGCCGCCGCCTTGTCCGGGTCGTCGACCACCTCGACCGGGTCCAGCTCCAGTGCGGCCGCCTCCGGCGCCGGCGTACGGACCTCGATCCCGGCGGCGACCAGCAGCCGGTGCGCCTCGCGCGCCACCGAGACCGCGTACTCGCGGCCGGTGTGGGTGACCAGCAGCACCCGGCGGACGTCGGTCAACGCTTCTGCCTTCCTGGACTATTGCGGTCCGGTACGGATCGCGGTCGCCAGCATCGTCTCATCGAGCGGTGGCGCAGCCCGTCTCATCCACAGGAAATACTCGACATTTCCGGATGGTCCGGGTAACGGACTGGCCGTCACCCCTTCGACGCCCCAGCTGCGCTCTGCGGCCGCCCGCGCCACCTGTCGTACGGCGTCCGCTCGCAGTTCTGGATCCCGTACGACACCGCCCTTGCCCAGGCGTTCCTTGCCGACCTCGAACTGTGGTTTGACCATCAGCACCAAGTCTTCCTCGGTCACTGTGGTGAGCGCGGTTAGTACCAGGGTCAGCGAGATGAACGAGAGGTCTCCGACGGTCAGCTGTACCGGTCCGCCGATCGCCTCCACGGTCAGGGTGCGCACGTTCGTACGGTCTAGAACGGTGACGCGGTCGTCGTTCTGGAGTGCCCATACGAGTTGCCCATACCCGACGTCGACCGCAACCACATGTTTGGCACCGTTTCTGAGCAGTACGTCGGTGAAGCCGCCGGTGGATGCGCCTGCGTCGAGACAGCGGCGACCGTCGACCGTGAGCCCCCTTGGCATAAAGGCTTCCAGGGCGCCGAGCAGCTTGTACGCCCCACGCGATGCGTAGCCGGGATCGTCACCATCCGACCTGTCGACCACGATCGCGGCATCTTGGGTGACACCGGTCGCGGGTTTGGTGGCGGGCGTACCGGCGACCTTCACCTTGCCTGCGGCGATGAGCTCCGAGGCGTGTTCGCGAGATCGGGCCAGGCCGCGGCGGACCAATTCGGCGTCCAGCCTTGCCCGGCGCGGCATCGTCGTTTCAGACCGTCAGTCGACCGCGATGGTCAGACGCGCTCTTGGGCGTCCGGCCGTTCGGCCTCGGCAAGCGCGGACTGCAACCGCTCGTGCACGTCGGCATAAATCTCGGCATGCTCCGAAACAGGCCGACCCCGCAGATCCTCGAGCCGCTTCCCCGTCTCCTCGACCAACGGATGCCCCCGCTCCCCATCCTCACCGCTCACAACTCGGTGCTCGGGCCCGGTCTCCTCAGGCCCGTTCTCCTCAGCCTCACCATCCCCACCGACCTCACCGGCTGCAGCCCCACGGACCCCATCGCCCTCATCGGCCCCATCCGACACAACATCAGAAGCCACACCAACCACATCGGCCCCACTAGCCACAGCTTCAGGAGACTCATCAACCTCATCCACCACCGACCCGGCGACGCCATCACCGAGTACCCCGGCGCCGTCATTCACACGCTCCCTGTCCTCAAAGGGCGTGGGGTTGTTGGGGAGGTGCGTGGCGGAGTCGGCGGTGCGGTCGGGTTCGGAGTCGAAGTCGGGCTCGCCTCCACCGGGTTCGGTCTCGGGGTCCGGCCGGGCGTCCGGCTCGGACTCGACCGGGAAACCGGTCGGGTGGGCAGCGGGCTCGTCGCTCGGGAACTCGGTCACTTCAGGCCTTCGTCGCCGCGGACTCGTCCGCGGTACTCTTCACCGCAGATTCGCCCGCGGACGTCATCGCCGCGGACGTCTTCGCCGGGGACGAATTCGCGGACTTCTTCGCCGTCCTCTTGGCAGTGGACTTGCTAGCCGTCCTCTTGGCGGCGGACTTGCTGGCCGACTTCCGCGCGGTGGACTTCTTCGTCGTGGCCTTCTTGGCCGTTGATCCACCGGTCGCGCCAGACGCCGCCGCGGTATCCGTACCGGCGGTCTGTTCGAGCTTCTCGAGCCGGCGGCGCAGGGCGGCGACCTCTTCGGCGCGGACGAAGCCGAGCCGCGCGACCGCGCCCTCGACCTCGTTCGTGATGATCGCCTGCAGCAGCGCCCGGTTGCTCTTGCTCGTGGCAACGATCTCGTCGGCCAGTTCGCTCACACGTCCGGTCAGACCCGAGGTCAGGGAATCGGCGCCGGTCTGCTGCAGCAGTTGCCTCGCGGTCTTCATCGCGCGCTGCCGGGTCACCTCGGTCAAGCCGCTGGCGAGCTGCACGTATCCGCGCAGAGCGTCCATCACCATCGCGTCCTCCTAGGTTCTCGTGCCTCGACTGCCACGGTATCGCGCCCGCGCAGTCACGCCGTGCCCGCATCGCTGGACGGACCGAATCCCAACCTGGTCAGACTTTCCGTTGCGTCAACCACCTCATCGGCGGCGTGATCGGCCGACCACGCCGCAGCCAGCAACGCCCGCAGGCCGTTGTACTGGTCACCGTCTCCGGATAGCCGTACGCCGCCATCGGCGAGCGTCGCCTCCCAGCCGCCGCACCGGTACGTACCGCCTCTCTCGCTCACCTCGGGATGCGGTTCGGCAAGCGCGGAAAGGCCGGATCCGATGTACGTCGGGCGCTGATCGGGCGGTGCGTTCACCAGCTCGGCGGGTCTGTTGACGCCGGTACTGACCCACAGGCTCGGGAGACCGATCGCGTGCGCACCAGCGATGTCCGTGTCGAGCCGATCCCCGACCATGAGCGGTCGTTCAGCGTGCAGGCGTTCGATGCTCGTACGCAGCAACGGCGGCGCGGGCTTGCCGGCCACGACCGGGTCGACGTCGACGGCCTCACGTACCGCCTTCACCAGCGCGCCGTTGCCGGGCGCACGGCCCGACGCGGTGGGCAACGTGAGGTCGAGGTTGCTCGCGAACCACTTCGCGCCGGCGTTGATGGCGTACGCCCCCTCGGCGAGCATCCGCCAGTCCACGTCAGGTGCGAAGCCTTGGACCACGGCCACCGGCTTGTCCGCGCTGCCGCGTACCAGGGTCAGTCCGTACTCCTCCAGACCGGCGCGCAACCCCTCTCCCCCGACGATCAGCACGGGCGAGCCGGGCGGGAACTCCGACGCGACCAGCCGGGCGACCGCCTGGGCAGACGTGACGACGTCCTCTGTACGGGCGCTGAGACCCAACGACCGCAGATGCTCTGCGACAACGTCGGGCGTACGGCTGGCGTTGTTCGTGATGTACCCGATCCGCAAACCGGCGTCGGCGGCCTTGCGCAGGTGTTCCGGCGCACCCGGGACGGCGTCCTGACCGACGTACACGACTCCGTCCAGGTCGAGCAGCGCCACGTCGTACATCTCGGCAAGCGGACGTGACGAACCAGATAGCGGTCGGGGCGCGCCGGTCACCGGGCGGCCCGTACGATGCCGCTCATGCCTTCGACGGGTACGCCGACCCTGCGCCTGGAACCGTTCCAGGCGTGGCGCTTCGTCGCGGGCAAGGTCAGTGCCCTGGGTGCGGTGACCTCGCCGCCGTACGACGTCCTGGAGCCGGAGTTGGTCCGGCGGCTGACCGAAGCGGATCTACACAACATGGTGCGTCTCATCCTTCCACGCGACGCCGAACTCGGGCCGCGCCGGTACGACGATGCCGCCGGTCGGCTGCGTACGTGGCAGCACGACGGCGTGGTGATACGCGACCGGACACCGGCGCTGTACGTATACGAACAGCGGATCGGTACGGCGCGGCTGTGCGGCCTGGTCGGCGCGCTCGGGCTTGATCCGACCGGATCGGTGGTGCTGCCGCACGAAGATGTGATGCCGTGGATTGTCGACGACCGGTACGACTTGATGCGTTCTACGCATGCGGATCTCGAGCCGATCCTGCTGGCGTACGCGACCACACCACAGACGGCGAGCAACGGCGCAGCGGCAGACGCGATCGACGCGGCGCGGGCGGGTGGATCCTGGCTGTCGGCCTCGACCGACGATGGTGCCGAGCATGTGGTGTGGCGGATCGACGATCCGGAGACGCTGGCGGCTATCGCGGACGATCTGGCGACGCATGAGGCGCTGATCGCCGACGGACATCACCGGTACAACGCGTACCTTCATCGGCTCGCGGACACCGCGGCCGCCGATTCCGGGCTCGCGATGCTCGTGGACCACGACCGGCATCCATTGACGCTCGACGCCATTCATCGAACGTTGCCTGGGACTTCCCTGTCAGCCATCGCGGAAGCTGTTCCGGCGGGGTGGCGCGTGCATGACGGGAAGCGGCCGGATCTGCCACACGGAATGGCACTGACCGATGGCCGGCGGTGGTTGACGATCCGGCGAGATGAGGCAGTCGACGTACCGGATGTCAGCCTGCTGCACGAGGAGCTGCTACCGGTGTGGGGTGTGGATCCGGATCTCATCCACTATCACCACGAATTTGACGATGCGCTCGCCGATGCCGCTGAGGATCGCGTGACGGTGGTGCTCGAACCGCCTCGGCTCGAACAGGTGTTGTCGACTGCGGCACGTGGCGTACGGCTTCCGCGTAAGGCGACCTCGTTCGGGCCCAAGCCTCGCGTCGGCCTGCTCTTCCGCACCCTGGATGATTAGTCCTCTGACTCCTCAGTGCTCTCGCGGTCGTCTGAGTCCTCCGCGTGACCGGAGTCTTCGGTCTCGAGGTCGGTGAATTCGAGGCCTTCGAGTTCTGCGGCCCGTTCAGCCGCGCCGGTCAGGTCTTCCGGGTCGACACCGGCGGCCCGGTGGAACCAGATCAGCGCGTCGTCGCGGCGGCCCGCGTCAAGCAGTGCGTCGGCGTACGCGTACCGGAGGCGCGGCAGCCACTCCGCTCGGGTTCGCTTCGTCAGCTCGGGGATCTCCAGCGTCTGGACGGCCGCGGCGTACTGGCCCATGTCGCGCCGGGCTCCGGCCGCGACGATCAGCATCTCGATCCGCGATGCCGGCTCCAACTCCAGGACCGCCTTGTCGCGGGACAACGCCAATGCTTTGTCCGGACGGCCAAGTGCACGTTCGCAATCAGCCATCGCGGGAAGGACGTCCTGGTTGCCGGTCATGCGGCGTACCGCCCGGAACTCGGTGAGCGCCTCGTCGTAATGGCCGCCGAGGTATGCCGTAACCGCGACGGCCTCGCGTACGGCGCCCAACCGTGCGGCGAGCCGCCGTGCCGTCCTCGCATGCAGGTACGCCCGCTCCGGATCGTCGTCGACGAACTGCCCGGATGCCACCAAGTGCTGGGCAACCAAGTCGGCGAGTGAGCGCGGTAACGACCGCAATTCCGCCTTCACCGATCGGTCGAGCTCGGCCCCGGTGATACCTTCCGGAATAGCCGGGTCATCCCTGCGCGGCCCAACTGCTTCCCTCGCGTCGTCACGCCATCTGCGAGCCGGTCCGCCCCGCTGCTCACCCCGCGGGCCCCGTCCCTCCGGCCGACGCCCCGGCCGACCGTCGTCCGTACGAGGCCCACGACCGGTCCGCCGCTGATCGCCGCCGCGGCCACCCGCCGACCCCGCGCCGCCTGCGGTCGACGTACCGCGCTCACCGCTGTCACGCCCGCGAGCCGACGCACCACTCCCGGCGCCATAGCCCCCGCGCCCGCTGGCTGATCCAGCACCGCCATGACCATGACCGGCCGCCGACCCACCACGGCCGCCAGCAGAGCCGCCACGCCCGCCAGAGCCACCAGTACCATCGGATCCCGACCCACGATCACGCTTGCCGCCAGAGCCACCACGGCCGCCGGCAGACCCACCTCGCCCGCTGGAGCCACCAGGACCGCCAGTTCCCGACCCGCCATAGCCGCGACCAGAGCCGCCGCGGCCACCAGCGGACCCGCCGCGACTGCCGCCAGAGCCACCGCGACCACTGCTTGCGCCATCCCGACCGCCAGTTGACCCGCCGCGACCACCTGCAGACCCGCCGCGACCACCAGCAGACCCGCCG
>JBKPSJ010000356.1:0-10852 GCA_046765875.1 Actinomycetota bacterium
GCGCGACGCCGGGCAGCGCCAGGCGGCCGACCATCCCCGAGCCGACCACCAGCTCTCGCGAGTCGTAGCGCAGCACCAGCATCGGTACCAGCCGGGCCAGCACCACATAGGACAGCACGAACGCCACCGGGAACGCCGCCACGGCCAGGAAGGACATCTGGTAGTAGTGGGCGATGTTGAAGGCGTGGGTGGTGGGGTAACCGACGACATCGGTCTCCACGCTCAGGGCGCGCCCCGAGAACAGCCAGGAGTTGATCGCCTCGACCACCCCGAAGGCGATCGCCGCCGACCCGGCCAGCAACGACGCCTGCGCCGTCCAGCTGCGCCGGCGCGACGGCGGCAGCCAGGCACGGGGGATCCGTTTGACGCGGCGCAGGGGCGTGGTCGAGCGGGCCTCGGACCGCGGCTCCGGCGGCTGGGGCTCGGAACGGGGGATCGTGTCCATCGGGTCGGGCTGTCCTGAGGCGGTCAGCCGTCGTCCGCCTAGGGCAGCGTAGCGGTGGCGTAGAGCTGCCACCCCCGCCGGCCGCGGGTGGGGCTGACGGCCAGCAGCCCGCTGAACACCGCCAGGCCCGCCCGCACCGGCAGCGATGTGCTGCCGTCGGGCTCGACCTCTCCCACGAGGCGCTGGCCCCGGGCGATCACCGCCCGACGGTACAGATTGAACAGCGGGAACCCCGCCCCTCCGCACTCACCCACCGTGAACCCGGCCCCTTCCAGCAGGGCGGCGAGGTCAGGGGTGTCGTAGTGGCGGCGGTGGCCGATGTGGTGGTCGAAGGCCGACATGGGGCCGCCCGGCACGGTGACGACCAGCGTGGCGCCGGGGGCCAGCCAGCGGCGGGCGGCCACCAGCATCTCGCCCGGCCCGTCCACGTGCTCCAGCACCTCCGAGCAGGTGGCGTGGGTGGCCCAGCCCGCCAGCGCATCGGGCGGGTCCTGCCCGCTGAGCAGGTCGAACTGCACGAACCGACCCTCCGGCACCTTGCGCGACGCCAGCTCAACGCCCCTGGCCGACAGCTCCAGGCCCGCCACTTCGGCCCCCGGCCAGCGCCGGGCCACGTCGGCCGCGAGGTCGCCCTGGCCGCAGCCGATGTCGAGGTAGCGCGCCGGCGCCCCGCCCGGCCTCGCCTTGGCCAGCAGGCCCAGCACGAGCCGGCGCCGGAAGGTCTGCGCCGGGTTGCGGCCGTTGCAGTCGGCGTAGTCGTCCCAGTGGGTCTCCCAGTCGTCGGGGGCGACCTCGCGGGGTGCATCCGTGCCGGTCACAGCGAGTACCCGGCGATGCCGGCGTCGCGGTGGAACATGCGCACGGTGTCGAGCGAGAACTCGGTGAGGTCCTTGCCGAACAGCCCGAGCTTGGCCAGCAGGTCCGGCGTCACCGTGATCACGTGGCAGCCGATGCGGTCCGCCTGGGCGATGTTCAGCACTTCGCGCGGGCTGGCCCAGATCAGCTCGACGCCGGGCAGCGGCCTCAGCGTCTCCAGGGCGGCCACCATGATCGGCTCCGGCTCACGGCCGCTGTCGGCGATGCGCCCGGCGAACACCGACACGAAGGCGGACGTGCCGCCCTCAAGCGCCTCGGCGGTGGCGTCCACCTGGCCGTTGGTCATGAGCGCGGTGATGTTGAGCTGCACGCCCGCGTGGGTCAGGCGCCGCACCAGGTCCAGGCTGGAGACACCCTCGGTGTTGGTAATGGGGATCTTGACGTAGACGTTGTCGCCCCACGACGAGATCTTCAGCGCTTGGCGCTGCATCTCCGCGAAGTCGTCGGAGAACACCTCGAAGCTGATGGGCCGGTCGCTGACGGTGTCCAGGAACTCGTGCGCGAACGCCTCGTAGTCCTCCACCCCGGCCTTGCGCATGAGCGTCGGGTTGGTAGTGAAGCCGGCGATGAGCGGATCGGCCGCCAGCTTGCGGACGCTGGCCATGTCGGCGCCGTCGGCGAACACGCGGACGGAGAGCTTGGTGGCGTCGATCATCGCAGGGAGTCCTCCTCGACGGTGAGCGATGGGATGAGCAGGGGGACGACCTCGACGAGACCGTCGACGGTGTGGTCGGGCCGCTCGGGCGCGCCCTCGGGATAGTCGCTGCGCATCCACACGGTGGTGACTCCCGCCCGCCGGCCGGCTTCGATGTCCCGGTCGCGGTCGCCCACAATGACGCTGCGCCCGAGGTCGACGCCGAACTGCTCCGCAGCCCGCAGCAGCAGCCCGGGCTTCGGCTTGCGGCAGTCGCACCCGTCGGCGTCGTCGTGCGGGCAGACGAGGACGGCGTCCAGGCGCAGCTCGTCGGTCAGGTGTCGGTTGATGGCGTCGACCTCGTCGCGGGTGGTGGTGCCGCGGGCGATGTCCGGCTGGTTGGTGACGACGAGCAGCAGCACGCCGGAGTTCCGAAGAGTCGTACATGCGGCCCGCACGCCGGGGCGGATCACCAGGTCGCCGACCGACGCCGGCGGCCGCGGCTTGCCGCCGCGGAGGATGGCCTCGTTGAGCACGCCGTCGCGGTCGAGGAACGCCGCGACCCGCCCGGCAGCCGGCGCCCGACCCATGCTCAGAGCAACCCCGCAGCCTCGTCGCGGGCCAGGGCCCGCATGGCGTTGGACAGGGCCTCGCCCGACCCGGCGGTGTGGGCCCAGCCCAGGGAACGGATGCGGTCGGTGTTCAGGCGCACGATGGGCACGTCGCCCTTCCAGCCCCGGCTGCCGCCCGAGTACTCGAACGCCACCCCGGCCGGGTCGAGGCCCAGGACCTCCAGCGCCAGGTGCGCGATCTCGGTCACGGTGATGTAGTCGCCGGTGGCCACGTTGTAGGCCCGGTAGGGCTCGCCGCTGCGGCGGTGGGCGCTCAGCACGGCCGACACCACGTCGCCCACGTCGATGTAGGACTTGGACTGGCTGCCGTCGCCCAGGATGGAGAGGCATGTCGGGTCCTTGAGCAGGCGCCGCACGAAGTCGAAGCCCACGCCGTGGGTCTGGCGGGCACCCACCACGTTGCCGAAGCGGAAAGCGCAGCCGCTCAGGTCGAACATGGCCACGTAGGAGCTGATGAGCGCCTCGCCGGCCAGCTTGCTGGCGCCGTAGGTGGAGCCGGGGATGAGCGGGCCGTGATCCTCGTGCGCCTCGGTGTGGCCCAGGTCGCCGTACACCCCGCTGCCCGACGCGTACAGGATGCGCCGGGCCGACGTGGTGCGCATGGCCTCGCACACGTTGTTGGTGAGCGCCGTGCCCTGGTCGAAGTCGATGGCCGGGTTGGTGACCGCGGCCGCGATGTCCGGGTTGGAGGCCAGGTGGATGACCACGTCGTGGCCGTCCATGGCCGAGCGCAGCCGGTCCAGGTCGCCGACCTCGCCCTCCACTGCGGCGAAGCGGGGATTGTCGTCGTGGGCCGCGTGGTGCCAGTGGCGACCGGACGAGTAGTTGTCGTAGATGGTGACCGCCGCCACCTCGGGATCGGCCAGCAGCCGGTCCACGAAGTGGCTGCCGATGAACCCGGCGCCCCCGACGACGAAGAATCGCTCGCTCATTGGCGCACCCTTCGGGTTGCGCCCAATGAGCGCTCGGCCCACGGGGCCGAGTAACGCACTGTGTCTCTGGTTCGCTCGACAAGCTCGCTCACGCCGGCGCTCCCGTGCTCCCCGCCACCGCTTCCCACTTGGTGGTGCCCCGAGCCAGGGCCGGATGGCTCACCAGCAGGTGCCACATCACCGCGCACAGGCCCTCGGTGTGCGGGGTGATCCGCTCGGCCACCAGCGGCGGGATGACGATGCAGGAGGTGGCCGAGGCCGCGGTGTAGCCGCCGTCGCGGCCCACGATGCCGTGGACGCCCGCGCCCACCTTCTGAGCCAGCTCGATCGCCCGCACGAGGTTGGGCGACACGTTGCGCTCCAGGTCGCCGCCGCCCACCGAGAACACCAGCAGGGCGTCGTCCGGGCCCAGGCGGGAACCCTCCAGCCACGCCGAGAACACGGTGTCCCAGCCCTCGTCGTTGGTGCGGGCGGTGAGCTCGGACACGTTGTCGGTCGGGGCGTAGGCCTCGAAGCCGCACAGCTTGCGGAAGTCGTTGACCGCATGGCCCGCGTGGCCGGCCGACCCGCCCACGCCGAGGATGAACAGCCGGCCGCCCCGCGCCCTGACCGCGGCCAGGTCGCGGGCGACAGCCTCGACGGTGGCGGGGTCGAGGGCGTCGAGGATACGCCGCGTCTCGTCGAGGAATTCCTCGGTGAAGCTGGTCATGACTCTCCGTCGAGGCTGGCCTGCACCCGGCAGGCCGCGAAGGTGTTGAGGCCGAACTTGTGCTTGGACACCCGGATGTCCTGGGGGCGGAACCCGGCCCGGACCAGCATCGGCCACAGGTCGCGGGGGTCGTAGTAGGCCTTGTGGTCGTTCATCTCGGCCGCCGGGCTGAGCCCCAGGCGGAAGGCCGACAGCTCCAGGAAGCGCTTGCCCCGCCAGGACGGGACGTTCACCAGGCACACGCCCCCGGGCCGGAGCAGGCGCCGCATCTCGTCCAGGGCCCGCTGCGGCTCCCACAGGTGCTCCAGCACCGAGGTGCACAGCACCACGTCCATGGTGGCATCGCCCACGCCGGCGAGGGTGTCGGGCAGCGGCCCCTCCACCACCTCGACCCTGGCATGGTCCTTGAGCCCGGGGTCGACGGCGACGTCGAGCAGCACCGCGCCGGCGACGTCGTCGAGCACCGAGCGGGCGAAGCTGGCCTCGTAGCCGCAGCCGACATCCGCGATCCGCTTCCCCGTGAAGCTGCGCACGTGGCGGCGGATGCTGCGACCCGACAGCCAGACGCCGAACCGGTCGACCGGGGTGAGCCGGTGGCTCTGCCCGAACGACTGGCTGCGGCCACCACCCGGGCCGTGGTCCTCAGCGCTTGACGACGAGGCCATGGCCGTTGATGTTGTGGAGCACGAGCCGGTCGGCCTGCATGCGCTGCTCGTCGACGAACTGGGTGATGCCCGGGCAGGCAGGGAAGCCGTAGTCGTCGAAAACGACCATGCCCTGGGGCGACAGGCGGGGCCACACCCAGTCGAGCACGTCCTTGGCCGATTGGTAGACGTCGACGTCGATGTGGCACAGCCGGAAGGTCTGGTCCGCGACCTTGTCGCCGGTGTCGTCGGGGAAGATGCCCTGCAGGCACTCGACCCGGTCGAGGCGCATGTCCGCCAGCAGCCTCTCGACGATGCCGAGTGAGGTGTCGTCGTGCTTGCCATCGCGGTAGTAGGTGTCGAGGGCGCCGGTCTTCACCACCCCTTCCCATGTGTCGCACAAGTACACCTGGTCCTCGATCCCGAGCGCGGCGGCCCGCGCCGCCATCAGCGCCCCACTGCCACCCCGCCACACCCCGACCTCGAGGATGGCGCCGGGCACGTCGGCCAGCTCGCCCACGATGGCCCACAGCTCGTAGAGCCGCCACACGTCGACCAGCGTATTCTTGCGCACCTGCTGGTAGACGTGCCGGAAGTCCTGGTCGGACTCCCAGGGGGCGTAGGTGGAGATGGGGTAGGCCATCTCGTGCGCTCCGGAGCGCACCGCCTCGCCCCGCACGAACGGCAGGGCCACCCCTTTGGCGATCGAGAAGGCCGACTGGCGGGCGAGGCGGCCGTAGTACCTGAGCAAGGACATCGTCGTTCCTACCCTCTGCCGGCCCGGGCCCGGGTGGTGGCGATGATCGTGCCGTGCAGCACGAGCGTGGACACGAAGAGCTGGGCGCCCACCACGGCGGCGGCGAGGCCGGTGACCGCCAGGTGGTTCTGGATGGTGTCGGCCCGATCGAGGGCCAGGTCGTTGGCGGTGTAGGTCACCACCAGCGGGATGGCCAGGATCACCCCCACCACGAACAGGCCGAAGGCGATCAGCACCGTGCGCGTGTAGGGGAACACCCGTTGCCAGCGCAGGGCGTTGCGGCCCGTGTAGTCGAACAGGATCTGCGCGATGCAGCCCAGCAGGAACGCCTGGAAGCCCACGGCCAGGGCGGTCACCCCCAGGAACTGCCAGTGCAGCGACAGGCCGAGGGGCCCGAGGTCGATGTCCGTGAAGCTGAGCGGCAGCGTGAGCAGCAGGCCGAATATCGCGAGGACGGCACCGGGCTTGAGCAGGAAGAAGTCGGAGCCGTACACGAACATGGCCCGCAGGTTGATCCAGGCCGCCTGGAACGGGGAGAACCAGCCGGAGCGCTTGTGATGGCTGAGGCGGCCCTCGCGGTCCTTGAGGAAGCGGACCGGCACCTCGGCGGTGCGCAGGCCCATGTGCACCGACTTGAGCACCATCTCCGAGGCGTACTCCCAGGACTGGGAGGAGATGTCCATGCGCTCCAGCGCGTCGCGGGTGATGCCCCGCATGCCGCAGTGGATGTCCGAGAACTTGGAGCCGTACACCCGGTTGAGGATCCAGGTGGTGAAGGGCGTGCCGAAGTGCTGGTGCAGGCCCGGCATGGAGCCGGGCTCGATCGAGCCCTTCCAGCGCGAGCCCATCACGAACTCGTAGCCGTCCCGGAACCGCTCGACGAACTCGCGCAGCTGGCGGAAGTCGTAGGTGCAGTCGGCGTCGCCCATCACGACGTAGCGGCCCCGGATGTAGGGCAGGGCGTCGATGTAGGCCCGGCCCAGGCCCCGTTTCGGCGTGCGCAGCACCCGGGCACCGCCGGCGAGCGCCAGCTCGCTGGTGGCGTCGGTGGAGCTGTCCACGATGAGGATCTCGCCCTTGACCCCGGCGTCGGCCAGGCCCTGATAGCACCAGGCCACGAAGTCCTCGATGGTCAGCTCCTCGTTGAGCGCCGGGATGACGATCGACAGCTCCGGGTCGGGCTCGTCCCGGTCGGGTACGAGCAGCTGCACCTCGCGGTCCACTGACCTCACGAGGTCGACTTCGGTCATGTTCGAGTGGCTCCGTCGCGTCGTTCGAGCAACTCCTCCAAGTCCGCGATGCCGGCCGCCGAGCCCACTTCGTAGAACCGGTCGTGCACCTCGAACCCCGCCAGCTCGCCATGATCGCCCAGCCCGGTGAAGAAGTCAGCCAGGTCGCTGACCTCGCCGCCCGGTAATCGATCCATCACGAGCTGTCTGGGGAGGACCGAAAGACCATAGTCGATGTAGTGCATGCCACGGTTCGCGCCCGCGCCCTTCTGGTAGCTGAGCATCCCGTCGGCTCCGAAGGCGGCGTTGCTGGTATCCCAACGATCACGGTTGTCGAGCACGGTCATGAGCGCCGGTGCACCGCACGTAGGGTAAGCCGCCCACACCTCCTGGTAGCGAATCGGCAGGTACGAGTCCCCGTAGAGCACCGCGAAGACCTCGTCCGCCAGCCCGGAGGCGGCCACCAGCCGCACCGCGCCCCCCGTGCCGCGCCGCTCGTCCCCTTCGTCGACGTAGCGGATCCGCACCCCGAAGCGGGACCCGTCGCCCAGCGCGTCGCGGATCATGCCGCCGAGGTAGGCGATGGAGAAGACGATGTCGTCGACCCCGTTGGCCGCCAGCAGCTCCACCTGATGCTCGGCGAAGGGCCGCCCGACCACCGGGATCAGGGCCTTGGGAAGCGTGGTGGTGAGCGGCCGCATCCGGGTGCCCAGGCCCCCGGCCAGCACGACCACCTGCACCGCCCTCGACCCCTAGTCGCGCACGGTGACGGTGCTGCCGTCGTGGTCGAAGCTGAAGCGCACCTCGGTCAGCTGCGCGCCGGCCATAGCCTCCCGCAAGCGGTCGGCGTCCTTGGCGTAGAACATCAGGAAGCCGCCGGCCCCCGCCCCCACCAGCTTGCCCCCCAGCGCGCCGTTGTCGATGCCGAGCTGGTACCAGTGGTCGATGTCGGAGTTGGACATGTGCGGCGACCGGTCGCGCTTGGCCAGCCAGTGCTCGTGCATCAGGCCGCCGTAGGCCGCCATGTCCCCGGCCTCCAGCGCCTCGCCGATGCGGCGCCCGATGGTCTCGGTCTCAGCCAGGCGGGCCAGCATGGCCTCGTCGCCCTCGTTCGAGCGCTTGTTCTGGTCGGCCAGCACCTCGCCGGCCCGGCGGGAGTAGCCGGTGAAGAACAGCAGCAGCCGCTCCTCCAGGTCACGCAGCGTCGAGGTCGACACGCCGAGGGCCGATGCGGTCACGGCCCCCTCCGTGCTCACCTCGAACCGGGTGAGTCCGCCGTAGGCCGCGATGTACTGGTCCTGCTTGCCCACCGGCTCGCCGAGGATGTCGATCTCGATGTGGCACGCCTCCTCCGCCAGGGCGCCGGCGTTGACATGGTGCCGCTGGTAAGCGTGCAGTGCCCGCAGCAGCCCTACGGTGAAGGCGCCGGACGAGCCGAGCCCGGTGCCGGCGGGGATGTCGGCGATGCTGACGATCTCCTTGGCGCGGCCTATGGGGTGCAGCCGCAAGGCCTCGCGCACGAGCGGGTGCTCGATCTCCTCCACCTGCTGGGCCCGCTCCATCGACGAGTACTTGATGAGGTAGTCGTCGGTGAAGGTGTCGTTGATGGCGATGTAGATGTAGCGGTTGACGGCAGCCGAGATGAAGTGCCCTCCACGGCGCCGGTAGTACGACGGCAGGTCGGTCCCCCCGCCCCCGATCGAGATGCGCAGCGGAGTGCGCGTGATGATCATGCGCGTCGTCCCCCTCGCTCAGTCGATCGACCAGACCCCGTCGAGCGATACGACGCCGCCGTAGGTCTCGTGCGGCACGCCGGGCTTCACGTCGAAGCGGACGGCGCGGTTGCGCCGGTCGTAGCTGTGGGTGACCGACTCGTTGGTGCACTCCGCCGTGATGTCGTAGGCGCCGAGCAACAGCAGCAGCCGCTCGATCCTCATGTCCACGTGGCCGGTGCCCTCGACCTTGTCCACCCACACCTCCGCCTCGCGGGTGTTGGGCCCGGTGACCAGCACGCCCTCGGGCGTTGTCACCGAGAAGCTGAACACCGGGTTGCGCACGGGCTCGGCCGCCTCGTAATGCAGCCGGAAGGTCACCTCGTCGCCGGTCGAGACCTGGGTGACCGGGCGGCCGCGGGCGTCGATCACCTCGACATCGGTGATGCGGAGCTGGGTCCAGCGGGACTCGGGGTCGGCGGTCTCGGCCGCCTGGATGTGGGACTGGACCACGCCCAGGTAGGCATCGGCCACCTCGCTGGCCTGGCCCGACTCGCGCACGACGCCGTTGTCCAGCCAGACGGCCCGGTCGCACATGCTCCGCACGGTGGTCAGGGAGTGGGTCACCACCACGATGGTCTTGCCCGCCTCCCGCAGCTCGCTGACCCGTTCCAGGCAGCGGCGCTGGAACTCCTCGTCGCCGACGGCGAGGACCTCGTCGATGAGCAGGACGTCGGGGTCGACGTTGATGGCCACCGAGAAGCCCAGCCGGACGTACATGCCCGACGAGTAGTTCTTGACGGGCGAGTCGATGAAGCGCTCGAGCCCGGCGAAGCCCACGATGTCGTCGAACTTGCGGTCGAGCTCCCGCTTGGTCAGGCCCAGGATGGCGCCGTTGAGGTAGACGTTCTCCCGGCCCGACAGCTCGGGGTGGAAGCCGGCGCCCAGCTCCAGCAGCGCGGACACCTTGCCGTCGACCCCCACGCTGCCCTCGTCGGGACGCAGGATCTTGGCCAGGCACTTGAGCATCGTCGACTTGCCCGACCCGTTCTGGCCCACGAGGGCGAACGTGGTGCCCGGCTCGACCTCGAACGACACGTCCCGCAGGGCCCAGAAGTCCTCGTAGCGAGCCCGGCCCCGGCGCATGACCGTGGCCTTCAGGCTCTGGTTGCGCTCGTGGTAGAGGCGGAACCGCTTGGACACGCCCTTGGCGCGGACGACGGCGTCGTTCACAGCTCCTCCGCGACCCGGGCTTCCAGGCGGCCGAAGACCGCCATGCCCGCCACCAGCACCGCGACCGAGACGATGATCAGGTAGAGGAGATGGTCCAGGGGCGGGAACCGCAGGTCGTACAGCACGTCCCGGAAGGCCTCCACGAACCGGACGAGGGGGTTGAGGTTGTACAGCGTGATCTTCCAGCCGGTGGTGCCGAGCTCCTTCTGGACCAGGCTCATCGGGTACACGATGGGAGCCGTGTAGAACCAGACCTGCAGCGCCAGCCCCAGCAGGTGCTGGAGGTCGCGGAAGTACACGGCCGCCCCCGCCAGCATGAGGCCCAGCCCGAGCACGAACATCACCTCGAGGGCCACCAGGAACAGCACCACCGGCACCCACGGCAGCACGACGTTGCCGAAGAACAGCAGCACGAACGACAGCACGCCCAGCTCGATGAGGAACGAGACGACCCACGAGGCGGTGACCGCCGCCACCAGGATCTCTCGCGGGAACCACACCTTCTTCACGAGGTTGGCGTTGCCGATCAGCGAGTTCATGCCGCCGTTGAGCCCGTTGGCGATGAACGTGTAGGGCAGCAACCCGCACATCAGGAACATCGCGAAGTTGTCCAGGCCCGACGGTTCGCCGGGGTCGGCTTGGACGCCGAAGATCATCCCGAAGACGAACCAGTAGATCACGAGGCTCGTCAGCGGGTTGAGCAGCGACCAGGTCCAGCCGAGGACGGACCGCTTGTACTTGGAGCGCAGCTCGCGGAGGGTGAGGTTGACGAACAGCTCCCGGCGCGACGCGATCTCCGCGAGCTTGGTCATGGGCATGGAGGCATCACTCGGGGCATCGTTCGGGCGGAAGGACCAAGGTTAGGAGGCCGTCGGGCTGCCTGGCCAGGCAACCACATCGGGTGCTGCCGGGGGGTGACCCCGGGTGCTGTCGTCGCGCCCGCGGGCAACGGCTCGTCAGGCCCGGCGGGAGCGCGGCCAGGCGCCCACCCGCATCTTGAGGACCATCGAGAGCATCTCCAGGCCGAGGGGGACGGTCTTGCTCAGTTC
>JBKPSJ010000357.1:0-18046 GCA_046765875.1 Actinomycetota bacterium
ACCTCGGCCACTTCGCGCTAACAGGTCTCGTCCTCGACCGGTTGCTCGCGGCACCGGGGTCGCGGATCGTGACGGTCAGCAGCAACGGCCACCGCATGGGGCGCATCTCCTTCGACGACCTGCAGTCCGAACGCCGGTACCGGCGGGTCGCCGCCTACGCGCAGTCCAAACTGGCGAACCTGCTGTTCACCTTCGAGCTCCAGCGCCGGCTGGCCGCGGCCGGGGTGTCGACCAGTGCGCTCGCCGCTCACCCCGGCACGGCCTCGACAGAGCTCGAGCGGCATGTGAGCTGGTGGATGCGCGTGCCCGGGCTGGTCATTCCCCGCCACGCCGTCGCGACCGCCGCGCTGCCGACCCTACGCGCGGCGACCGATGCGGTGGCGCGGGGCGGCGAGTACTACGGGCCGAGCGGCCGGGGCGGGTTCACCGGCCATCCGGTCCGGGTCGAGCCACATCCTCGCGCGCACGACACCGAGGTCCAGCGGCGGCTGTGGCAGGAGTCCGAACGGCTGACCGGCGTCGGCTACGCCCTCGATCGGGCGAGGCCGTAGCCTGGTAGGCAGCCTGAAACCGTCTATCCGGAAGTCCTCTATGCCTGTCGAGTCCCTGTTCCCGCGTCTGGAGCCGCTGCTTGCGTCGAACAAGGTGCAGAAGCCGATCCAGTACGTCGGCGGTGAGCTGAACTCGGTCAGCAAGGACTGGGACTCCGCATCCGTGCGCTGGGCGCTGATGTATCCCGACGCGTACGAGGTCGGGCTGCCGAACCAGGGCGTCCAGATCCTGTACGAGGTGCTGAACGAGCGCGACTGGATCCTTGCCGAGCGCACCTACTCCGTATGGCCGGACATGGAACGCGAGATGCGCGCCAACGACGTACCGCAGTTCACGCTTGACTCGCACCGGCCGGTACGGGCGTTCGACGTGTTCGGGCTGTCGTTCTCCACCGAGTTGGGGTACACCAACCTGCTGACCGCGCTCGATCTCGCCGGGATCCCGCTGTACGCCGCCGATCGCGGTGAGGACGATCCGATCGTGCTGGCCGGCGGCCACTCCGCGTTCAACCCGGAGCCGATCGCCGACTTCCTTGACGCGGCGGTGCTCGGCGACGGCGAGGAGATCGTGCTGGCGATCTCCGAGGTGATCCGCGAGTGGAAGGACGAGGGCCGCCCGGGTGGCCGCGACCAGTTGCTGCACCGGCTGGCTGCGTCCGGCGGGGTGTACGTGCCGAAGTTCTACACCGTGGACTACCTGCCGGACGGGCGGATCAAGCGGATCGCGCCGAACCGGCCCGGCGTACCGTGGCGGACCGCGAAGCACACGGTGATGGACCTGGACAAGTGGCCGTACCCGCGTAAGCCACTGGTGCCGCTGGCCGAGACGGTGCACGAGCGCTACTCGGTCGAGATCTTCCGCGGCTGTACCCGCGGCTGCAGGTTCTGCCAGGCCGGCATGATCACCCGGCCGGTACGTGAGCGCAGCATCACCACCGTCGGCGACATGGTTGCCAACGGCATCAAGGAGTCCGGCTTCGAAGAGGTCGGGCTGCTGTCGCTTTCGTCGGCCGACCACTCCGAGATCGGCGAGATGGCTCATGGGCTGGCGGATCGATACGAGGGCACCAACATCTCGCTGTCGTTGCCCTCGACAAGGGTCGACGCGTTCAACATCCCGCTGGCCATCGAGGTCTCGCGCAACGGCCGCCGGTCCGGGCTGACGTTCGCCCCGGAGGGCGGGTCGGACCGGATGCGCAAGGTGATCAACAAGATGGTCACCGAGGAGGATCTGATCCGTACCGTCTCGGCGGCGTACGGGCACGGCTGGCGGCAGGTGAAGCTGTACTTCATGTGCGGCCTTCCGACCGAGACCGACGAGGACGTGCTGGCGATCGCCGATCTGGCCAAGAAGGTCATCAAGACCGGCCGCGAGGTGTCCGGCCGCCGCGACATCCGCTGCACGGTGTCGATCGGCGGCTTCGTACCCAAGCCGCACACGCCGTTCCAGTGGGCCGCGCAACTCGACGCCGAGACGACCCACAAGCGGCTGACCAGGCTGCGCGAGGCGATCCGGTCGGACCGCGGCTACGGCAAGGCGATCGGGTTCCGGTACCACGACGGCGAACCGGGGATCATCGAGGGCCTGCTGTCGCGCGGCGACCGCCGGGTCGGCCGGATCATCGAGCGGGTATGGCGCGACGGCGGCCGGTTCGACGGCTGGAGCGAGCACTTCTCCTACCAGCGCTGGGTCACGGCGTCGCAGGAGGCGCTGAAGGACGAGCCGGTCGACCTCGACTGGTACACGATCCGCGAGCGCGAGTACGCCGAGGTGCTGCCCTGGGACCACCTGGACGCGGGCCTGGACCGGGAGTGGCTGTGGGAGGACTGGCAGGACGCACTCGAGCCGGACGGCGCGATCGAGGTCGAGGACTGCCGCTGGACACCGTGCTTCGACTGCGGCGTCTGCCCCCAGATGGGCACCGAGATCCAGATCGGCCCCACCGGCAAGAAGCTGCTGCCCCTCACGCCCGTTTGAGTTGCGGGTTCGCGCACGCTGTTGTGGGTTCCCGTACGGGGTGCCGACCGTCACCGACAACGCCGTACGCGAACCCCCACGTCCCGCGGCTGGTGCGTTAGCGGTGGGGGTGGTTGACGCGGTTGGCGGCCGGCTCGGCGATCGCGGTGCGGTACGGGTGCGCGGGGTAGACGCCGAGGACGCGGGTCTCGACGGAGAAGAAGGTGAGCTCCTCCAGCGCGAGGGCCAGGCCGGGGTCCTCGGGGTGGCCCTCGACATCGGCGTAGAACTGGGTCGCGAAGAAGGTGCCGCCGAGCTGGTAGCTCTCCAGCTTGGTCATGTTCACCCCGTTGGTCGCGAACCCGCCGAGCGCCTTGTACAGCGCGGCCGGCACATTGCGGACCCGGTACACGAAGGTGGTGATCGCCGGCCCGGCGTCGCGCGCGGGGATCTGCGGCTCGCGGGCCAGTACGAGGAACCGGGTGGTGTTGTGGTGCTCGTCCTCGACGTCGGTGGCCAGGATGTCCAGCCCGTACAGGGCGGCCGCACCCCGCGGTGCGAATGCCGCGACGGTGGGGTCACCCAGCTCGGCGATCTCGCGGGCGGCGCCGGCGGTGTCGTCGGTGACCGTGGTACTCCAGCCGTGCTCGCGCAGGATCTTGCGGCACTGGCCGAGGGCGTGGATATGGCTGCGTACGGTCCGGATCGACTCCAGCGTGCCGCCCGGCGCGACCATCAGCTGGAAGTGGATCGGCAGGAAGTGCTCGCCGACGATGTGCAGCCCGGACTCGGGGAGCAGGTGATGGATGTCGGCCACCCGGCCGGCGATCGAGTTGTCGATCGGGATCATCGCCAGTGCGGCGGTCCCGTTCGACACCGCCTCGAGCGCGTCCTCGAACGTCGTACAGGCCAGCTGCTCGCGGCTCGGAAGCATCTCATCGCATGCCATCGACGAGTTCGACCCAGGCTCCCCCTGGTACGCAATGCGCCCATCCACGTTTCGTGACTCTACCGGTCGGGCGGTCCGACACAGGAAGCCGGACGGGCTCGGCGGGGGTCCCGCCGAGCCCGTCCGGGGGGCGGATCAGCTCAGGCCGTAGGCGCGGATGAGCGTCTGGTCGATGCTGTTGCCGGCGGCATCAGCCGCCTGCACCCGCAGGGACACCGCTCCGCTGGTGTTCGCCAGCTTCGGGTGCTGTACGACCGCGACGTACTGGCCGGTGCCTTGGGCAACGAGGCTGACCTGCTTCCAGGTGCCGCCGTCGTCGAACGACACCCATGCCTTGACCGACTGCACAGCCGGGCCATCGGTGACGCCCGGGATGTGCCCGACGTTGATGCCGATCGGGAAGGCCGAGCCGGCACCGGTGGTGTTCAGCGAGTTCAGCTTCAGGTCGTAGCCGACCTGGAGCAGCGCCGGGTGTTCGGTCTTGCCCGGGTCCGGCCGGCTGGACTGGAACGTCCAGGTCGTGTCGGTCTCGGTCGAGTACGTCGACCACGGGGCCGAGCGCTTCCCGATGTGCTCCAGCCGGTACGTCGCCGGACCGGCCTGCGCCGGGAAGTCGCCGACCGGTGCGTTCAGACCTTCGGCCAGCAGCGTGTCACCGGCGTACAGCTTGGTGCTGTGCGTGTCGCCGCCCCACTGGAGGCCGTAGTGGCCGCCCGAGTCGGAATACGGCTCAATCGCCATGCTGAACGTGTCGCCCGTACGCGACACCTGCGTGTCCAGCAGGTCGGATGCACCCGGACGGGAGACCCGGCCGAACCAGTGCTCGGACCCTTGTGTCCTCGGCTGGTACTGGACGTACGAGCTGTGGAACTCGCCGTCGAACGGGTAGTTCGACCAGGCGAGGTGCCACCAGTACGTGTCGTTCGCGGACACGTACTCCGTACGCTGCGACGGCCGCGGCAGATCCCGGGCGAAGCCGACCGAGAAGGTCGGCCACGGCCGCGAGATGTGCCTCAGCTCCGTGCCCAGGCTGCCGGCAGCGTCCGCGTCGTACGCCACGTCGACCTGCGTCGTGTTGTTCTTGTCGATGGTGTAGTCGAGCGAGGCCGGGATGCGCTGCGACTCCGGCAGCAGCAGGTCGTACAAGTAGGGGCTTTGCGCAGTTCCCGAGACCTGCATGCGCACCGGGCCCTGGTTGATGAGGTCGACCAGATGCAGTCCGATCTCCTGTTCCAGGGTGAACGCGTGGACCGTGACCTCACCGGGATTGCCGGCTCCGGCAAGCAACAGCCCCGGCCGGTTGTTGAAGATCACCACGCCCCACGCGCCGGCGGCCTGTGCGTTGGCCACCTTCGAGACGAACGTCGTCTCGCCGCGCGAGATCAGGGCGATCTTGCCTCGCGCATCGTGGCCGGCGAAGTCCTCCGGCTTTCCCAGCCCGAAGTACTCGACCGGCAGGGTGAACTTGCCGTCGACCGGCACCGCGCCGCTCATCGGCTGCGGCTCCAGCGGGATTGTCTCCGGCTTGGTCACGCTCGCCTCGAGCTGCGGCGCCCGCAGGTCCCACTTGCTGTAGAACTCGAACCCGCCCTTGGTCACCATGGCGGTCGGCGAGGCGTAGCCGCGGCTGATCGGCGGGCTCAGCGTGAACGAGCTGTGGAAGTTGTACGGGCCCGAGTCGCGGTGGTACGACAACGTGAAGGTCGTCGGCGCGGTCCGGTTCTGCGTGGACAGGTTGATCGGGCTCGCCGTTCGAGCGTCGAGCGTGATGCTGCGATCGCCGGTGAGCTCGAGCTGCGGATCCGTGACCGTCGCCACCTCGGTCGCGTACAGGTTCGCCGCGTCCGCCGTGGCCAGGTAGCCGGCCAGGTTGTACGTACCCGGCGGAACCCGGAAGGTCACTGTGTTGCTGGCCGCGGAGAAGTACTTCTGGGTGAACGCTCCGTCGGCCAGGCTCCACAGTTCTGCCCAGCTGATGACGGCAGACGGCCGGCCGTCGCGGGAGATGCCGGTGACGGTCAGGTTGTACATCTCCGGCTCGAGGTACGCGCCGACGGAGGTGTGTACGACGGTGTTGCCGGACTGGCCGACCAGGTAACCGCCGTACAGGTCGAGCGGTCCCGCAGTCGGGTTGATCGTGACCGTGACCGACGCGGTGCCGTTGGCCGGTACGGTGACGCTCGGCTGGCTGACGGTGAACATGCCGGCAGGTGCCGCGCCGGTGTTCTTGCCCTTGACGTCCAGCGACAGGGCGAGCGTGACGTCGGCGGCGGTGTCGTTGCGGTACGTCACCGTCCTGGTCACCGGGTTCTGGTTGATGTGCGGGAACGGGAAGAAGCCCAGGTTCAGCGTGCCCGGGCTGGCGTAGACCGCCTGCGAGTAGGCGCGGGCAACGTCGACCCGGCCGCCGCCCTGCTGGTACACCGACAGCGAGTCGTTGGTCTTCGCGGTCGAGATCAGGGCGTCCTTGAGTTGCTTGTTCGTGTACGACGGGAACCGCTGGGCCATGATCGCCGCGGCACCGGCCGTGTGCGGCGCCGCCATCGACGTACCGCTGAGCATCTGGTAATTGCCGTCGACGATCGGGCCGATGTTGGTGCCGGCCGCCCGCGCCGCGATGATGTCGACGCCGGGGGCGGTGATGTCGGGCTTGATGCCGTAGTCACCCAGCCGCGGCCCACGGCTGGAGAATCCCGCGAGCACATCCTGCTTGGAGACCGCGCCGACGGTGAGTGCCTCGTCGGCCCAGCCCGGGCTGGTGATGGTCGAGTCGCCGGGGCCGATGTTGTCGGCGGCGATCACGATCAGCATCCCGCTGGACTCGCTGATCTGGTCGACCGCCTGCACCAGCGGGTCGTTGCCGTCCGACGGCGAGTGCGTGCCGAGGCTCATGTTGGCCACGTCCGCGCCCTGGTCGGCGGCCCACTGCAGGCCGGCGATGATCTGGTCGAAGTTGCCGGAGCCGTTCTGGTCGAGCACCTTGCCGTTGAGCAGGCTGGCGCCCGGCGCGACGCCCTTGCGGACGGTCGGCGAGCCCTCGCCGGTACCGGCCACGATCGACGCGACGTGGGTGCCGTGCCCGAAGTGGTCGACGGTGTCGCTGTCGGACGAGAAGTTCTGCGCGGCGATGACCTTGCCGCCGTCGAGGTCGGGGTGGGTGGTGTCGATGCCGGTGTCGAGTACGGCGACCTTGGTGCCGGTGCCGTCATACCCGGCCTGCCACGCCTGCGGCGCGCCGATCTGCGGCACGCTGTCGGCCAGCGAGACCTTCACCCGGCCGTTCAGCCACAGCTTGCTGACCGAGGCTCCGGCGGTGCTCTTGAGCGAGCTCCAGAACGTCTTGGCCGAGCGCTTCTCCTCGCGCAGGGACTGACCGTTGATGCTGCCGAGGGTGCGCCGGCGCGAGCTGCCCGGCAGGGCCGCGGCCGAGGCGGCCTTGGCCTTGCTGGGCGCGTACTGCGCGATCAGCGGTACGCCGGCGGTGCGGCTGTCGTCGAACCCGTCGCCGACCAGCTTGCTGACGTTGAACAGTTCCTGGTCGAGCTTGCCGGCGGCGAGCAGGCCCATCGCGTCGCTCGGGATCACGTAGGTCTGGTCGCCGACCCGGCGGGTGGCGTAGCTGGTGTTCTGCCGGTCGGCGGTCGGCCTGACCGTGGCGGTCTCGGTGCCGTCGCTAAGCTGTTCGAGCGCGACGACGTCACCGCTCACCAGGGTGACGATGTGCCGGCTGGTGACGTGCGGAGCCGACTTGGCAGCGTTGACGTTGGCGGGGGCGGAGTTGGGGGCCGGGGCGCCGGGGGCGGTACCGGCTGGGAGGGCGAGGGCGGCCGCGGCGAGTGCCGTCAGGCCGCTTCGAAGCAGGGCGGATCGTCTTCTCATCTGCTGCTCCAAGGGACGGATGAGGACCGGGGTTGCGCCCACGTGGGCCGCCCCGAACGGCCGACGGGGAGCTGTGAGCGACCATATGCGTAGCGTGACGCCTTCCGGAAGCCGCCACATGCTCCGGAACACGACATTGACGTGAACAGGAGAGCGGAACCGTGTCATCATCGGCGTCGTGCTGGGGTTCTCGGTCTGAACCGTGCTGAGCAGGATGTCTACGAACAGCTCGTGAGCTGTCCGCCGATGACGCTCGCCGAGGTGGTCGAGGTGGCCGAGTCGTGCGGCTGCGCCGACGAGACGCCACAGGTGCTGGCCCGGCTGTAGGAACTCGGGCTGGTCTCCCAGCGGCCGGGCGATCCGCCCCGCTGGTCGGCCGCCGCGCCGGACGCCGCTCTACAGGTGTTGGTCAGCGAGCAGAGCCGCGCGCTGGCCGAGGCCCGCCGGTACGTCGCCGACCTGAGCAGCCGGTACGGCCAGTCCACGCCGGCCGGCCAGGACGTCGCCGCGACGGTCGAGGTGATCCAGGGCCGCGACGAGATCATCCGCCGGTCCGCCGATCAGCAACTGCAGGTCAGGCGGCAGCTCCGGGCCATGGACGCACCGCCCTACCCGGCGCAGGACGCGACCGAGGTCAACACGCTCGAGGTCGACCAGCTGCGCCGCGGCATCCGGTACCGGATCCTGTACGACCGCACCGGGCTGGACATCCCCGGCCGGCTCGCGGACCTCGAGGCGGGGATAGCCGCGGGCGAGCAGGCGCGGGTGGCCGACGTACCGGTCAAGATGACGATCTGGGACGGCACCGCCGCGATCCTGCCACTGCGTCATCCGCCGGACGTCGAGTCGCGGCTGGTGATCCATGACTCGGTGCTGCTGGACGCTCTGTCGGCGCTGTTCGAGATGGTATGGGACGGGGCGCTGCCGCTGCGGGTCGTCGCCGGCAAGGCCGAGCTGGCCGACCGCGACGGGTTTCCGACCAAGGATGAGCGGCAGCTGCTGGTGCTGCTCGTTGCCGGGCTGACCGATCGCGACATCGCCGTCCAACTCGGCGTCAGCGACCGCACCGTACGCAGCCGGGTGCACGCGATGATGACCCGCCTGGACGCCGCCACCCGGTTCCAGGCCGGCTACCAGGCGGTGTTGCGCGGCTGGCTGGGCATCGACGAGCCCGTGATCGAGGTGGCCGATGCAGCTGCCCGATGACGATGTGCTCGACGTGCTCGGACTTGGCCGAGTCGAGCGAGACGCGTACGAACTGCTGGTCGACCATCCGGGAGCCGGCCTCGACGAACTCGCCGTGCTGTGGACCGGTTCGGATCCGCTCGAACCGGTGCTGCGCCGGCTGGAGGACCTGGCGCTGGCGAGTATGACGCCCGGGCCGCCGGAGCGGTACAGCCCGGTCGCGCCCGGGCTCGCGTTCGAGGCCGCGCTGAGCGATCACGACGAACGGCTGGACCGGGCCCGACGGCATGTCGGGATCCTGACCGCGGCATACAAGGCCCGGCCGGCCGAAGGCGACGCCGGCGCCGTGATCGAGGTCGTCACCGGGCGGCGGGCGGTCGAGCAGCGGGTACTGCAACTGTGGCGCGGGGCGCGGCAGCGGATCGGCTGCCTGGCCAAGCCCAGCGACGTCGACCGGATCGCCTCGCTCGGCCGCGACGTCACCTGCCGGGTCGTGTACGACCGGACAGCGATCGACCATCCGGGTGCGTTGGCCACGGTCGAGCGGCTGATCGAGGCCGGTCAGCTCGCCCGGGTGCTACCGGACCTGCCGCTCAGCCTGTACCTGGCCGACGACCAGCTGGCCGTCGTGCCACTGCACGGCGAGCCCGTGGCGGCGATCGTGATCCACCAGTCTGCGTTGCTGGTGGCCCTCAGCGCCTTGTTCGACGGGCTCTGGCAGCGTGCACTACCGCTCGATGGAGCCGGTTCGTCCAACGGCAAGCTGGCCGATGCCGACCAGCAACGGCTGATCACGCTGCTGTTGTCCGGCCTGACCGACGAGGCGATCGCGCGTCAGCTCGGAACCAGCCACCGTACGATCCAGCGCCGGGTGGCGGCGCTGATGACCGATCTCGGCGCGCACACCCGGTTCCAGGTCGGGGTCCAGGCCGCGCTCAACCGCCCCCGGGCACGCTGACGCCTATTCGTCGTCCTCCTCGGCGGCCTTGCGGATCTTGCGCGGAGCGCCGGTGGTGGCCCGGCCGGCCAGTTCCTTGGCCTTCGTGGCGTACATGTCGACGTACTCCTGGCCGGACAGCTCCATGATCCTGTACATGATCTCGTCGGTGACGGCGCGCAGGATCAGCCGGTCCCGCTCCATCCCCTCGTACCGGGAGAAGTCGAGCGGCTCGCCGAACTTCACGGTCGGAGACGAGAGCGAGGCGACGATCTTGCCCGGCGGGGCGACCTTGTCGGTGCCGACCACGCCGCACGGGATCACCGGCACCTTCGTCTCCAGCGCGAGCCGGGCCACACCGGTGCGGCCCTTGTACAGCCTGCCGTCGTACGACCTGGTGCCCTCGGGGTAGATGCCGAACAACTCGCCGCGCTCCAGGACTCGCTTGCCGGCACGCAGGGCCGACTCGCTGGCCGAGCCGCCGGACCGGTCGATCGGCACCTGCCCGGTCCCTTTGAAGAAGCCGCGCTGGAACATCCCCTTCACACCCCGGCCGACGAAGTAGTCCGACTTGGCCACGAAGGTCACTCGCCGCGGTACGGCCAGCGGCATGAACAACCAGTCCGCGTACGACAGGTGGTTGCTGGCGATGATCGCCGGGCCTTCCTCCGGTACGTACTCCAGACCGACCACCTTCGGCCGGAACACCCGCTTGATGACCGGCCCCAGCAATACATGTTTGAGCACGAAGTAGATGCCCTTGCCGTCGCCTTCACCGTGCTCCAGCGAGACGTCCTGTGCCGTGGGGGCTGACGTCGGGCCCGGCTGCGCGGGTTCAACAGGTTGTGTCGACACCGTGGCCCGTCCTTCCTGCTCGTCGCTCGATCTGGTCCACATCATGCCGCACCGGAGCCGCCGAAAGCTGCTGACACAATGTGTGGTCGTGTCACCAGGTCAGGCCCCGCCGTCGCAGCAGCTGCCCGCCGTACAGAAGCTGCGGGTGCGGTTCGCGAAGCGGGGCCGGTTGCGGTTCACCTCGCACCGGGATTTCCAGCGCGCCTTCGAGCGGGCGGTACGCCGCGCCGGGCTGCCGGTCGCCTACTCGCACGGGTTCAGCCCGCACCCGAAGATCTCGTACGCCGGCGCCGCACCGACCGGTGCCGCCAGCGAGGCCGAATACCTTGAGATCTCGCTCACAGCCGACCGGGAGCCCGACCAGGTCCGGGCGGCCCTGGACGAGGCGCTTCCGCCCGGGCTGGACGTGGTCGACGTCGTGGTCGCCGGGCCGGGTTCGCTGGCCGAGCGGCTGGAGGCCGGCGAGTGGGAGATTCGCTTGCCTGGCGTGGATCCCGCCGCGGCCCAGGAGGCGGTGGACGCGTTCCTGGCCCGCGACGAGGTGCTGGTGCAGCGGGACACCAAGCGCGGTCTTCGTACGTTTGACTGCCGTGCCGCCGTGCTGCGGCTCGCCGTATCGGCTGATGGGTCGTCGCTGGATCGGTATGCGATACTGCAAGTGGTGGTACGGCACGGAACCCCGACCGTACGACCCGACGACGTTCTCGCCGGCGTGCTCGAGGTAGCGGCGCTCCAGGTGACGGGCCCGGCTTCATTGACCAGGCTCGCGCAGGGCCCGCTTGACGCGGACACCGGCACAGTGGGCGATCCGTTCGCTCGTGACCGCGACGCCACCCAGGCGACCGCGCCCGAACAAGCGGACCCCCGCCAGACGCATCCAGCGGAGGGCGACGCCGCCGCTCCACCCGCGCCTTAACCGGTGTACGGAGCGGGACAAGCAGGCTTCCGCCGCGCCGGTCCGCCCGGCCGCGGCGAACGAGACCGCTTCCGGAAGTGCCGGGCAGCCCCTGAGGCTCTCGCGGGTACACCGGGAGCCTGAGGAGAACGCACCACATGCTCGACAACGAGCCGAACCAGACACAGAGCAACACCCCCGCCACCGGGGAAGAACCGGCCGCGAAGCCGGCGCGCAAGCGGGCCGCGGCCAAGAAGACGGCGAAGCGCGCGCCCAAGAAGACCGCCGCGAAGGCCGGTCCCGCCGCCGAGAGCGCCGTCGTCGGCGCGCCTGCTGCGGAGATCGCCCCCGCCGAGATCGGCACCGGTACGCCGGACACGCCCGGCGACGTCCTGCCGGTCAAGAAGGCCGCCAAGAAGACCACTACCCGTCGTACGGCGAAGAAGGCGACGGCCACAGGGGACCAGGCCGCCGAGCCGGTGATGGCCGCCGAGGCCCCGCCCGCCGATACGCAGCCCGTCGCCTCCGAGGGGGCGCCGGTCAAGAAGGCCACCCGTAAGCGGACCACCAAGAAGACCGCGGCCAAGACCGCTGAGGCCGAGGTGATAGCCGGACAGGCCCAGGAGGCCGAGCAGGCTGCGCGCCGCCAGCCTGCGGCCTCGGCCGCGGTGCTGTTCCAGGCGCCGGAGGTCGAGCGCCCGGCCCGGCGGCGTACCCGCAAGGTCGCCGTGAGCGCCGACACCGAGCCGGCAGCCGAGAGCGTACCCGAGAAGACTGATGAGGCGGCCCAGCAGCCTCAGGCCCGGCGGACCCGCCAGCGGCGGGCCAAGGTCACCGGGCAGGACACCGAGCAGGACCAGCCGGTCGAAGTGCAGATCGTCGCGCCGCAGGCCGAGGAGCAGGCTCAAGAGCAGGCTCAAGAGCCGGCCGAGGGCACCGGCGAGCAGGGCGAGGAGCACGCCGAGGGCGAGGGCCCGCGCCGCCGTCGTCGGCGCCGCGGTGGCCGCAGGCGCCGCAAGTCCGGCGACAGCGGCGAGGCCGGTGACGACAGCGCCGAGTCCGACGACTCCGACTCCGACTCTGATGAGGACACCGGGGCGGACGACCGGAGCGAGCAGACCGAGGAGTCCGACGAGGCTGCCGGCGACGACGAGTCCGGTGAGGGCACCGGCTCGCGCCGTCGCCGTCGCCGCCGTCGCCGCAAGGGTGAGGACGGCGCCGCCGCGCCCGACGACCCCGACGAGGTCGTCGTACGGGTCCGCGAACCGCGCAAGACCGCCGCGTCCGAGATCACCGCGGTCGAGGGCTCGACCCGGCTGGAGGCCAAGAAGCAGCGCCGCCGCGAGGGTCGCGCCGCCGGTCGCCGCCGCGCGCCGATCGTGACCGAGGCCGAGTTCCTGGCCCGGCGCGAGTCGGTCGAGCGAACCATGGTCATCCGCGCCCGCGAGACGATGACCCAGATCGCGGTCTCGGAGGACAACGTCCTGGTCGAGCACTACGTCGCACAGGAGGAGCAGTCCTCGCTGATCGGCAACGTGTACCTCGGCCGGGTGCAGAACGTGCTGCCCAGCATGGAGGCCGCGTTCATCGACATCGGCAAGGGCCGCAACGCCGTCCTGTACGCCGGTGAGGTCGACTGGGCCACCCTCGGCGGCGCCAACGGGCCGCGCAAGATCGAGCAGGTGCTCAAGTCCGGTCAGGCCGTGCTGGTGCAGGTCACCAAGGACCCGATCGGCCACAAGGGTGCGCGGCTCACCAACCAGATCAGCCTGCCCGGCCGGTACGTCGTCTACGTACCGCGCGGCGGCAACGGCGGCATCAGCCGCAAGCTGCCCGACACCGAGCGGAACCGGCTCAAGGGCATCCTCAAGGAGATCGTCCCGGACGAGGCCGGCGTCATCGTCCGCACCGCCGCCGAGGGCGCGTCGGAGGACGAGCTGACCCGCGACGTCAGCCGGCTCAAGTCGTACTGGGACGACATCGAGAAGAAGGCCGCGGGCGGCCAGGCGCCGCAGCTCGTGTACGGCGAGCCGGACCTGCTGATCCGGGTCGTACGCGACCTGTTCACCGAGGACTTCAGCAAGCTGGTCGTCCAGGGCGGCGACGCCTTCGACCTGGTCAACGACTACGTCTCGTATGTCGCACCGCACCTGGCGGACCGGGTCGAAAAATGGGACAGCCGGGCTGACGTCTTCGCCAGCTTCCGGATCGACGAGCAGATCAAGAAGGCGCTGGACCGCAAGGTCTGGCTGCCGTCCGGCGGTTCGCTGATCATCGACCGGACCGAGGCGATGACTGTCGTCGACGTCAACACAGGCAAGTTCACCGGGTCCGGCGGCAACCTCGAGGAGACCGTCACCCGGAACAACCTGGAGGCCGCGGAGGAGATCGTCCGCCAGCTCAGGTTGCGTGATGTCGGCGGCATCATCGTCATCGACTTCATCGACATGGTGCTGGAGTCCAACCGAGACCTGGTACTGCGCCGGCTGGTCGAGTGCCTGGGCCGGGACCGGACCAAGCACCAGGTCGCCGAGGTGACCTCGCTGGGCCTGGTCCAGATGACCCGCAAGCGGATCGGCACCGGTCTGCTGGAGGCGTTCAGCGAGGTGTGCGACCACTGCGGCGGGCGTGGCCTGATCCTGCACGACGAGCCGCGCGAGCCGAAGCGGCGTACCGAGGAGTCGCAGGGACGCGGCCGCGACAGCAAGTCCGGTGGCAAGAGTTCCTCGCGGGGCGGCCGCAGCCGGGGCAGGAAGCCGGCCGCGGAGGCCGACGGTCAGCCGGAGGCGTCCGCCAACGGCCACAACGGCCAGGACACGGAGCGCGACGACCTGGCGGCGGCCCCGGTTTGACCCGTTTCTGACGGGCGCCGTATCCTAGATCCTCGGCGCACGTTTCGTGTGCCGCTTTTGCGCGCCGGTGCAGTCCGGTGCTTCCTAGCAGACAGAGAGTGAGATCCACGGTGTACGCGATCGTGCGCAGTGGCGGAACCCAGCAGAAGGTTGCCGTCGGCGATGTCATCGAGATCGACAACCTGACCTCTGAGGTCGGTGACACGGTCTCGCTGCCCGCTCTGCTGGTCGTCGATGGCGACACCGTGACGTCCGACGCTGCGGCGCTGGCCAAGGTCGCCGTCTCGGCGGAGGTGCTCGGCCGGACCAAGGGGCCGAAGATCAACATTCTGAAGTACAAGAACAAGACCGGTTACCGGAAGCGCCAGGGTCACCGCCAGCGGTACACCCAGGTCAAGGTCACCGGCATCGACTCGAAGCAGCGCTGAAGGGATTGGGAGCTGACCGATGGCACACAAGAAGGGCGCAGCCTCCACCCGTAACGGCCGCGACTCCAACGCGCAGCGGCTCGGCGTGAAGCGGTATGGCGGCCAGCTGGTCAACGCCGGCGAGATCATCGTTCGGCAGCGCGGCACCCACTTCCACCCGGGCAACGGCGTCGGCCGCGGCGGCGACGACACGCTGTTCGCGCTGGTCGAGGGCAACGTCGAGTTCGGCACCCGGCGCGGCCGTCGAGTCGTCAACGTCGTCCCGGTCCCGGCCGAGTAGGCGCGGCCCGGACACAGGCATTCCGAGAGGCGGGTCGCGGATCGCGACCCGCCTCTTCGTCTGCCACCGCACCGTCCGATGATTGTTGTCGGACGCAACGAAAGGCACCCAGATGGCGATACCGACCTTCGTCGACCGGGTCACCGTGTACGTCACCGGTGGCAACGGCGGGAACGGGGTTGCCTCGGTGCGCCGGGAGAAGTTCAAGCCGCTGGGCGGGCCCGACGGCGGCAACGGCGGTGACGGCGGCAGCGTGATCCTGCGCGTCGACCCGGGCCTGACCACGCTGGTCGACTATCACCGGTCCGCGCACCGCAAGGCGACCAGCGGTGAGCAGGGCCGCGGCGACCTCCGGGCCGGCCGGGCCGGTGACGATGTCGTGCTGCCGGTTCCGGACGGGACGATCGTCAGCACGCCTGACGGCGAGGTGCTGGCGGATCTGGTCGGCGCCGGCTCGGAGTACGTGGCGGCCAAGGGCGGCAAGGGCGGCCTCGGCAACGCCGCGCTGGCCAGCCCGACCCGTAAGGCACCCGGCTTCGCGCTGCTCGGCGAGGAGGGCGAGGCACGCTCGATCGTGCTCGAGCTCAAGGTCGTCGCCGACGTCGGGCTGGTCGGGTTCCCGAGCGCGGGCAAGTCGTCGCTGGTGGCCGCGATCAGCCGGGCCCGTCCGAAGATCGCGGACTACCCGTTCACCACGCTGGTGCCGAACCTCGGCGTGGTCGTCGCCGGCGATACGACGTACACGGTTGCCGACGTACCGGGGCTGATCGAGGGTGCGAGCGAGGGACGCGGGCTCGGGCACGACTTCCTGCGGCACGTCGAGCGGTGTGCGGCGCTGGTGCACGTGATCGACTGCGCGACGTTCGAGCCGGGCCGCGACCCGCTCACGGATCTGGATGTGATCGAGTCCGAGTTGACCGCGCACGGCGGGCTGGACGACCGGCCTCGCCTCGTCGCTCTGAACAAGATCGACGTGCCGGATGCCCGCGAGATCGCATCGTTCACCAGGGGCGAGCTGGAGGCACGCGGGCTGAAGGTGTTCCCGATCTCGACCGCCTCCGGCGAGGGCCTGCAGGCGCTCACGTTCGCGATGGGTGCACTGGTGGCGGCTCGCCGAGCCGTGGAGCCGGTCCGCTCGGCCAACCGCATCGTCATCCGCCCGCAGGCTGTGAGCGGGCCGGAGTTCAAGGTACGGCGTACCGACGACGGCTGGCTGGTCCAGGGCGACAAGCCTGAGCGGTGGGTACGGCAGACCGACTTCGGGAGCTCGGAGGCGACCGGCTACCTGGCCGACCGGCTGAACCGGCTCGGCGTCGAGGCCGAACTGCTCGAGCAGGGCGCGGTCGAGGGCGACGCGGTGATCATCGGCGACGGACCGGACGCCGTGGTCTTCGACTTCGCGCCCGAGGTGCCGGCCGGTGCGGAGATCCTGTCCCGCCGCGGTGAGGACCACCGGCTGATCGAGCAGCGGCCCGCCGTCCAGCGCCGTCGTGACCGCGACGCCCAGTACCACGCCGAGAAATCGGGCGAGGTCGAAGTTCCAAAGGACCTGTCCGAGTACGGCGCCGGCTGGAACGAGGACGTCGTCGACGAACCCCCGAGGCGGTCGCAAGACTCATGACCAGGCGCGCGGACGTCGTACAGGCCGGCCGGATCGTGGTGAAGGTCGGGTCGTCCTCGCTGACCCAGCGCGGCCGTATCGACCTGGCCCGGCTCCAGATGCTGGTCGACGCGCTGGCCCTACGCCGGGTGAACGGCACCGAGATCGTGCTCGTCTCCTCGGGTGCCATCGCGGCCGGGATGGCACCGATGGGTCTGCGTTCGCGGCCGCGCGACCTGGCCACGCAACAGGCGGCCGCATCGGTGGGACAGGGGTTGTTGATGGCCCGGTACACCGAGGCGTTCGCGTCGCACGGCCTGCGCGTCGGCCAGGTGCTGCTGACGGTCGACGACGTGACCAGGCGCAGCCATTACCGCAACGCGTACCGCACCTTCGCCAGGCTGCTCGAACTCGGTGTGGTCCCAATCGTCAACGAGAACGACACGGTCGCGACGACGGAGATCCGGTTCGGCGACAACGACCGACTGGCGGCGCTGGTCTCGCATCTCGTCCACGCCGACCTGCTGTTGCTGCTGTCCGACGTGGACGGCTTGTACGACGGCGACCCCCGCAAGCCTGGTACTTCGATGATTTCCGACGTACGCGGACCAGCGGACCTAAGCGGTCTCAAGATCCGCCGGAACGGATCGTCCGGAGTCGGTACTGGTGGCATGGTCACCAAGATCGACTCGGCCCGCATCGCCACCGAGGCCGGCGTACCGGTGGTGCTGGCCTCGGCCGGCCATGCACGTGAGGCCCTGCGCGGCGACAAGGTCGGAACGTTGTTCCACGTCACCGGCAAGCGCCGCAAGACCCGGCTTTTGTGGCTGGCCCACGCCACATCCGGTCAAGGGGTGTTGCGCTTGGACGCCGGCGCAGTCCGTGCCGTCGTCGAACGTCGAGCCTCCCTGCTCCCGGCCGGAATCTCCGCAGTCGAAGGCACCTTCTCAGCCGGCGACCCCGTCGACCTGGTAGCCCCAGACGGCAAGGTAATCGCCCGCGGCCTGGTCAACTACGACGCAACCGAAGTCCCAGCCCTCCTGGGCCGCTCAACGCGCGACCTAGCCCGAGAATTAGGCGCCGAATACGAACGCGAAGTAGTCCACCGCGACGACCTGGTAATCCTCTAACCCCACCCGCACCTCGACCTCGTCCCGCCCACCGCCCCGTTCATCGGCCCCATCTGGTCGGATCGTCGGGCGCTGGTCACACCTTCGGCGTTCGTTGGACCCGTTTGGTCAAAGGGCAGGTGACCAGTCGAGTCCGATGAACGGCTGGGCGTGTGGTGTTTGCCAGCCGGCCGCGCGTGCTTGGTCATGGGTTCGTCGAGCGCTGGTGGTCACACCCTCGGCGTCATCGGACCCGTCTGGTCACGTCCTTGGCGTTAGCTGGGCGCTGCTCGTCATCCTCGGGCGTTGGCTGGGCGCAGGTGCGTTGCGTTGGGAGCTGTGGTCCGGGCCGGTGACCAGAAGAGTCCGATGAACGGCGGGTGTCGCGGCTTCGTGAGTGGGGCAGTTCTTATGGGGTGTCCATGATGGCTGTGGGGCTCATGAAGGCGGTTGGGGCGCTCTAGGATTGCGGGATGAGTGTGACTGAGGTCTGTCGGCGGGCACGGGTGGCGTCGTACGAGCTTGCGGCGGCGTCGCGGGCGGACAAGGACCTGTCTCTTATACACATC
>JBKPSJ010000358.1:0-8814 GCA_046765875.1 Actinomycetota bacterium
CGTCGTAGGGCGCACCCAGGATCACCGCGTCCAGCCCGGACAGCGCGGCCGGATCGGCCAGGTCGCAGCGCGGCACACCCAGGAACGTCACGTCCGGCCCGTACATCCCCCCGACACGCACCACGCCGCGATCATCCCACACCTCAAACGGTGCGCAGGTCGCGCCGGCGGTGAGCAGTTCGGTGGCCGAGCAGCGCCGGGTAGCGGCGCAGCGCGCGGATGTGGGTGCTGACGCCGATCCGGGTCAGTACCGGCTCTCCCGCTGGGCTGGCGGCCGCAGCCGCAGGCCGTGCATGCCGCCGTCCACGGCAAGCACCGTGCCCACCGAAGCGCCCGACAGCGGGCTCGCCAGGTAGGCGATCGCGTTGGCCACCTCGTCGGCCGACACCAGACGCCCCATCGGCTGCCGCGCGTTGAGCGCGGCCCGTTCGGCCGCCGGATCCGCCGTCCGGTCGAGCAACCTGTCCACCCACGGCGTGTCCGCTGTACCAGGGGCGACGCAGTTGACCCGGATGCCCTCGCGGACGTGGTCCGCCGCCATCGCCAGCGTCAGCGCGTACACCGCGCCCTTGCTGGCGGAGTACAGCACCCGCTGCTCCAGCCCGGCCCACGCGACGATCGAGCACGTGTTGACGATCGCCGCGGCGGGTGAGCGCCGCAGGTGCGGCAACGCGTGCCGGGCGACCCTGACCATCCCGACCACGTTGACGTCCAGCACCCGCAGCCACTCGTCGTCGCTGTTCCCGGAGACATCCCCGACCGCGCTGATCCCGGCGTTGTTCACCACCACGTCCAGCCTGCCGAACCGCTCGACCACGGCGTCCACGGCGGACCTGACCTGGGCGTCGTCGGTGACGTCGGCCTTGATGCCCATGATGCCGCCCGGGACGCCGTCCGGATCGAGATCGAGCGCGGCGACCTCGGCTCCCCTGCCGTGCAGCAGTTCCGCCGTGGCCAGGCCGATCCCCGACGCACCACCGGTGACGATCGCGACCAGTCCTTCGAAGTCACTCACGAGTTCTCTCCCGTCCACTCCGGACCATCGTCCGGTTGCAGCATCGAGATCGCGCCGGCCGGCAGCGGTCTGCCGCGTCGCGAGGGACGTTACGGGCCCGCCGGCAACGTGCGCGTCCGCGACAAGTTCATCCCCGGGGACGCATTGCGTTGACCTTCCTCCCGGGTGGCTGCGTATTTCGCTTACCTGCCCGGGTTGCGCCCGACTTCGACGACGGCTCGGTCGCGCGGGACCGCTGCGGGTCTCCGACTGTCTGGGCGGCGCCTGCATGGTTCGGCGAACTCAAGGCGTTTGAGAACCGGGTCATGCACTATCCGCACCACGTGCAGCGGGGCGTGTCCGCGGTCATGCGGGCGCAGCGGGTGCCGGTCACCCGGCGTGCCGGCCTGGCCACCGTCCGGCTGCCCCGCAACATCGCGGAAAGGGTGGACCACGCAATGACTGACCGCTTGACGCCGGATGACCACATCGCCATCGCCGAGCGCTGGAGCGCGCACAACTACCACCCGTTGCCCGTGGTGCTCACTCATGGGGAGGGCGCCTGGCTGACCGATCTGAACGGCAGGCGCTACCTCGACTTCCTCGCCGGGTACTCCGCGCTCAACTTCGGCCACCGGCACCCGGACATCGTCGCCGCGGCCAAGGCACAGCTCGACCGGCTGACGCTGACCGGCCGCGCGTTCCACCACGACCAGTTCGGACTGTTCTGCCGTGAGCTGGCCGAGCTGACGGGCACCGACATGGTGCTGCCCGCCAACTCCGGCGCCGAGGCGGTCGAGTCGGCCCTGAAGATCGCCAGGAAGTGGGCCTACCAGGTCAAGGGCGTGCCGGACGGCGCCGCCGAGATCGTGGTCGCCGGCGAGAACTTCCACGGCCGCACGACGACCATCGTCTCGTTCTCCACCGACCCGGACGCCCGCAACGGGTTCGGCCCGTTCACCCCGGGCTTCACGGTGGTGCCATACGGCGACATCGACGCGCTGCGCTCGGCGGTCACCGAGAACTCGGCGGCGGTGCTGCTGGAGCCGATCCAGGGCGAGGCGGGTGTGGTCGTCCCGCCGAAGGGGTACCTCGCCGAGGTCCGTCAGCTGTGCGACGACAGCTTCACGCTGTTCATCGCCGACGAGGTCCAGTCCGGACTGGCCCGCACCGGCACGACGCTGGCGCTGGACCACGAAGGCGTCCGCGCGGACCTGTACGCCCTGGGTAAGGCGCTGGGTGGCGGGATCATGCCGGTGTCCGCGGTGGTCGGCCGGGCCGACGTCCTCGGCGTGCTCAAGCCCGGCGAGCACGGCTCGACCTTCGGCGGCAACCCGGTGGCGTGCGCGGTCGGCCGCGCGGTGGTGCGGTTGCTGGCGACCGGGGAGTTCCAGGAACGGTCCCGCGAACTCGGCGCGTACGTGCACTCCCGGCTCGGCGAACTGGAGGGCGTCGCCGAGGTCCGCGGCCGCGGCCTGTGGGCCAGCGTGCAGATCGCCGAGGGCAGCCGGACCGGACGCGAGGTGTCCGAGGCACTGGTCGAGCGCGGCGTGCTGTGCAAGGAATACCATTCGAGCCTCCGGGTGGCGCCGCCGCTGGTGATCACCCGTGCGGAGATCGACTTCGGCATCGACGCGCTCGCCGCGGTTCTCGCGTGACCCGCCCGGTGCGCCCGGACGAGGAAAACCGGGAATGGGTTGAGGACGGTGTGGCGGGGGCCGAAGGTGCGGCTTGACCAGTACCGGAAGGTGGTCGCCGTCCGGGGCTTCCCCCTGGTCATGGCGCTCGGGCTGCTCGCCAAGCTGCCGATCGTGGCGATCCCGATCATCCTGACCCTGCACGTGGCGACCGGGCTCGATCGCGGGTACGGGCAGGCGGGCCTGGTGATCGGGGCGTGGACCGCGGGGGTCACCGTCAGTGCGCCCGTCCTGGGCCGGTTCATGCAGCGGTACGGCCTTCGGCCGGTGCTGGCGGTCGTCACCCTGGCCCAGGGGGTGTTCTGGGGCCTGGCGCCGCAGCTGTCGTTCCCGGTCTTCGCGGCGGGTGCACTCGCCTCAGGGCTGCTGCTGGTGTCGGGCTCCACCGTGGTCCGGCTGGCCATCGGCGGGCTGGTCCCGCAGGAACATCGGCACACGGCCTTCGCGGTGGACTCGGTGATCACCGAAGTCTCGATCATGATCGGCCCCGCCCTGGCCGTTCTGGTCACCTCTCAGACCTCCACGAAGGGTGCGCTGACCAGTCTCTGTGTCGCCCTGGTCATCAGCTGCGGCGCCCTGGCGGTGTTCAATCCCAGGATCGAAGGGGCGCCCGCGGCCGGCGGTACGAACGCTCCAGCCGCCGCAGCGCCGCGGAACTGGCTGACCGTCCGGTTGGTCGCCGTTCTCGCCTGCTCGCTGTCGGCCGGAGCGATCGTCACGGGGTACGAGGTCGTCGTCGTCGGCACGCTGCGGTCCACGGGCCAGCTCGGGTGGACGGGGCTGGTGCTCTTCGGATGCGGGGTGTGCTCGCTGGTCGGCGGGCTGGTGTACGGGGCTCTTCCGCGCGGCCTTCCGGTGCCGTTGATGATCGGTCTGCTGGCTTTGGCCACGATGCCCCTGGGGCTGGTGGGGCCGCGCTGGTGGGTGCTCGCCCTGGCGATCGTCCCGGCCGCGGCACTGGTCGCGCCGGGGTTCGCCGCGACCGCGAACGCTGTCAGTCAAGAGGCCGGGTACGGCAGCCAGGCGGTCGTCATGAGCGTCTATGGATCCGCGCTCAGCGCCGGCAGCTCGATCGGCGCGCCACTGGCGGGAGCGGCCTTCGAGTCGGGTGGCGCCGAGGCCGGTTTCGCGTCGGTGGGCGGACTGGGCGTGATCGTCGCGGTCTCGGCCTGGACCGTGCTGGGGCGCCGTTCGGAACGGGTTCGCGAGGACTACGTCCCAGCTACCCGAGGTATGCCGGTTGAAAGGTAAGGAATGCCTGCTCCGCAGAATGTCGGCGTGGTCGGCTCGTATGCGTCGATGCGGTTGCTCGCGGAAGAGCTGAAGGCGGGAGTCGCGGCATGACGATCTTGGAACTCGACGGCGCCGAACATGTCGTCATCGTCAACCGGTGGGCGGAGCGCTACGCGGACTTCTCGCGGTACGCCGACCATCGGGCACATCGGGTCACCTATGTGAGCACAGCGGTGGGGCTGTCCGCCATCCCCGCCGAGGCCACCGAGGTGGTCACGGTGAAGGCCACCGACGACCTGGCGGAAGTGACCGCCGCAGTGGACTGCCTGGCGCGCCGTCACGGGGCTCCGGACCGTATTGTGGCGCTGAAGGAGGACGATCTCCTGGTCGGTGCCGCCCTGCGGGAGAAGTGGGAGGTGCCGGGCCCCCGGGTGGACCAGCTGCTGCCGTTCCGGGACAAGTTCCTGATGGCGACGCGGGTGGCCGAGGCAGGGGTGGCGGTGCCGGATTTCGTCCTGGTGCCCGACGCGCAGGCCGTGCGGGGGTTCGCCGAGCGCGCCGGCTGGCCGGTCATCGTCAAACCGACGGTCGGCAGTTCCAGCGCCGGAGTGGTCCGGCTCGACGGACCGAGTGACCTGAGCGGGCTCTCCTTCGACGAGGGCCCCCTGCTGGCACAGGTGTTCAACCCGCACCAGATCTACCACGTGGACGGGGTCTTCACCGGAGAACGACTGTTGGTCGTGCGCGCCTCCCGGTACCTGAACAACTGCCTGGGATTCCGTGGCGGTGGGACTCTGGGCTCGGTGGAGGAGAGCGACCCGGAAATCACGGGGATTATCGCCGAGTTCACGCTGCGGGCCATGCGTGCACTGTCGGACCGGGCCCTGGTCTTTCATCTCGAAATGTTCCTGGACGTGGATACGGGTTCCTGTGCCTTCCTGGAGGTCGGCGCCCGGGCGGGCGGCGCGGAGATCCCGCTGCTCTGGCGGGAGGTCCACGGGCACGACCTGATGGAAACCGCGTTCCGGATTCAGATGGGGCTGCGGATCTGTGCGGAGGCCCCACGGATCGCGGACGAGGTCGGCGGCTGGCTGCTCGTTCCGGCGCCGGTGAACCGTCCCTGCCGGATCACCGAGATCACACCGATGGTGGGCCGGCAGCCGGGCCCTTACGCCGAGGTGTTGCTGAGGGTGGGAGAGGTCCTGCCCGATGCCGACTCGTACTACGAGCACGTCGGCGGCCGCTTCCGGTTCCGGGGGGAGTCCAGCCAGGCCGTGGAGGCGGCGATCCGCGCGATCGCGGCCGATTTCCGGGTGAGCGCGGAACCCGTGAGCCTGGTGCGGCGAACACCGGAGTGAAGAGGATGGGCATGGAATACGAGACCACGCCGGCGACGCGCGGTACCTCGGGCGTCAATGGAGCGCCAGAATCACCTGGCAGGGAACGTCTTTCCTTGTCGAGGGTTGTCGTCGTAGAGGTAGTCGCGTTCGATTTGCCGCAGCTTCTCGTAGTCGGCGCGAATCTCTTCCGGATCATCGGAGATGAGAAATATCCACCCCGGCTGGGTCGCGACATCGATCGTTCGCGGAAGCGGGTGCCCTTCCGGATGCGCCATGAGGGTATGGGCGTAGGACGGTAGCGCGCGGATGGCGGCCATCGTCTCGTGGGACGGGACCACGCCGTGGTCCCTCGGGTTGATCAGAGACACGTCACGTGGGTGCTGCAGCAACTGGTACACGGTGGTTGGCAGGCGGTTGAACTCGTCCGGGTCCACCACGGCCAGCGTGAAGAGCTCTATCTGGTTGGTGCCGAAACAGCGCGTGTTGATCTCCGGAACCTGACCACCGCCGAAGCGTGCGGCACACTCGACGAGCACCGGCCCGCCGGCGGTCAGCATGACCTCGGTGTGGGCGGCCCAGTTGCGGATCTCCAGGGCGTCGAGCACCTGGTGAGTGTAGGACTCCAGCTTTTTGGCGACCGGGTCGTCCGGCGCCAGCGGCTCGTCGTAGTCGTAGATGATGTTGCCGCCGGCGAGCCGAATCTTGTAGTACCGCCAGATCTCGACGGTGTGATGCCTGCCGTCACGACTGACCGTGTTGACGAAGTACTCTTCCCCGGCCAGGAACTCCTGCGCGAGCACCACCGTATTGGGCTTCCCGTGACGGTCGGTACTGGTCATGATCTTTTCGTGGACGGCGCGAACCTGCTCCGGAGACGAACATGCCGCGACGTTGTCCGTGCCGGAGCTGGCGACCGGTTTCAGGACGACCGGGTAGCCTGCGGTCGTCTCGGCCCACGCGATGATGTCGTCGGCATCGGATGCGACTGTGGTGGCCGCGTGTGCCAGTCCGGCATCGCGCAGTGCCAGGACCATGTCATATTTGTTGCGTCGGGCCGTCGGTCGGCTCATCCCGTTGCCGGGAGTGTCGAGCTCGGCGGAGAGCTGGTCGGCCAGCTCGACGCCCGACTCCCCGGCGGCGATCACGTAGCTGACCCCACGCGCACGCAGCGCGGCCGCCGTGGCCACGACGTCACCGTCATGGCGGACATTGTCGACGAAACCATCGGGGATCGGCAGCCGAGCCAGGTGAACGTCGGGGCTCGGCGACTGGACGTGCACACACTCCACGTCGTGCCGGTGCAGCGCGGGCAGCAGGTGGCGCCCCATCGAGTACGCGTCGACCAACGCCGCTCGTGTCGTCTGCGCGCGAGAACTGGTTGGCATCGTCAGCTCCTTCCTCAGTGAGTCGGGATAGTCCTCGGACGGGAGGTTCCGGTTATGCCGAATTCGTTGTCACCGAATTCGTTGTCACCGTGGTGCCGGACCCGGCCAGCGCTCGGCTGACCGGGCTGGGTACCCGCCCGTCCGCTATGCGTACCGACGCCACTCCGCCGGCCAGTGCCTCACGTGCCGCAACGAGTTTGAGTGCCATGCCACCGCCGGCGAACCGGCCCGGCGCGCCGGTCGCCGGCACCTCGTAGGTACTCAGCACGCTGGTGTCGTCGTCGGGATCGGCGAGTACCCCTGGTGCGCCGGTCAGCAGCACCAGCTGGTCAGCACCGAGTGCCGCCGCGAGCGCTGCCGCGACGCGGTCGGCGTCGACGTTCACCGGGTGGTCGTGCTCGTCGATCGCGGGCGGTGAGACCACCGGCACGAAGCCGGACCGCAGCAGGGTTTCCGCCAGTTCGGTGCGCACCTCGCTGAGCCGGCCGCTGAGGTTGTCCCGGACCAGTGTCGTCCGACCATCCACAACGGACCGGACGGCGGACTTGCGGCGGGCGCGCAGCATGCCGCCGTCCAGGCCGGTGAGGCCGACCGCGGGCACCCCGAGCCGGGACAGCTCCGCGACGATGCTTGGTTTGACCCCACCGGCCAGCGCGAGGATGACCACCTCCAGCGTCGCCGGGTCGGTGTACCTGGTGGACACCTTGTCCGGGGCGACGAGGGTGCGTTGCGGGACACCGAGTCTCCCGGCCAGTCGGGCGATCTCCCCAGAACCTCCGTGCACCAGGAGAACCGACTGCCCGGCACGGACGAGCCCGGCGACGTCGGCGCAGATGCCCGCGGCGTCGACGGCCGGGTTGCCGCCGCACTTGACGACTGTCAGCGGTCTGGCGGTCACGGTGTCTCCAGTTCGCCGGGGCCTCAGACGGGATGCAGGCCGGGGAAGGACAGGCCGAGTGCTTCCGGCCAGCCCATGCGGATGTTCAGGCACTGGACCGCATTGCCCGCGCCGCCCTTCATGAGGTTGTCCAGTGCCGCGATGGTCACCAGCCGTCCGGCCTCCTCGTCGACGGCGTACCCGACATCGCAGAAGTTCGATCCCAGCAGGATCTTCGGCTCCGGGTAACGGAAAATGCCGCGCTGGTGGGCGACCAGACGGACGAACGGCTCGTTCTGGTACTGCTCGCGGAACGCCCTGCGCACCGCCGACTTGTTCACACCGGGGCGCAGCGTGGCGTGACAGACCGTCTGCACACCTCGTACCGCCTCGACTCCGGTCGCGGTCATGGTGGCCGGAATGCCGAGGTGCCGGGAGATCTCCGCCTCGTGCCGGTGCCCGGTCGGTGCGAACACCCGCATCGCCCCGCTGCGCTCGGCATGCAGGTTCGCCTCGCCCGCGGTGGCACCGGAACCGCTGGACCCGGTGCGCGCGTCGAGCCGGGCCATCGGCTCGACCAGGCCCCGGGCCACGAGTGGGTACAGCGCGAGCACGCCCGCCACCGCCATGCAGCCGGGCACGCTGACCAGGTCGGCGCTGCGCAGGCTCTCCCTGTGCAGTTCGGGTATCCCGGGGACGAAGTCGCCGAGCAGGTGCGGCGCGGCGTGCGCGTTCCCGTAGTAGCGCTGGTAGACCTCGGTGTCGTCCAGCCGGAAGTCCCCGGTGAGGTCGATGACCTGCTTGGCCGGTCCGATCCAGCGGTCGATCTGTGTCATGGCGGCGCGGTGCGGCGTGGCCAGGAACACCGTGTCGCACTCATCCACCTCATCGGCCGAACAGAACAGCAGGTCGGTGGCGGACCGCAGGTTCGGATGGACACCGTCGACCCGCTTGCCGGGGAACCGGGACGACACCGCGGCCGTCACCTCGACCTCGGGGTGGCCGATGAGTAGTCGCAGCAGCTCACCGCCGATGTATCCGGCCGCACCGACCACCGCGACGCGGATCACGACCAGGACCCGGTGCACGCCGCACGCCTGCGCACGACGACTACTCTCCCCAGTCCTCTTCGACCTCGGGCGCGAGGGCGAGCACCACCGGGCTCAACGCCACGATCTCCAGTTCGTTTCGGCAGCCCGCACACTCGACGATCTCGTTGAGCCGCACCGAGTGGCCGATCTGCACCTCGTCCTCGCACTCCGGGCAGGTCTGCGCTGTGGTCATGTGG
>JBKPSJ010000359.1:0-19830 GCA_046765875.1 Actinomycetota bacterium
GCGGCAGACCGCGGCACTCGGCGCCGGTCAGGCCGACGTCGGCATCCTGCGGCCACCGGTCGGCGACCCGGCGCTGCGGATCAGGGTGATCTCGCGGGACCCGGTGGTCACCGCGCTGCCGGCCGGCCACCGGCTCGCCAACCGCGCCCGGGTGCCGCTGAAGATGCTGGCCGAGGAGTCGTTCGTGCTCTACACCCGGGCGTTCGGGCCGTCGGTGCAGGACGCGATCATCGGGTACTGCCTGGCCGCCGGGTTCGCGCCGCGGGTGGTCCAGGAGGCCGCTGACGTGCAGACGATCGTGTCGCTGGTCGCGGCCGGGCTGGGTGTCTCGCTGCTGATCTCCCCCGTCCCGCCGATCGCGCCCGAGGCCGTGGTGTACCGGCCGCTGGCTGACGACCTGCCGCCGTGGGAACTCGCGCTGGCCTGGTCGCCGGCCAACGACAGCCCAGCCTTGGCGCGGTTCCTGGCCCTGGTGGGAGGATCGGACGGTGAGTGACTACGGTGCCAGCCCGGACCGGTACGACGACAAGATGGCCTACCGCCGCTGTGGCCGCAGCGGTCTCGACCTGCCGGCGATCTCGCTCGGCCTGTGGCACAACTTCGGCGACGACAAGCCGCTGGAGACCCAGACCGCGATCCTGCGCAGTGCGTTCGACCTCGGCGTGACGCACTTCGACCTGGCCAACAACTACGGCCCGCCGTACGGGAGTGCCGAGGTCAACTTCGGCGGACATCTCGCGCGGGACTTCAAGCCGTACCGGGACGAGCTGATCCTGTCCACCAAGGCCGGCTACGACATGTGGGCCGGCCCGTACGGTCAGGGCGGCGGCAGCCGCAAGTACCTGCTGTCGTCGCTCGACCAGTCGTTGCGGCGGATGGGCCTGGACTACGTCGACATCTTCTACTCGCACCGGTTCGACCCGGACACGCCGCTGGAGGAGACGATGGGTGCGCTCGACACCGCCGTCCGCTCCGGCAAGGCGCTGTACGCCGGCATCTCGTCGTACTCGGCGGACCGGACCCGCGAGGCGGCGCGGATCCTGCAGGAGCTGGGCACGCCGCTGCTCATCCACCAGCCGTCGTACTCGATGCTCAACCGCTGGATCGAGGAGGATCTGCTCGACGCCGTCGGCGAACTCGGTGTCGGGGTGATCGCGTTCTCGGCGCTGGCGCAGGGGTTGCTGACCGACCGGTACCTGGACGGCGTACCGCAGGACTCGCGGGCCGCCCAGGGCAAGTCGCTGTCGTCGGACATGCTCAGCGAGGAGACCATCAAGCACGTCCGGGCGCTGAACGACATCGCCAGGCAGCGCGGCCAGTCCGTCGCCCAGCTCGCGCTGGCCTGGGTACTCCGCGACCAGCGCGTCACCAGCGCCCTGATCGGCGCGTCCAGCGTCAGGCAACTCGAGGACAACCTCGCAGCGGTAAAGAACCTCACCTTCAGCGAGGAGGAGCTGAAGGCCATCGACGCCGACGCAGTCGAAGCAGGCATCAACATCTGGAAGTCCAGTTCCGAACACTGAGACTTCGGCACCTTCCGCACTCTGACGGTTGCGGTGTGCGAGACGACGGCGCAACCTTGAGGTAGACCCTCGGGGAGGTGTCGTCATGAACGCGTCCACCCTTGAGCTCGCATTGACGTACGAGCACAAAAGAATCCGGGAACTCGCCGCGCCGGCTCACGATGCCGCGGCCGTCAGTCCGGCCCGCAGGCACGAGACGGACTGGTTCTACGCGATCGCCAGCCAGCACCTGGCCGCCGCCGAGGACGTGTTGCTGCCACGGGTGCGATCGCTGCCGGACGGCAAGGCGAAGGTCGCGGCGTACTGCGCCAACGCCCGCGACCTGGAACGGTCACTGAGATTCCTGAAGGGACGGATCTACGGCGACAGCCGGGTCCTGCATCTGCACCGCGACGAGCTGTGGACCGAGATCGACCGGCTGCTCGACGAGCACGAGGCACTGGAGACCGAGCTGGGCAGGGAGTTGTCGGCCACTGTCGACGACCTCGGCGCGCTGACCGACAAACTGCTCAGCGCGGAGGAGACCGCGCCGACCAGGGCGCACCCGAACTCACCACATACCGGTTCCGCCGGCCGGATGGCGCACCGGATGTGGAGGGTCGCGGACACCGCGTGGGACAGCGCAGAGGGGCGTGTCGTCCCGACGCGGTACCGCGAGCATCCGAAGAAGGACTCGGCGTTGTCGCACTACCTGCGCGGCACGCCGATCCCCGAGCAGCAGGCGCCGCCGCCGAAGCTCGAAGGCGATTAGCCCCTAGCCCAGGTTGATCAGCATCACGCCCGCGAAGACGACCGCGGTGGCGGCGATCCGGCGCGGGCCGAAACCCTCCTTGAAGATCCAGGCGCCGATGATCGCGCCGACGATGATGCTGGTCTCACGCAGCGCCGAGATCGGTGCCAGCGCGCCGCGGGTCTGCGCCCACAGCACCAGCCCGTACGCGGCGAGGCTGAGCGCACCGCCGATCAGCCCGGGTACGGCCGAGGTGCGCAGCTGGCCGAGCAGTGCCGGACCCCGCCGGGCGGCGGCGTACGCGACGATGACGGCACCGTTGAGGATCATCAGCCAGCCGACGTACCCGCCGGGGCTGCCGGACCGCCGTACGCCGGTCCCGTCGATCACCGTGTACGTCGCGATGGTCAGCCCGGTCGCGAGGGCGGCACCAATGGCGGGCAACTCATGCCGGTGCGGCCGGCCGCCGACGAACACCAGGCTCCCGAGCCCGACCGACACCACGACCACGCCGGCCAGTTCGAGCGGCGGCGGCACCTCGTTCACGAACACCGCCGCCAGCAACGTCACCACCAGCGGTGCGGACCCGCGGGCCAGCGGGTACATCTGGCTGAAGTCGCCGAGGCGGTACGACGTCATCAGCAGCAGGTTGTACGCGACGTGCACGATCACCGACGCGATCAGCCAGGGCCAGCTCGACCCGTCCGGCGCGGGCGCGATCAGCAGTAGCGGTACGGCGAAGAACGCGCCGCCGAACGCGAACAACGTCATCGCGGCGAGCTTGTCGTCCACGCCATGCGCGATCGCGTTCCAGCTCGCGTGCGCGACGGCGGCGAGCAGCACCATCAACGTCACCGACAACGGCAGCCCGGCGGTCTGCGTGATGTCCACCCAGGGCACCCTAGGCGGAGGTGGGGTGGACGCGCGGGTCGCGGAAGTGACAGCGTTGTCAACCGAGGATCGAGGTCTGCCGCCCGGAGGGTGCCGTGCACGACGACCGAAGGCTGATCGAGGAACGGCTCCAGCGCGCGCTGGACGAGCGGATCAGGCCCGCCGTCTACGGCGATGCGGTGCCGTTGCGGGCCGAGATCTGGCACGCACCTGGTGAGCCGGTGCCGCCGGCCGAGGCGCTGGCGCAGGCCTACGAGCCGGCGCCGATCGGCACGCCGTGGGGCCCGGCCTGGGGGACGGCATGGTTCCGGTTCACCGGTGAGATACCCGCTCCGTGGGACCACGACGAGGTCGAGGCGGTCGTCGACCTCGGGTTCTCGGGCGGGCCGGGCTTCTCCGCCGAGGGCCTGATCTACACCGCGAGCGGGGTGCCGCTGAAGGGCTTGCACCCTCGGCAGACGTACGCGCCGCTGTCGCTGCTGCGGCCGCAAGGCGGCCGGGTCGGGTTCTACGTGGAAGGTGCGGCCAATCCCGAAGTGCTCGGGCCGCGTGGGTTCCAGCCGACCACGCAGGGGAACAAGCCGGGGCCCGGTGGCCGGCCGATGTACCGACTGGCCCGGGCCGATCTGGCCGTCCTCCACAGCGAGGTGTGGAACCTGATCCGCGACCTCGAGGTGCTCGACGGACTGCAACGCCAGCTGCCCGAACGCGAGCCACGCCGGCGCGAGATCCTGCGGGCGCTGAGCCGGTCGCTCGACGCGCTCGACTACTTCGACGTGCCCGGCACGGCGGCCGCCGCCCGAGCTGAACTCGCGGTCGTCCTGAGCAGGCCGGCGCATGCGAGCGCGCACCGGCTGTCGGCGGTCGGGCACGCGCATCTCGACTCGGCCTGGCTCTGGCCGCTGCGCGAGACCCGGCGCAAGGTGGCCCGCACGGTGTCGAACGTAGCCACCCTCGCGGCGGAGTACCCGGAGCTGGTGTTCGCCTTCTCGCAGGCGCAGCAGCACGCCTGGATACGGGACAACTACCCGGAGGTTTGGGACCGGCTGAAGAAGGCCGTTGCCGCGGGCAACATCGTCCCGGTCGGCGGGATGTGGGTCGAGTCCGACACCAACCTGCCCGGGGGCGAGGCACTGGCGCGCCAGTTCATCCACGGCAAGCGGTTCTTCCTGGACGAGTACGGCATCGACACACAGGAGGTATGGCTGCCTGACTCGTTCGGCTACACCGCCGCGTTGCCGCAACTTGTCAAGCTGTCCGGCTCGCGCTGGTTCCTCACGCAGAAGATCTCGTGGAACCAGGAGAACAAGTTCCCGCACCACACCTTCTGGTGGGAGGGACTGGACGGCACCCGGGTATTCACACACTTCCCGCCGGTCGACACGTACAACTCCAGCCTGTCCGGCTACGAACTTGCGCACGCACAGCGCAACTTCCAGGAGAACGGCGCGGCGACCCGTTCGCTGGTCCCGTTCGGGTACGGCGACGGCGGTGGCGGCCCCACCCGCGAGTTCATCGCGACCGCGCACCGGGTGGCCGACCTGGAGGGCTCGCCGCGGGTCACGATCGAGTCGCCGGCAGCGTTCTTCACCGCCGCGGAGGAGGAGTACGCAGATGCCGCGCCGGTGTGGTCCGGCGAGTTGTACCTGGAGATCCACCGGGCCACATACACCTCGCAGGCCAAGACCAAGCAGGGCAACCGGCGCAGCGAGCATCTGCTCCGCGAAGCCGAGCTGTGGTCCGCCGCGGCCGTGGTCGCGGGCAAGCTGGACGAGTACCCGTACGACGAACTCGACCGGCTCTGGAAGATCGTGCTGCTGAACCAGTTCCACGACATCCTGCCGGGCAGTTCGATCGCGTGGGTGCACCGCGAGGCCGAGGCGACGTACGCACAGGTGGCGCAGGACCTCGACGTGATCATCACCCAGGCCCAGTCGGCGCTGGCCGACGAGGGCACCGGTACGCACGAGGTGGTGTTCAACGCGGCACCACATGCGCGCAACGGCGTACCGGCGATGTCGGCGGCTGCACGCGAATCGCCCGGACCGGACGCGCGGATCGACGGCGACGTACTCGACAACGGACTGGTACGGGTGATCATCGACAAGCGTGGGCTGGTCACATCGATCCTCGATGTCGAGGCGGACCGCGAGGTCGTTGCCCCAGGCAAGTTTGCGAACCTGCTTCAGTTGCACGTCGACACCCCGAACATGTGGGACGCCTGGGACGTCGACGCGTTCTACAGGAACACCGTTCGCGACCTCACCGACGTCGACTCGGTGGACCTGTCCGTCGAGGACGGTGTCGCGACGGCGGTGGTCAAGCGGTCGTTCGGGCAGTCGACCGTGACACAGACGCTTCGGTTACGGCCGGGCACCAAGAGGCTGGACGTCGAGTGCGACATCGACTGGCACGAGGCGGAGAAGTTCCTCAAGGCGGCGTTCCCGCTCGACGTACACGCCGATCGGTCGGCGTCGGAGACCCAGTTCGGGCACATCTTCCGCCCCACCCACCAGAACACCTCGTGGGACGCGGCCAAGTTCGAGATCGCGGCGCACCGGTGGGTGCACGTCAGCGAGCCCGGGTACGGCATCGCGGTCGTCAACGACTCGACGTACGGGCACGACATCACCCGCAACCAGTCCAGGACGACCGTGCGGCTGTCGCTGATCCGCGCCCCGCGGTTCCCCGACCCGAGGACCGACCAGGGCCGGCACGTCGTGAACTATGCCTTGGTGGTCGGCGCCGGGATCGGCGACGCGGTCCGCGAGGGCTACCGGATCAACCTGCCCGAGCGGGAGGTGACCGGCGGAATCCACGCGGTCGAGCCGATCGTTGCGGTCGACAACGACGCGGTCGTGGTCGAGGCGGTCAAGCTCGCCGACGACCGGTCCGGCGACGTCGTGGTCCGGCTGTACGAGTCCTCCGGCGGCCGGTCCAGGGCGACGCTCACCGCCGGGTTCGCGGTGTCGGCGGTCGAGGAGGCCGATCTGCTCGAGCGCCGCCTGGCTCGCCGGGACCTGGACGGCAACGCGGTTTCGCTGGAGTTGCGGCCGTTCCAGATCCTCACCCTGCGGCTGAAGACGTGACCTACCATTAGCGCGTGATCGCCTCGGTCACGGGTGGGGACCCCGGCTTCCTGATGATCGGCCGCGGGGCGGAGCTCGACGCGCTGTACGCGGAATTGTGCCGCCCGGAATGCCGGCTGTTGACCCTCACCGGCCCGCCCGGGGTGGGCAAGACCCGGCTCGCCGAGGCGCTCGCCGAGCGGGCCGGCCGGCGGTTCCCCGGTGGCGTCGTGTACGTCGACCTGTCGCCGGCCACCTCGGTACCTGACGCGGCGAGTCAGATCAGCAGGGCCTGCGGCATCCGCTCCCCCGACGGCGCGGCGGCGTACCTCGCCGGCCGGACGGCACTGCTCGTCTTGGACTGCTGCGAACGTGTGGCCGGGCTGGGCGACATGGTCGCCCGGTTGCTCGCGGTGTGCGTGCGCTTGCGGGTGATCGCGACCAGCCGGCAACGCCTGCGGGTCGCGGCCGAACTCGACTTCGCGGTGCCGCCACTCGCGATGCCACCGCCCGGCGGGACCGATCTCGGCCGGCTGTCCGGCACCCCGGCCGTCGAGCTCCTGCTCGCCCGGGCCGGGCAGGCGGTGCCCGGATTCCGGCTCGACACCGGCAACGCCGCAGCCGTCGCCCAGCTCTGCGTTCAGCTCGAGGGCATACCACTCGCGATCGAGATCGCCGCCGCCCGGCTGCGTCAGTACTCACCGGCCGAGCTGTGCGTACGGCTGCGCAGCCGCGGGGTGCTGCTGGACAGCCGGGCCGATTCGAAGCTGTCCCGGCACGAGTCACTGCGGACGGCGATCACCTGGAGCCATGTGCTGCTCCCCGAGGTGGAGAAGGTCTTCTTCCGCCGGGTCTCGGTGTTCCCGCACAGCTGGACGCTCGCCGCGGCCGAGCCGGTCGCGGGCGACCCGCGGCTCGATGTACTGGCCGCGGCCACCGCACTGGTCGAACGCAGCCTGCTCCGCCGGTTGCCCGGTACCCGCCATGAGCCGGACCGGTACATGATGCTCGACAGCCTGCGCGAGTACGCAGCCGAACAACTGGCGGCGCACGACGAGGTGGACGACGCGCGCCGGCGGCTCGTGGCGTACTACTCCGAGCTCGCCGCCCAGTTCGAGGCCGGGCCCGGAACCGAGGACGAGGCTATCTGGGGCGAGTGGATCGCCCGCGAGCACGCCAACATCAAAGCCGCGCTGGACTGGGCGCTGGCGTCCGGCGACCTGGCCGGCGCCATTCCACTCGCCGCGGCGAACGGCTGGTATCGGTACACCCACGGCGAGATCGCCGACGGCACCCGGGAGCTCGATCCGATCCTGGACCGGCTGACCGCGACCCCGCTGCCGTCGTCACACGACAGTCGTGTCGCGGGGCTCACGATGGTGGCGGGGATCCTGGCGTACGCGCGCGAGGACGTCGACCACGCCGGGGATCTGCTGCACCGTGCGCTGCGGTCGTTCGAGCAACTGGACGACGTGCGCGGTTGCGCGGTCTGCCATGCGTTCCTCGGCCACGTCGCCAGGACCGGCGGGCAGCTCGCCGAGGCCCGGGCGCGGCACCAACGGGCCGCCGAGATCTTCGGCCGCCTCGGCAATCCGCGGGGCGTCGCCTGGGCCCGCTACGACCTCGGACTCGCGGCCCTGGAGGCCGGCGACCTGGCGGAGGCGGAGACGCATTTCACCGCGGCCCGCGCCTGGTTCGAGGCGCGCGCGGACGAATGGCCATGGCCGCCGGGGTGGCCGATCTGCGGTCTCGCGGAGGTCGCGGCAGCCCATCGGCGATACGACGTCGCCGCACAGCTCTACGCCGACGCACTGCGGCACCTGGCCGGCTACGGGGACCGGCGTGGCGTCGCCCGGTGCCTGACCGGCATCGCCGCGATCGCGGTCGAGCGTGGCGAGCTCGAATCGGCCGCGAAGCTGGTCGGCGCCGCGACCGCGCTGGACCGGCACCAGGGCCTGCCGCCGGGCGGAGGTGGCATGCTCAGGCCGGCCACGGTGCGTGCAGGTCTCGATGCGGCACTCGGTACGGCACGGGCCGAACGCGCGGTCCGTGCCGGTACGGGCATCGACGTCGAATCGGCTGTCGTGCTCGCGCAGAGCCTCGTACGCGGAGGAACGACGATGATCGACAGCCCGTTGACGGACCGGCAGCGGCAGATCGCCGCACTCGTCGCAGAGGGTTCGACCAACCGGCAGATCGCCCGCTCCCTCGGCATCACCGAGAAGACCGTCGAGGTCCACCTCGCCAACATCATGGCGCGGATCGAGGCGCACAGCCGCGCCGAGGTCGCGACGCATGCCGTGCGCGCCGGGCTGAGCTGACCGCCCACTAGGGATTCCCCTTATGGCCCACGGCGATGCCGAGGCCCTAAAACCTTTGACAGGCAAGGCACCCAGGGAGGGGAACCATGACGGTGACCAGCGAGACCACAACGTACGACATCGCGGGCAGGCTGCTCGAGGTCTGCAACTGCGACGCCATCTGCCCGTGCTGGGTCGGCGACGATCCCGATCACGGGACCTGCGACTCGATCTTCGGCTGGGCGGTGGACCGCGGCACCGTCGAGGGGGTCGACGTGTCCGACCGCGTGATCGGCCTGTCGGTGCACATCCCCGGCAACGTGCTCGCCGGCAACTGGAAGGCCGTGGTGTACGTCGACGACCGGTGCAGCAAGGAGCAGGAGGACGCACTGCTCAAGGTGTTCACCGGCCAGCTCGGCGGGGGCATCGCCGACGTCGCGGCGCTGATCGGCGAGGTCGTCGCGGTCGAGCGGATCCCGATCACATTCACCGTTCGCGAGGGTCGGGGACGACTGGCCTTCGGCGACATCGCCGAGGCCGAGCTGACACCGTTCCAGGGCGCGACCGGCCGGACGACGACGCTGCTGGACACCGCGTTCAGCACCATCCCGGGCTCTCCGGCCTACCCCGGCAAGGCGTCTGTGTTCCGGCGCAAGGCCGCCAAGTACGGCCTGGCCGACATCGACGTCAGTGGCAAGAACGCCCTGCAGGGCGACTTCCACTTCAGTGCCTGACGTGTCTGACGTCCGTGCGGTAACGACGGCCGGCCGTGATCCAGCGCCGGTTCTCTGGGCCGTCATGGGTGGCTCGTGGATCGCGGTCCTGGGTCTGACGTTCGCCGGCGGGGCCACCGCCGGCGAACACGACCACGTGATCGAGCACTCGGGCTCGCTGCTGTCGTTCGCCGGCGTGTGGGTGGTGATGATCGGCGCGATGATGCTGCCGTCCATGGTCCCGATGGCCCGGGCGTTCACCGCTGTGAGCGCGAACCAGCCCAGGCCGGCACCGGCGCGGGCCGTGTTCTACGCAACGTACCTCGTGGCCTGGCTGGTCTTCGCCCTCGTCGCGCTCGCGGGCGACACCCTTGTCCACCAACTCGCTCATCGGTGGGAGTGGCTGCACGAGCACGAAGGAGTGATCCTCGGCAGCACGCTGCTGATCGCGGGAGCGTTCCAGTTCTCGCCGCTGAAGAAGGCGTGCCTGCGCGCCTGTCGTTCGCCGCTGGCGCTGGTGCTCGGGCACTACACCGGAGGGGTCGCCGGCGGCTGGCGGACGGGTCGTGCGCACGCGTTGAACTGCCTGGGTTGCTGCTGGGCGCTGATGCTGGTCATGTTCGCGACCGGTGTCGGCAGCGTGGCCTGGATGGCCGGCCTCACCGGCCTGATGGTCGCCGAGAAGACAACGCGCTGGGGCGCGCGAATCGTCGTGCCCGCCGCGATGGTGCTGATCAGTGTCGGTAGCTGGCTGACACTGTCGGCGATGGTCGGCGCATGATGGCCGTCGGGAGGGGATGACGATGCGCGCCAGGGAACCCGACCGGAGCGGGTACGCGGCCAACGACGGGATCCGCGTCTACTACGAGGTGTACGGCGACGCTCCCGTCACCGTGCTGCTGATGCCGACCTGGGCGATCGTGCACTCCCGCATGTGGAAGATGCAGATCCCCTATCTCTCGCGGTACTTCCGGGTGGTGACGTTCGACCCGCGGGGCAACGGCCGCACCGATCGGCCGGAGGACCCCGGCCTCTACGGCAATGACGCGATCGCGAGCGACACAGTCGCCGTCCTCGAGGCGACGGAGACGGACCGGGCGGTGATCGTAGCGCACTGCCACGGCACGCACTGGGCGGTCAAGGTCGCGGCACGTTTCCCGGACCGAGTGGCCGGTTTCGTTGCCATCAGCACCAGTATCCCGTTGAGCCCACCGCTCGCGGCGCGGATGGAGTACGACTACGACGACGTACTGCCGACCGAAGAGGGGTGGGCGAAGGACAACCGGCACTACTGGCTGCGGGACTGGCCTGGATATGTCGAGTTCTTCGCCGGCCAGATGATGTCCGAGGCGCGCAGCACCAAGGCCATCGATGACGTGGTCGAGTGGGGCACCGAGACCGACGGGCGCACGATGGTCTGCGAGGGCGACGCGCCCTCAGGGGCTGAGGACTGGCGTGATCTGATCGGGAGGCTGGCCTGCCCCGTGCTGGCCATCGCCGGCGATCAGGACCGGATCACGCCAGCCGAGCGCACCCGCCTGCTCGCGGAGCTGACCGGCGGCGAGCTGCTCTGGATGGAGGGGACCGGCCATCTGCCATATGTGCGGCACCCGGTGGTCGTCAACCACGCGATCAAGCGGTTCGTCGACCGGGTCACCGGCCAGGTGCCGCGGGAGACGGCCTGGCTGTTCGCGCGCGAGCGCAAACGCCGGGCGCTGTACATCTCATCGCCGATCGGTCTCGGTCACGTGCTGCGCGACCTCGCCATCGCCCGGTCGCTGCGCGAGCAGGTCCCCGACCTGCAAATCGAGTGGCTCGCCCAGGACCCGGTCACCCGGATGCTCGAGGCCACCGGTGAGATCATCCATCCGGCCAGCGCGGAGATGGCGTCGGAGTCGGCACACTGGGAGAGCGAGGCGACCGGGCACGACCTGCACGCCTTCAACGCGTTCCGCCGGATGGACGAGATCTTCTGCGCGAACTACATGCTGTTCGACGACGTGGTCCGGGAGACGCCGTACGACGTCTGGATTGGCGACGAGTCGTGGGAGATCGACCACTTCCTGCACGAGAATCCCGAGCGCAAGATCGCTCCGTACGTCTTCACCACCGACGTGGTCGGATTCCTCCCCGTCGAGGACGATGCGCGCGAGATCGAGGTGACCGCGGACTACAACGCCGAGATGATCGAGCACCGGGAGCGGTATCCGAGCGTTCGGGACGTGTCGCTGTACATCGGTGCGATCGGCGAACTGCCCGACGAGTCGTTCGGCCCGGGTCTGCCGCAGATCAGGGAGTGGACGTCGAAGTGGTTCGACACCGTGCCGTACATCGTGCCGTTCGACCCGCGCCCGTACCGCGATCCGGCCGCACTGCGGCAGCGGCTCGGGTACGACGAGGAGGGGCCGTTGCTGGCCGCGGCCGTCGGCGGTACCGCGGTCGGGCGGCCACTGCTCGAACTGATCGCCGAAGGGTTCGGCTACCTGCGCAAGGACATCCCCGAGGCCCGGATGACGATGGTGACCGGCCCGCGGATCGACCCCCGCGAGCTGCCCGACATCGAGGGCCTGGACAAGACCGGGTTCCTGCCCGACGCGTTCGCGCACCTGGCCGCGGCCGACGCCGCCGTCGTCCAGGGCGGCCTGTCCACGACGATGGAGCTGGTCGCCGCCGGGCGGCCGTTCGTATACTTCCCGATCGCCCGGCACTGGGAGCAGCAGCACTTCGTGGCCCACCGGCTGCGGTACTACCGGGCCGGCATCCCGCTGGACTACCAGACCAGCAATCCACGCCGGCTGGCCGCTGCGATGCGCACCGCCCTACGCCGCCGCCCGCGCTACCGGCCCATCCCATCCGGAGGAGCCATTCAGGCCGCAACCCGCATCGCCACCCTCCTGACCCGCTGACCCGTCACCGCGTGGGGTGGGTTCTCGTACGCGGTGGTGGCTGTGCGCACGGCATGCGGTGTCCGGACCCACAACGGCGTACGACAACCCACCGATCTGACGGCGCTGACGCCGGCGCGCCCCGCCCACGCCGTTCATCGGACGGGTTTGGTCACCCCATACGGGGAGGGCCCCGCGCCCAGGCTCCGGGTTGGGGTTCGCACCCTGGGTTGGGATCCGCACCCTGGGTTGGGGTCCGCACTGAATCGCCCCGGGTCTGATGGAGGCTCTCAATCCATGGAGGATGAGAGTCGTGGCAGCACCCAGGAAGTACGGCGATGAGCTGCGTGAGCGCGCAACGCGGATGGCGGTTGAGGCTAGGCAGAGGACCGAGAGCAGGGCTGGTGCGATCAAGAGGGTCGCGGACCAGTTGGGCATCCACCCCGAGACGTTGCGGAGCTGGGTGAAGCAGGCCGAGATCGACGGCGGGGTTCAGACCGGCACGACAACCGATGATGCGCAGCGTATCGCCGAGCTCGAGCGGGAGAACCGTGAGCTGAGGCGGGCGAACGAGATCCTGCGCACGGCGTCTGCGTTTTTCGCGGCAGCGGAGCTCGACCGCAAACTGAAGTGATCGTGGCCTACATCGACGACCACAAGGATCGTGTCGTCGAGGGTCCCGATGGTTCGATCCGGCTCGGGGTCGAGCCGATCTGCGACACCCTGCGCAGTGCGGGTGTCGAGGTCGCCCCGAGCACCTACTACGCCGCCAAGGCTCGTCCGCCCTCGGTGCGGGCGCTGCGGGACGCGGAGCTGATCCGTGTGATTCGTCAGGTCCACAACGACAACCTCGGCGTCTACGGCGCCCGGAAGATCCATGCCGAACTCAAGCGGAAGGGTCACAGTGTCGCCCGGTGCACAGTCGAGCGGCTGATGCGAGCCGAGGGACTGAGCGGGATCAAGCGCGAGAAGACCCGCAAGACCACCATCGGCGAGGGCGCTGAGACCCCGAGGCCGGCCGACCTGGTCGAGCGGCAGTTCGTCGCCCAAGCTCCCAACCAGCTGTGGGTCGCCGACCTGACCTACATCCGCACCTTCGCCGGCTGGGCCTACGCCGGCTTCGTCATCGACGTGTTCTCCCGGATGGTGGTCGGCTGGCAGGTCTCCACGTCCTTGCGCACCGACCTGGCGCTCGATGCCCTCAACATGGGCCTGTGGTCGCGCCAGCGCGCCGGCCAAGACGTCGCCGGCCTGACCCATCACAGCGACCGCGGCGTTCAATATCGAGCCCTGCGTTACACCGAGCGGCTCGCCGAGGCCGACGCCGTCGCGTCGGTCGGGTCGAAGGGCGACAGCTACGACAACGCGATGGCCGAGGCGTTCAACTCACTATTCAAGGCCGAGTGCATCCGCAACCCGCACATGCGACCCAACGGCGGCTGGAAGTCCGTCGCCGACGTCGAGATCGCCGTCGCCGAGTACGTCGACTGGTTCAACCACCGCCGACTCCACGGCCAGATCGGACTCGTGCCACCTGCCCAATACGAGGCCGACCACTGGGCCCACATCGCAGCCCACCACTACCCTGAAACACCCGTCCTCACCGAGGCCGGAACCAGCTAATCGAGCCTCCACGAAACCCGGGGCGGTTCACCTCGACGACATTGAGGTCTGGCCGGACCTGGAGACCGCGCAGGCCGCCGTGGACGCCTTCCGCCGGGAGTACAACACCAACCGCCCGACCAGTCCCTCGACATGGACTTCCCCGCCGACCGGTTCGTCTCGCCCGGACGACCAACAACTCGGGCTGCGGCTGCCATCCGCCCTCGCCGCCGCTGCGCCACGCCTCATCACGCACCACCCAACCGGTGCGTAGCATCAAGAGCCAACGGGCCGCGACCACAACCCACGTTTCCTAGCCCGGCCGTCGCATCAACCGGCACCGAACCGTCGCACATCAGGTGGTACGTCACAACACGAAGTCGCGTTGTCCGACTCCGCTTGATGGTTGACACGGTGGCTTCAGTTGATGAGTAACACTCCGCCGAGTGCTTGTGGATATTACCATGACGGAGCAGCGGTACCGGGCCGTACTTGAGGTTCAGGCGGGTCTGCCGGTAGTCCAGGTCGCGGAACGATTCGGTGTGTCGCGGCAGACCGTGCATACCTGGCTGGCGCGGTATTTGGTCGATGCTGTGGTCGATGTTGTGGCTGGTGATGTCCCGGTCAGATCGGCCGCGCGGGGGTGAACGGCTGCAGCTTCTCCTGGCCCCCGTGGACGACCAGGCAAGTGGACTCCGGCACCTCGTGCCAGGCCCCGCGTAGGTCGCCGAGCGGCTCTGACACCACCAGGCGCGCATCGTCGGACAGCCCGTGCAGGGTCGGGTTGTCGGGGTACTGCGCCCGCAGCGTGGAGATGTCGGTGCTGTGGAACAGCGACCGCGACCGCCCCTCGCTGGAATGGCGGAACGCCCACGTCGTGTCCCCGTCGGTGGTCGCCACGGTCATCTGGATCGGGAACTCGACGCCATGGCGGCGCCCGGTGTCCTCGATGAACGCGACCGCCCGCGCCACGGCGGCCGGAGGATCCTCCTCCAGGCCGAAAGTGAGGGCGAGGTAGAAGAACAGCTCCGAGTCCGTCGATCCCTCGATCTCGGGGAACAGCGCCGGGGCCACCGCGACGGCCAGGTCGCGCTTGACGGTCAGGAAGTCCGCGATCCCGCCGTTGTGCATCCACAGCCACCTGCCATGCCGGAACGGGTGACAGTTGGTCTGCTGGACCGCGGTGCCGGTCGTGGCCCGAATGTGCGCGAAGACCCGTCCGGCACAGGCATGGGCAGCCAGGTCGCGCAGGTTGCGATCGTTCCAGGCCGGCTCGGTGCTGTGGTACATGCCCGGCGTCTCGCGGGCGCCGTACCAGCCGACCCCGAACCCGTCACCGTTGACGGTCTCGACACCCAGCCGCGAGTGCCTGCTCTGCACAACGAGGGAATTCTCGGGTTTGTAGAGCAGGTCTTCCAACAGCACCGGTGATCCTGAGTAGGCCAACCAACGACACATATCCCCGTCCCTTCCACCCCCAGTGCACCACGCCGCTGACCAGGACTGCGAGTAGATCGAACCCCCGGGAGCTGGCGAGACCGACGCGCCGCTTAGCCCATGGTCTCCTTGAACTGTGGTCGGAGTGCGCCGGACAGTCCCGGATGGTGGTGATGTCAGCGCCATGTCGAAGGTCACCGTGCACGCCTCCGAGACCACCTTGGCGATCGAGTTCGACGACGGCGAAACCCGCGTCATCCGACGCACCACCACCCAACCGGTGCGCAGCATCAAAGGCCAACGACCGCGGACCGCAACCCACGTTTCTTAGCCCAACCGTCGCAGATCAACTGGCGCGGAACCGTCGCACATCAGGTGAGCAGGTCACCGGCCCGATTGGCGCTGGCCCGAGGTCTGCCGGGTTCCGGTGGGGTTGATTGGCGAGATCCGGCGGGGCCAACTTGGCGACGCGAAGGTCACGGTATTTTGACGACGAAGCGCACGATGCTCTTGCGAAGTGAGCTGGTCACCAGCCAGCGGCCCGGCTCGGGAAAGTCGATCCCGGTGGGCCAGAACTGCAGTGAGTCGGTGTATCCGTAGCCGCCGAAGCCCACCTTGGCGGCGCCGGATCCGTCGAGGCGCGTCGCATGGACCGCGGGCGGGCCGAACCGAGATGTGAGCTTGCCGTTGTCGAGCGTGACGGAGCCGTACTTCAGCCGGTAGGTGCCGTCTTGGTGGGTGAAGTTGGCGGGATCGGGTCGAGCGAACCACAGCGAGACCCACAGGTCGTCTTTGCCGTACCAGTCACCGCCGCCACGAGCTATGACGGGCGGGACGGTAGCGGGGTCAATGGGGACAGTGGCCGGGCAGGATGCAGCGGTCGGCGGTCGGCCGGCGAGCTTGCCCGGAGCGCCTTGGGGAGAGGGTGAAGCTGCGGCGTGCGTTTGGTGGTCGGGCGTGGCGTGTGGTGTCTGCTCGGTTTGCGCTGAGCACGAGGCCACGGCCATGACCACGACGACGACCAGGGCCGCCACCTGACGGACTGCGCGGGACACGCGTTCGCTCCTCTCGCGAGACGCTGCACCACTGGCACTACACCACCACCCGGCGGTCTGGTTCCAGGCATCGTGTCCTGCTTGTGCCAGGCGGTGGTGAAGGAATCCAAACCCTGTGCGGCCGCCGTCCAAGCCGGTCCAAGCCGCACCCTGTGGCCACGGCTTGGGGCCGCCAAGACGCCTGGGGTTCCGACGGGTCCGTCGAGACCTCGTGGAGACCAGGTTGATCATGCCCGACCGACGTGACCCGGGTCAGCGGTATGTTCCGCTGAACTGCGCCCTACTGGGGAGGATCAATGTCGCTTCTCCGCCGTACGCTCGCGCTTGCCATCGTCGTGCTCGGCGCCCTACCGGTGATCGTCGCGGCGGGAAGCGCCCAGGCCGCGGCGCCGGTCGACGTGTTCGTCGCCGACGTCACCGACAGCCCCGATCCGGTCGCGGTTGGGGCGACCGTCTTCTACTCGGTTGTCGTGGGCAACAACGGTCCGGGCACTGCCACGTCGGTGGTCTTGACCGTCGAGCTGTCCGCGGGGGCGTCCTTCGAGCCGTCCGGATCGACTGGCTCGTGCTCGGCGGCGGGCTCGACGGTGAGGTGCCCGGTTGGAACGCTGCGGCCCGGCCTCGGGGCGGTCCTGATGCTCGCCGTCACGCCGGCGACCGGGGACAACTTGTCGCTGAGCTTTACCGCCTCCGCGGCGCAGTCGGATCGCGACTCCTCCAACAACATCCAAACAGAGACCACGACCGTGACCGCCGAGGCCGACGTCTCGCTGCAGCTTGGTGACGTGTTCGGCGTGGTGTATGCCGGACAGCCGTTCTTCGTCACCGCGCAGATGTCCAACGCGGGCCCCTCGCCGGCCACCGGCGTGACCACCACCCTGCGGCTCCCGGCCGGTCTGGCCGTCGTGTCGGGCGCATCGTGCCTACCAGACGGCGCCGGATCGGTCTGCACGGTCGGCCCGACGGCCCTGCCGCCCTCGACGGGAAGCGTCGCACTGCTGCAGATCGCCGCCGACGCGGCCGGCGAGTACGCGATCTCCGGGTCGGTCGTCGCCGACCAGCCCGATCCGCTGCCGGCCAACAACGTCGACTCGGTCACATTCACCGTAACCGCGGCCGCCGACCTCGCGGTGGCCGTCGCCGAGTCCGCGGACCCCAGCGGCGCCGGCAGGCCACTGACGTACACCGTGACGGTCACCAACCGCGGACCGTCGCCCGCGTCGGCCGTGAGCCTGGCCGACGAGTGGTCCGCGGCGCTGTCCGGCGGCGTCGACCTGCTCTCCGTCGGCACCTCCCAGGGCGCCTGCACGGTCACGGCGTCGAGCCGGTTCGGCTGCGACCTGGGCGTGCTGCCCGGTGGCGCCACGGCCACCGTGATGCTGCGGCTGCGGCCACGGGGCGTCGGCACGCTCACCAACCGCGCCGATGTCACCGCGGCCGAGCACGACCCGAATCCAGCCAACAACGTCGCCAGCGAGTCGACGGTGATCGGCTGAGCCTGCTCGCCGGCGGCACGGCAGCCCTCGGGCCGCGCCAGCACCGCAACCATCCACCGGACCCATCCGCGTGCAACGCCGCGCCTCCAACAGCGCGGTGATCAGGGTCGCCGCAAGAGGTCGCCCTCGGGTGAGCGCACTTGCACCAGACCGGACTGTGTGGTCCCGGAGACCACGCTGGCCATCGAGGTCTCCGATGGCGACACCAAGAGGCTTCATCGCACCACTACCAGCCGGTGGGTAGCCTCAGGGGATAACGGTCGCGGACCACAACCCATGTTTCCTAGCCCACCCGTCGCATATCACTCGGCGCGGATCCGTCGCACATCAACTGGCACGTCACAACACGAGGCTTCACACAGCGGCATCAGCTGTCCTAGGCAAAGGCAGACAAATGCAGGCAGGCAATTCAGGCACGATCAGCCAGGCGATCAGGCCGGCGGGGCTGCGCACAGGGCAGCGCACAGTGTCCGAGGACTGCGCGGGGATGATGAGGCTCCTCTGTTTGGAGTGAGCGCGGTAAGTCCTTTGGCCGGATGATGGTCGGTATGACGGAAGATCCGGTTGGTGCCGGCGCGCTCGCGGTCCGGGCACAGATCCTCGCCACCGAGCACTGGAGCCTGCTGGCGACGCGGAGTCAGACGTGGGCCGAGGTGATGGGAAGGATCACCGCCCAGTTCACTTTCGTATCGGCCTCGCTCGTTGTACTCGCACTGACCCTCCAGGTCCTGGGACCGAACGATTCGTTCCGCCTGCTGGCGGTCTGGTTGGGGGTCTCCGTGCTGCTCACCGGCTCGCTCACGGCGCTCCGCGTACGCAACGCCAGCCAGGAGGACATGATGATCGTCATCGGCATGAACCGGCTGCGCGCGGCGTATGTCGAGATCGACCCCTGGGTCAAGGCTCACCTGGTGACCGGCTTGACGGATGACCTGGCGGGCATTCAGCGCACCTACGCGATGGGCGTACGACGACGCGGCCTCGGCCAGTTCCTCGCGAGCGCCTACGTCTTCACCGGCGCCGTGAACGTTATCGTCGCAGCGGGGCTTGGCGCAGTGCTTGCGGACACGGCAGGAACCGCCGGAGCCGCCACAGCACTGATCGGCGGGACGGTAGCCCTGATGTACGCAGGCCTGGTGGTGCTCCCGGTGGTACGCCATGTACGCCGGATGCTCGGCGTTTGGGTGCCGGACGCGTCGGAGGACGCAACCAGCTGAGTGTCCAGCTGTGGGCTGCTCGGACGTCGTTCTGGACAGTGTGGAACGGTCCGACCGCCAGGCTCATCCCCAGATGCATATGACAGTCGATGAATCCCGGCATCAGCGTGCGGCCCTGGAGATCGCGAACCTCCGTGCCGATAGCGTCCGGCGCCTCGACCGCTGTACCGACGAACCCGATGCGGCCGTCCGAGGGGGCGTCGAGCATCCCGTCCGAAATCGGTGGTGCCCCGGTCCCGTCACCGTCGAGGTCGACGACACCTGCTTCCGCGTCCTCGACCAGCACGACACGAGGCTGACCGTGGTGCCGCGCACCCACGCCGAGGAGGTGACCCGCTACAAGGCCTGCGGCCGCAAGGCCGCCAGAGCCTAGAAAGTGTCCGACTCCGCTTGATGCTTTACACGGCGGGTTCAACTGGTGTGCGCAAGCAGCTCGGCGAGTTTTTCTGATGGTGTCATGTAGCCGAGGGTCTTGCGGGGTCGGCTGTTGAGGCTGCGGGCGATGCGGGCGATGTCTTGGGCGGTGTGGATCGATAGGTCGGTGCCTTTGGGCAGGTACTGGCGGAGCAGGCGATTGGTGTTTTCGTTGGAGCCACGCTGCCAGGGCTTGTGGGGGTCGCAGAAGTAGACCGGTATGCCGGTGGCGATGGTGAACTGGGCGTGGTAGGCCATCTCCTTGCCCTGGTCCCAGGTGATGGTGCGGGCCAGTTCGCTGGGCAGCGTGGTGATGGCCTGCTGCATCGCGTCCCGAACGGTGTGGGTGAACCGCCCCGGCAAGTCCGGAGACTCCGCTCCTTGGGAAGGATGGAGTCATGTCAGGGAGTACGTCGAAGAGGTACCCGGTCGAGCTGCGTGAGCGCGGCTTGACCACCGGCGAGATCGCGGCGCACTTCGAGCAGATCTACGGCGCCTC
>JBKPSJ010000360.1:0-2315 GCA_046765875.1 Actinomycetota bacterium
CAGTCGGACCCGCGGGTGATCGAGGCGTACATCGGCACCGGCGCCGAGGACGACGCGGCCGCGGCAGAGGTCGCAGCAGAGGAGGACCGCCCGTGACCGCGATGCTCGAGGTGAAGGACCTGGAGGTCTCGTACGGCAAGATCAAGGCCGTCAAGAAGATCAACTTCGCGGTCGAGCAGGGCCAGATCGTGACACTGATCGGCACCAACGGCGCCGGCAAGACCACAACGCTGCGGACCATCTCCGGCCTGCTGCGGCCCAGCGGCGGCGAGGTCTGGTTCGAGGGCAACCGGATCGACTCGACGGCGGCGCATCAGATCGTCTCGCTCGGCCTGGCTCACTCGCCCGAGGGCCGGCGGATCTTTCCGAGGCTGACGGTCGAGGAGAACCTGATGCTCGGGGCCTTCGCGCGCAAGGACGCCGCCGAGGTCCGTAAGGACCTGCAGGCGGCCTACGAGCTGTTCCCGATCCTCGGCGAGCGGCGCAAGCAGCCGTCCGGTACGTTCTCCGGCGGTGAGCAGCAAATGCTCGCGATGGGCCGGGCGATGATGAGCAAGCCGAAGCTGCTGATGCTCGACGAGCCGTCGATGGGGCTGTCGCCGATCATGATGCAGCGGATCATGTCGACGGTGTCCGAGCTCAAGCGGCAGGGCACCACGATCCTGCTGGTCGAGCAGAACGCGCAGGCGGCGCTCAAGCTGGCCGACCACGGCTACGTCCTGGAGGTTGGCAAGATTGTGTTGTCCGGCACCGGTCGCGAGTTGATGACCAACGACAAGGTGCGCAAGGCCTACCTCGGCGAGGACTGAACCTGCACAGATCACTCCGGCGGTGTGTGGCGGTCGTTGTGCTGGCCGCCCTCATCGCCGTACCCGCGTGCAGTTCCTCCGACAACAAGCAAGGTGCTGTACGCCGCGGTGACCCGGTCACCTGGACCAGGGTCGACCTGGCGGCGGGGGACCATCCGGTCCGGCTGATGCCGATGGGCGACCGGCTGCTGGTAGGCGTACGGCATCCCGGTGCCCGGCCGGTGCCGCGGCTGCTGATCCGGTCCGCCGACGGCACGCTCACGCCGGTACCGCTGACGCCGAAGAGCCCGTACGCGTACGAGGCGGTGTGGCTGTCGATGGCCACCGACGGCAGCCGGCTGGTGGCCATCGGCGGCGCGCCCGGTGGCGCTCATTCGAACACCCGCTGGACGGTATGGACCGGTACGACGGCCGGGCTGGTCGAGCAGCCGCAGGGCTTCAACACCTTCGGCGGCTGGGGTGCGGGAAACCTGGTCGACGCGGTGACCACGACCGCGGGGTCGGCGCTGATCGGCTCGTGGGGCAGCGCCGAGGCCGGCCTGGACGCCGCGGCCTGGCTGCCGTCTGGAGCGAAGTGGATCCGGCAGAGCTCTGCCGGTACGGCGCTGGAGAGCACCAAGACGCTGTTGGTCAGCCCGCGCTCGGCGACAGAGGCCGAGGCTGCGATCGTGCTCGCCGGGTCCGAGGTCAAGCTGGGCAACGGCTCGGTCCAGCAGCAGGCCGCGCTGTGGCGATCCACGACGCTGGACAAGGGCTGGTCGCGGTTCGAACTGCCTGACCCCGGCGGTCGAAGCGAGGCGATCGGCGCTCACTGTCCCGCGCCGACGACCTGCGCGGTCAACGGGTACGCCGACGGCAAGCTGGCGATGTGGAAGGTCGACGGCGGTAGTGCGTCCCGGCTGGCCGGGCTCCCGGACGTCGACGTCGGCGACAAGGACGTGCTGCCGGCCCCGATCGACGCAGGCGGCGGCAAGCTGGTCCAACTGGCCGGGAACGACGGCATGGTCGAGGTGGTCAGCGGCAATGGCGATGGCTGGACCGAGCACGACTCGACCGGCCCGACGGGTGCCGTGTCCGACGCGGTCCGGGTCGGCGATGAGGTGTACCTGGTCGCGGGTCCGGCCGGCGGCCCGGCGTCGCTGTGGAAGGCCGACCTGAGCGCGATGCGCTAGCGGAAGGCCGCGACCAGCGCCACCAGCAGCGGCGCGACGACGAGCGCCGGCAGCAGGTCCGCCACCGCGATCTGTTTGATCTTCAGCAGCCGCAGGCCGACACCGAGCAGCAGCACGCCTCCGGTGGCCGTCAGGGCGGTCACGTGGGCATCCGGGAGTACGTCGCCCAGCGCCGCACCGACCGCTGTGATCAGGCCCTGGACGACCAGCACGACCAGCGCGGAGGCGGCCACGCCCCACCCGAGCGAGGCCGCGAACGCGATCGAGGTGAACCCGTCCAGAGTCGCCTTGAGGAACAACTGGTCCGCGCCGCGGCCGAGCCCGTCGGACGGCG
>JBKPSJ010000361.1:0-8254 GCA_046765875.1 Actinomycetota bacterium
GGGTCTCGTGGGCTCGGAGATGTGTATAAGAGACAGCTAAAAGCTCTTGCCCCAGGCTCGCCGTATGCGTAGGCTTATACGTATATGGGAAGAGGTTGAGATGCCGAACAAGACCATCTACGTGTCCGACGACGATCTCCCGATGTACGAGCGCGCGCAGGAGATCGCCGGCGGCAAGCTGTCCGCGGCGATCTCGGCGGCGCTGCGGCGGTACGTCGAGGTGGCCGACGCGCTGGACGAGGGGTACGACGAGGTCACCGTGAAGGTCGGCCCGGGCGGTGGCCGCAAGGTGCGGTTCATCGGAGTTCTGCTGGTCGAGTGGAGTCGCTCGACCAGCAGTCGCGTCGAGCAGTACCGGGTGTACCGCGGCCGCACCGGCAAGTACGTCGTACATGTGAAGAAGTCGAAGGAATGGTTCTCCGGGGCCGAGGGCGGCGGCGACCGACAGTCGTCCGGTGTCTGGCGGGCCGTGATGGAGGCCTTCAGCAGCAACCAGACCTGGGGCTACACCGCCGGTGAGTCCGCCCTCGAGGTCGCCGACTCGCTCGACGCGTTGCGCGAGCTCGTCCCGAAGGAGCTTTACGAGTTGGTCGCCAAGTCGGCCGAGTTTCCGACTGTGGAGGACCTCGACGTCTGACCTGATGAACTGAACCCACCCACCACACCACCGGGGCGCGCACGGGCGCCGCCGGGCGGATCACTCATGCCTGAATCAGGAGACAGTCCATGAACGCAATCACCGCCACCGGGCTGCGGAAGTCCTTCGGTGACAAGGTGGTGCTCGACGGCATCGATCTGACCGTTGCCGAAGGCACCGTCTTCGCCCTGCTCGGCCCGAACGGCGCCGGCAAGACCACCACGGTCAATATCCTCACCACGCTGATCACCGCCGATGCCGGCGCTGTGACGGTCGCCGGCCGCAACCTGGCCAAGGATCCGGACGGGATCCGGAAGGCGATCGGCGTGACCGGCCAGTTCTCCGCCGTCGACGGCCTCCTCACCGGTGCGGAGAACCTGCTTCTGATGGCCGATCTGCACCACCTGGACAAGCCCGAAGGCCGGCGGCGTACGAAGGCGTTGCTCGAGAAGTTCGACCTGACCGATGCCGCGACGAGGACCGCCCGGACGTTCTCCGGCGGCATGCGACGCCGGCTCGACCTGGCGATGACCCTGGTCGGCGACCCGCGGGTGATCTTCCTCGACGAGCCGACCACCGGGCTGGACCCGCGCAGCCGGCGCGGCATGTGGAAGATCATCGAAGACCTGGTCGACGGCGGCGTCACGATCTTCCTCACCACGCAGTACTTGGACGAGGCCGATCATCTCGCCGACCGGATCGCCGTACTGGATCATGGCCGGCTGGTCGCGGAAGGCACCGCCGCGGGGTTGAAGCGGCAGATCCCTGGCGGTCACATCAACCTCCAGTTCACCGATGCGGACGAGTTCGCGATGGCCGTCCGTACCTTCGGGGGCTCGGCCCACGACGAGGACGCGCTCACCCTGCAGATCCCGACCGACGGCAGTGTCCAGGCCGTCAAGGACCTTGTCGACCGGCTCGACAAGCACGAGATCGAGGCCGACAACCTGTCCGTCCACACACCTGATCTCGACGACGTGTTCCTCGCCCTGACCGGGCAGGCCACAGACCACACGGACCAGAAGGAGACAGTCCGATGAGTTACGTACTGACCGATTCCGCGACGATGTTGCGTCGCAATCTGCTGCACGCCAAGCGCTATCCCGGCCTGACGCTGATGATGCTCGGGATGCCGGTGATTCTGCTGCTGCTGTTCGTCTTCGTGTTCGGTGACGCGCTCGCCGCCGGCATCGGCGGAGCGGACAAGAGTGCCGGCGACTACATCAACTTCCTGACCCCGGGCATCATCATCATGACGATCGCGGCCGGTACGACACAGACCGCGATCAGCGTCTGCAGCGACATGACCGAGGGCATCATCGCGCGGTTCCGGACGATGGCGATCTCGCGCAACTCGGTGCTGACCGGCCACGTGGTCGGCAGCATGATCCAGTCGGTCATCACCGTGGTGCTGCTGATCGGGGTCGCGCTGCTGGCAGGCTTCCGGCCGAACGCGGACGCGATGCATTGGCTCGGAGCCGTCGGCCTGCTGTTGCTATTGAGCTTTGCGCTCACCTGGATCGGCGTGGCGATGGGGCTGGTGTCGAAGAGCGTGGAGGGCGCGAGCAACCTGCCGATGCCGCTCATGTACCTGCCGTTCCTCGGCAGCGCGTTCGTACCGCCGGAGTCGATGTCCGATGGCGTTCGGTGGTTCGCGGAGTACCAGCCGTTCACGCCGATCATCGACACCCTGCGCGGCCTGCTGCTCGGTACGGCGATCGGCAGCGACGGTCCGCTGGCCATCGCCTGGTGCCTGGTGCTGGCGCTGGTCGGCTATGCCTGGGCCCGCGCACGCTTCACCCGCCCGATGACCGCTCCCGCTGCCTGACGATCGCGCGCTCTACCACGCCCGGAACCGACAAGCACAGGAGTGATCGATGACAGCGAGGCCGCTGAACCCCACCGCGGCCTCGCTGCTCGGCTTTCTGCACGAGGGGCCGATGACCGGCTGGGACCTGGTCGCTACACCGCAGCAGCGGATCGGCGACTTCTGGACCCTGACCCGCAGCCAGGTCTATCGCGAGCTCACCACGATGGCCGACGCCGGTCTGATCAAGGCCGGTACGACCGGAGCCCGCGACGGCCGTCCGTACCGGATCACCGTGGCCGGCCGTCGTGCCTTCGCCGACTGGATCGACCGGGAGCCCGGGCTGGAGCAGATCCGGTTTCCGCTGCTGCTGACGATGGCCTTCGCGCAACACCTGCCGCCGGACCGGCTGTGCGAGTTCGTGGTACGGCATCGAGCCGCATATGCCGATCGGCTGTCGGCGTACGAGTCGCAACTGGCGACCGGCGTCCTGGACCCGTTCCAGCGCGCGACGCTCGACGGTACGTCGACCATCTCGGCTTCACGCTGGCGGCGCTGTTCGACGCGTTCATGGTCATTCTGGTTCTCGACCTGTCCGGGTCGGGCCTGGCCGCGGCAGCGACCGGCGTGGTCGTCGCCATCGGCGGGCACTACGTCCTTGGCGCGCTCAAGCGGCGGCTGCTCAGTCCAGCAGCGCGGCCCGCAGAGTTGCGTCGTACGTCCTGAGCCAGGCGTTGGTCCGCTCGGTGAGTTCGGCCTCGCCGCCGATCCAGCGACGGCGGAACCACTCGTGGCCGGTCTCGGCGCCGCGGCGTACGTAGTCCATGCACCACACGTGATTCGCCGCCACGGCGTCGACGAGCCGGGCCCGGTCGTTGTCGGCAAGTCCGTACGCGTCGACGAAATGACGCATCCGCCCGAGCGCCCGGCCGCGCCGCGAGTCGGCGATGTCGGCCTGCGGCCGCAGCGGCGCCCACAGCCGGACCGCGGTGGCCACGTCCCACAGCACCGAGCCCGGCCCGGCCAGGTCGAAGTCGATCAGCGCCACCGCCTCGCCGTCGCGGAACACGACGTTGTCGAGGTTCGGGTCGTTGTGGCTGACGATCCCGGTCACGTACGCCGCGGGTACAGGCTCGACCCAGTCGTGGCCGGAGGGTTCGAACCCGGCGACGGCCTGGTGGTAGCGGCGCAGCAGCCGGGCGACACTGGCCAGCGCGGCATCGGTCATCGACCACGGCGGGTACGGCGGGATCACGGTCTCGCCCGGTATGTACGACAGCACCTCCCGGCCGTCCGCATCGATCCCGAGGAACCGCGGCCCACCGTCGAACCCGACCCGTTCCAGGTGGTCGAGCAGGGCATGCACCGCCGGGCTGGAGGGCCGGGCCGGCCGGCGGACGGTGTCGCCTAGCCGCACGACGAGGCCGCGATTCGCCGTACCGCCGTGGAGTTGGGTCTCAGTCATCGTCCACCAGTGCACGCGCGAGAGGTGCGTGCGTGACCAGCCCGTTGACCAGCCCGCTGCGCACCGCCGCCCGGACCGCCGGCAGTTTGCGCATCCCGTAAGGGATCGCGATCACCTCGTCGATCGTCTGCATCTGCTCGGCGGTGATCGCGATGACCCGGTCGGTGATCCGGCTCCGCACCGGCTGCCCGGCCGACGTCACGAACACGCCGGACACTTCCGCGACCACGCCGCGCTTCTCCAGATGCGAGCGCGCCCGGTCGTCGAATGCGTCGTACAGGGTGGACTGGTCAGCAGACCAGTGCCCGAGACCGACCACGGCCTTTGTCACCGAGGCGAAGTGTGCGATCGCGTCGGACACCTCAGGCTGCTGGCGCAGGATCCTTGCAGCGGCCGCATCCGGTACCACGAGCGGCGCGTAGAACAGGTACGCCGGACCGCCGGACAACCTCGCGACGTTGCGGACCAGTTCGATCGAGTTGGCGTCGATGTCGGGTCGCGGCAACGCGCCGGTGAGCTGGACGACGGGTACCCGGGCCATCGTGGTGAGCGCGTCGGTCATGGCCGACACCGCCCGCGCCCAGGCCAGGCCGAGGACGTCTTCAGTGGTGATGATCTCGGTGAGCAGGTCGGCTGCCGCCCGGCCGAGCTGGAGCCGCAGCGCCGCCTGGTCCACCTCGGGCGTGTCGACGACGATGGCGCGGCGCAGGCCGAGCTTGTCCTGCAGCCGCGCGGACAGGTCAAGGTCGATGCCGCCGGGGTAGCCGATCTCGATGCGCACCATCCCGCTGCTGCGGGCGGCCTCGAGCAGCCTGGCCACCTTGAACCGGCTCAGGTTGAACTCGTCGGCGATCTCCACCTTCGACCGGCCGTCGACGTAGTACCGGCGGGCGATCGACGCCGTCAGCACGAGCTGGGCCGGCCCGCCCGCGTAGGTGCTCGGCTCCATCAGGCCTCCTGCTCATATGAGCGCTCTGTTGAGCAAGTGTTGCACGAAGTCTTGACAGCGGACAGCCGTCACCGGGCATACTCAGATATGAGCAAGTGCCCGCTCATTTGAGCATGTCCTCTCCACGATGCGGAGAAGCCGGGTCCAGTGCCGAGCCCGGACGACGCGAGATCAACAGGAGGCAGCTGTGCGCAGCAGGGTCACGAGGAACTTGAGGATTGCGCTGGGCCTGTCGGTCGCAGCTGGGCTGGCCGTATCCGGCTGCAGCGGCGCCGGTGGTGGTGGCGGCGGTGGCGGCGGGGGCGGTGGTGCGAAGTCGATCAACGTGCTGATGGTCGGCAACCCTCAGATGGTCGACATCCAGCAGCTCACCGCCGACTCGTTCACCAAGGACACCGGCATCAAGGTCAACTACACGGTGCTGCCGGAGAACGAGCTCCGTGACAAGGTCACCCAGGACGTCGCCACCGGCGCCGGTCAGTATGACGTGGCGACGGTCGGGGCGTATGAGGTGCCTATCTGGTCGAAGAACGGCTGGTTGCATGAGCTGGGCTCGTATGCCGATGGCGACGCCAATTTCGATAAGGCCGACCTGCTCAAGCCGATGGTGCAGTCCCTGTCGGGTGAGGACGGCAAGTTGTACGGGCTTCCGTTCTACGGGGAGTCCTCGTTCCTGATGTATCGCAAGGACATCTTCCAGCAGAAGGGCATCACGATGCCCGAGCGTCCGACCTGGCAGCAGGTCGCCGACATGGCCGCGAAGGTCGACGGCGCGGCTCCGGGGATGAAGGGGATCTGCCTGCGTGGTCTGCCCGGTTGGGGTGAGCAGGGTGCGGCGTTGACCACAGTGGTCAATACCTTCGGGGGTACCTGGTTCACCAAGGATTGGCAGGCGCAGGTGAACGCACCGGAGTTCACCGCGGCGACCAACTTCTATGTCAATCTGGTTCGCAAGCACGGTGAGCCGGGTGCGTCGCAGGCCGGGTTCACCGAGTGTCTGAACGCGATGAGCCAGAGCAAGGTGGCGATGTGGTACGACGCGACGTCGGCGGCCGGCTCGCTGGAGGACCCGAAGGTGAGCAAGGTGGTCGGCAAGGTCGGCTACGTCTACGCCCCGGTGGACAAGACAAAGGTCTCGGGTTGGCTGTGGACGTGGGCGTGGGTGATGCCGAAGACCACGAAGAAGTCTGACGACGCGTCGAAGTTCATGTTGTGGGCGTCCAGCAAGGACTACGAGAAGCTGGTCGGGCAGAAGCTGGGCTGGGCCCGGGTCCCGGCCGGTAAGCGGGCCAGCACCTACGAGATCCCGGAGTACAAGAGCGCTTCGGCCGCATTCGGGCAGATAACGCTGAAGTCGATCGAAGAGGTCGACCCGACCAACCCCGGCTTGCAGCCGCGACCCACGATCGGCATCCAGTTCGTCGCCATCCCCGAGTTCCAGGACCTGGGCACCAAGGTCACCCAGGACATCGGCGCGGCGATCGCCGGCCGAGGCACGGTCGCGCAGGCGCTGGCCAACGGCCAGAAGCTGGCCGAGGGCGTGGCCGGCAAGCACAAGTAGACCCGTCCGGGGCGGGCCATGACGCCGGCCCGCCCCGCCTCGGGACCTCGGCGCGTGTGAGGTCTCGGACCTGGTCTCGGACCTGGAGGAATCATGACTGCTCTGGCGACTGGGGCGGAGCTGACCGCACCCAAGAACGAGCCTCGCACCACCCGTGAGAAATGGACTCGCCGGGGTCCGCTGCTGCCCGCGCTGATCTTCGCGGTCATCGTCACCCAGATCCCCTTCCTGGTGACGATCGCGATCTCGTTCCTGAACTGGAACATCCTGCAACCGGGGACGAAGAACTTCCTGGGTCTGGGGCAGTACCAGTCGTTCGCGGGCCTGGACAACTACGTCACGGTGTTCACCGATGCCCGGCTGCGCAAGGCGGTCGGCAACACCGTGGTGCTGACGGTGTCGGTGGTCGTTGCCAGCACCATCCTCGGTTTGCTGCTGGCGATCCTGCTGGACAAGAAGTTCCCCGGGCGCGGGCTGGCCCGGACCCTGCTGATCGCCCCGTTCCTGGTGATGCCGGTGGCGGCCGCACTGCTGTGGAAGCATGCGCTGTACAACCCCGACTACGGCCTGTTCAACGGGGTCCTGAACTGGATCTGGCAGCTGTTCGGCGCCGAACAGGGTCCCACGATCGACTGGATATCGCGCTGGCCGATGCCGTCGGTGATCGTGGTGCTGGTGTGGGAGTGGACGCCGTTCATGATGCTGATCTTGCTGGCCGGCCTGCAGTCCCAGCCCGGTGACATACTCGAGGCCGCCAAGATCGACCGTGCGAGCAGCTTCCAGACCTTCCGGTTCATCACGCTGCCGCACCTTCGTCAGTACATCGAGCTGTCCGCGCTGCTCGGCTCGATCTACGTCCTGCAGACCTTCGACGCGATCTACACGATCACCCAGGGCGGCCCGGGTGCCGCGACCACCAACCTGCCGTACGAGATCTACCTGACGATGTTCCGCAAGTACGAGTACGGCGAGGCGGCGGCCGCCGGTGTGGTCGTGGTCATCGCGACCATCATCGTCGCCACCTTCGCGCTGCGGACCATCTCGTCGCTCTTCAAGGAGGAGGTCGCCCGATGACGACCGTGGTAGATAAGACCTCGACGAGCGAGACGCGGACCCCACCGCGTGGTTCCCGGAGACGTCGGGTCGAGCCGGGACGACGCCGCTTCTCCTGGTGGGGACTGGTCACCTGGATTGTGACGTTGTTCTTCTTCGCACCCGTGGCGTGGATGGTGCTCACCTCGCTGCACAACGAGTCCGACGCGGCGACCAACCCGCCGTCGGTGTTCGCGCCACTCACCTTCGACAATTACTCAGCGTTGTTCCACCGGGATATCGCGCCGTTCCTGATCAACTCCGCCACCGCCAGCATCGTGTCCACGATCCTGGTCCTGATGCTCGCCGTGCCGGCCGCGTACGCGCTGTCGATCAAGCCGGTCGAGAAGTGGACCGACGTGATGTTCTTCTTCCTGTCGACCAAGTTCCTGCCGCTGATCGCCGCGCTGCTGCCGATCTACCTGATCGTCAAGAAGGCCGGGATGCTCGACAACATCTTCACCCTGGTCATCTTGTACACGTCGATGAACCTGCCGATCGCGGTGTGGATGATGCGCTCGTTCCTCGCCGAGGTGCCGTTCGAGATACTCGAGGCGGCTCAGGTCGACGGTGCCGGATTCGTGCGCACGCTGGTGTCGATCATCGCGCCGATCAGCGCGCCCGGGATCGCGGCCACCAGCCTGATCTGCTTCATCTTCAGCTGGAACGAGTTCATGTTCGCGGTGAACCTCACGGCGGTCAGGGCATCGACGGCGCCGATCTTCCTGGTCGGGTTCATATCC
>JBKPSJ010000362.1:0-14590 GCA_046765875.1 Actinomycetota bacterium
GGTTACCGGTTCGGTCGCTCTGCTCGGAGACACGCTTCACAACGTGGCCGACGCGTTGACCGCAGTGCCGCTGGGCATTGCCTTCCTCGTCGGTCGTCGGGCCGCTACCCGACGCTATACCTACGGGTTCGGTCGCGCCGAAGATCTGGCCGGCATCGCTATCGTCGTCACGATCCTCGTCTCGGCCGTCGCCGCGGGCTGGCAGGCCATCGACCGGCTGATCCGTCCGGCGACGGTCGACCACCTGCCGTACGTCGCACTGGCCGGCCTGATCGGGTTCGCCGGCAACGAGTGGGTAGCGCACTACCGCATCAGAGTCGGTCGCCGCATCGGTTCGGCGGCGCTGGTCGCCGACGGCCTGCACGCCCGCACCGACGGGTTCACCTCACTTGCCGTCGTCGCCAGCGCCGCCGGAGTCGCGGCCGGCTGGGAACAAGCAGACGCGATCGTCGGCCTAGCCATCACCGCGGCAATCCTGCTTGTCCTCAAAGACGCCGCAACTGAGATCTACCGGCGAATCATGGACGCCGTCGATCCGGCGATCGTCGACACCATCGAATCCACTCTCCATCACACCGCCGGAGTTCTCGACGTCCCGTCGGTGAAGGTCCGGTGGGTCGGCCACCGACTCAGAGCCGAATGCATCATCGTGGTCGATCCACACCTCACCGTCGCAGCCGCCCACGACGTCGCCGTCAACGCCGAACACGACCTCATACACGCGACGCCGCGGCCGGCCACGGCACTCATCCACATCGACCCAGCCGCCGCGCCCGGCAACGATCCGCACCAAGCGCTCGCCCACCACCACTGACCAAATGCGATGGTGGGGTGGTGACTGAGGACGTTTGGGCTGGGTTGGTTGATCAGTTTGCCGATGGGGCTTATGCCACGGTGAAGGGGCAGGTGCGGACGTATGTGATGCACCACCAGCTGCTGGAGCATTTGCCGGCGCCACCCGCGACGGTGCTCGACGTCGGTGGTGGCGCGGGGCATCAGTCGTTTCCGCTGGCCCTGGCCGGGTACGACGTGACGCTGCTCGACCCGTCCGCCGCGATGCTGGACAAGGCTCGACAGCGACTCCAGCGGCTGCCCGACGAGGCCCAGCAACGGGTGCGGCTGGTTGAGGCCGACGGCAAGGACGCCAGCGAGGCAGTGGAGGGTCAGCGCTTCGAGGCGGTCCTGTGTCACGGCGTGCTCGGGTACCTTGAACAGCCCGAGCCGGTGATCGACCAGTTGTGCCGGTGCGCCGCAGACAGCGGCATCGTGTCGATCATGGCGGGCAACGCGCACGCGGCGGCGGTGCGGCCGGCGCTGGAACGGCGCTGGGACGACGCGTTGGCGTCGTTCGATGCCCGGGAAGAGATCGGGGTGCTGGGAGTGCCGACCCGCGCCGACACCGTCGAGGAACTCAGCCAGTCGCTGCGCAGCCGCGGCGTGGAGCCACTGCGGTGGTACGGAGTATGGCTATTTGTCGACTGGCTCGACTTCGGCGGAGCCCAATTGGACCCGAACGATTCAGAGCAGGTGGCTGCGGCCGCCGCTGTCGAGCTCGAAGCCGGCCGACGAGATCCCTACCGCCAGCTCAGCCGAATCTTTCATTTCGTCGGACGCAAAAAGCTGAACTGTCTGTGAATATCCCTCCATACCCCGCGCCGGAAGGAATACCGTTCTGATCAGGTAGCGGTGCCACTTGCCGTCTCAAGGAGGAGAGTCATGGCAAGGCAGAGCAGAGGTGCACGGGCTTACGCGATCATCGTCCTGGTCCTCGGGGCGGTCTTCATCGTGGCCGGCGTAGTGACCTGGTTCGTGGTTCGGGACCAGCTCGCGAACGAGAAGATCACCGTCTCCAAGGATGCCGACTTCCTGGCGGGAAAGCCGGTCAAGGGCCCGTTCACGGCATACGCCCAGGCAGAAGTGATCAACAAGCACGCGCTTGAGGCGACCGGCGGCAAGACGTACTCCGAGCTGAGCCAGGACGATCCGCTTCGGCAGACCGCGATGTCGGCTTCGTTCCTGCGCGCGTCCCTGTTCACATCGGTCGTCGCATTCGGAGTGGCGTTGATGGCGGTCGGTCTTGGCGTCACGCTGATCCTGATCGCCCTGGCGCTGATGTCGGTAGCGAAGGCTGCTGTCCGCGAGACGGTCCCCGCCGGCTGAGGCACTCGCCAGCCGGCGAAGGTGACCAGGCCGTCCGCCACCGGGTGCGGGCGGCCGCGTCGCCTGCGGTCCGTTGCCACCGGCAACAGCACGCGTAGCATGACCTAGAAACTGAGTGGGGGTGCGGCTATGGCTGGGATCATCCCGCGCTGGGAATGGCGCGTCTTCGGTACGAATTACGCGACTGCCGAGGATGCGTTCAGCGGCTTGAGTCCGGGCGCTGTACAGGAGAGCGACGAGATCTACCTGTTCTCCCACGTCGACAGCAACGTCAAGATCCGCGACTGGCTGATGGACATCAAGCTCCTCCGGGAGGTGGACGCCGACGGCCTGCAGCGGTGGGAGCCGATCATGAAGCAGGGCTTCCCGCTCCCCCGGAACGATGTGGCAACGGTGTACGACGCGCTCGGCATCACCACGTCTCCGCCGGACGGCGACATCGCCAGCCTGGACCATCTGCTCGCCACGCTGGCCGAGTCGGGAAGTGCCGTACGGGCCGTACGGATCCACAAGCGGCGAGTCCGCTACACGCTGGCCGGCTGCATGGCCGAAGTCGCCGATCTGCAGGCCGACGGACAAAGCACACGTACCATCGCGATCGAGTCCGAGGACCCGTCGGCGGTGATCAGCGCCGTCCGCGGACTCGGGCTCGACGGGCACCTCAACACCAGCTATCCGCGGGCCCTTTCCATACTCCTCGAGGAGGCGCCGCGCTATGCGGTGATCGACATCGGGACGAACTCGGTCAAGTTCCACATCGGCGAGCGCGACCCCGGCGGCGGCTGGCGTACGGTCGTCGACCGCGCCGAGGTGACGCGCCTCGGCGAGGGCCTCACCGAACATGGCGCCGTCCAGCCCGCGGCCCTGGAACGGACGACCGTCGCGATCGCGGACATGGTCGATGAAGCCCGGCGCAACCATGTACGACAGATCGCGGCGGTGGCGACGGCCGGGCTGCGGATGGCCGGCAACAGCGACGAGGTGCTCGCGACGATCCGCGCTCGCACCGGGGTCAGCGTCGAGGTGATCAGCGGCGAGGAGGAGAGCCGGCTGGACTACCTCGCGGCGCGGACCGGGCTCGACGTACCGGAGGGCACTCTGGTCGTGTTCGACACCGGCGGTGGTAGCAGCCAGTTCACCTTCGGCCGTGGTACGAGCGTGGAGGAACGCTTCAGCGTAGACGTCGGCGCGGTGCGTTATACCGAGCGCTTCGGGCTCGCCGGCGCGGTCGACGTCGAGGTGCTGGAACAGGCTCGGGCAGCTATCTCGGCGGATCTGACCCGACTGGACGGTCGTCCCCGGCCGGACGCCCTGACCGGCATGGGCGGCGCGCTGACCAACATGACGGCGGTGAAGCTCGGGCTGGCCACGTACGACCCGGACCTGGTTCACGGCACGGTGCTGGACGCGTCCGATATCGACCATCAGATCGAGTTGTACCGGTCGCAGGATGCGGAGAGTCGCCGCCAGATCGTCGGCCTGCAACCCAAGCGGGCCGACGTCATCCTCGCCGGCGCGTGCATCGTCCGTGCGGTCATGGACAAGCTGGGACGGCAGACCCTGACGGTGAGCGACCGGGGCATACGGCACGCGTTACTGCGCGACCGTTTCGGGGCATGACTCACCCACTCTGAGCGAGGCCGGGGCAGGCCACCGGCTGTCACACTGAACGCCCGTGGTGGTGGTGGGAGGGGTGTGTCCAATGGCCGAGGACGCGGCGACGGGAGTGGGGCAGGGGTCCCGGCGGAGCGGTCTGCTGGCACTTCTGCTGGCGATGGCGATGTTCGTACTCGTGGTCGACACATCGCTGATGAACGTCTCGATCTCCGCGGTAGTGAGGGATCTCGACACCACGGTCAGCGGCGTGCAGTCCGCCATCGCGCTGGAGGCGCTGGTGTCGGCGGCGTTCATCCTGATCGGCAGCAAGATCGGCGACCTGTTCGGCCGGAAGCGGGCCTATGTGCTCGGTCTGCTCGGCTACGCGGTCGGTGCTGTCGCCATGACCCAGGCCCAGGACCTGACCGCGATCATCGTGTTCTGGGCGATCATCGGCGGAATCGGCGCGGCGTTGCTGCTGCCCGCCATGCAGTCGCTCATCCACGGGAACTTCCAGGGTGCCGAGCAGAGGAAGGCCTACGCATTGGTCGGCGCCTCGGCCGCGATCGCGGCGGCGGTCGGTCCGCTCCTCGGTGGTTTCATCACGACGTACCTGTCCTGGCGGGTCGCCTTCCTGCTCGAAGCGGTCATCATCGCCGTCGTCCTGTCCGGGATCAGACTGGTCCACGACGCGCCATACACCGGGCCGCGGACCATCGACCTCGGCGGCGCACTCCTGTCGGTGCTCGGACTGGGTGGCGTCGTGACCGGCATCCTGGTCTGGCAGGAAGGCGGCGAGTTCGTCGGGCTGCTGATCGGCGTCGGTGTCATCGCTCTGGTCGGGCTGGCGTACTGGCTCGTAACGCGCCGGCGCAGCGACAAGCCGACCCTGATCGACCCGGACCTGTTCAAGATCCAGACCTTCAGGTTCGGTATCACCGACCAGATGCTCCAGCAGATCGCGCTCGGCGGAATGATGATCGCACTGCCGATCTACCTGCAGATGGTGCTGGAGTACAATGCCATGGAGGCGGGGCTGTCGCTCGCGCCGTTGTCGCTGAGCATGTTCGCGATCGCGCTCCTGGCCGGCAAGCGGGCCGGCAAGCGGCGTCCGAGCAGCATCATCCGTGTGGGCTTCGCACTGCTCGCGCTCGGAATCATCCTGCTGCTCCCGCTGGTACCGCGGGCCGACTCCGGCTGGTACCTCGTCATCCCCTTGATCATCGCCGGCTCCGGCCTCGGCCTGCTCGTGTCGCAGCTGAACAACTATACGCTGAGCCCGATTTCGGAGGAGCGTGTCAGCGAGGCGGCCGGGGTGAACTCCGCGGCAGGCTCGTTCGGTCTGTCGTTCGGGCTGGCCTTCGCGGGCGCCATCATGCTGGCGACCCTGTCGTTCACCTTCACCCAGAAGGCTCAGGACAGCGCTGTACTACCCCCGGACGACAAACAACGCGTCTCCCAGGCTCTGGAGGATGACGCCCAGGTGATGAGCAACACCCAGCTCACAGAGGTGACATCGGGCGAACCGAAGCCCGTCCAGGACGAGGTCATCCGCATCAACACCGAGGCCCGCCATATCGCCTTGCAGATCGCGTTGCTGATTCCACTGGGCGCCGCCCTGCTCGGCCTGGGCAACTCCTTCCGCATGATGCGCATCCCCGATCCCGTCTCGTCAGGCGGGAGCGAACCCCTGGCCCTGGGGTGATTCGACGCTTCCCGGTCCGGCCACACCACACCCAGTGGACCTGTTTTCCACAATGAGTGACAAATGCATGGTTCGGAGTCCATCGGGTACAGGACGCGGGGCCGCCGCCCGATGGTCCCGACAACCCCACCCCCTTACGGACTGCCGGGCGGCGACCCTGCTCCGGGCTCGCCGCCCTCGGGATACGTGGGCAGCCGGCGTGTCTCTATCAGTTCGAGCGCGACGTCGCGCAACTTCCTGTTGTGATCCTGTGAGTATCGGCGCAGTACGGCGAACGCCCGGTCGGCGTCCATGTCGAACCGCTCCATCAGTATCCCCATCGCCTGGCCGATCAGTTTGCGCGCATCGACGGCCTGGGCCATGTTCTCCTCGTGCCGCGCGGTGGCCAGCGCGACCGAGGCGTGCCGGGCCAGGATGTGCGCGACCGCCTCGTCGTCGGCGGAGAACCCGTCCGCGCGGTCGTTGTACAGCCCGAGTACGCCCACCGTCCGGCTGTCTCTCCGGGTCGCCAGCGGCACGTCGAGCACACTCCGTACGCCGAGCCCCGCCACCTTCTCCGCCCACTGCGGCCAGCGGTGGTCGGCCAGGGTGTCGCGGATCAGGACAGTGCTCTGCTCGGCCATCGCCGTCATCAGCGGGCCGTGCCCGGCCGCGATCTGCACCTGGTAGATCTCCTCGACCACCGGATCGGTCACCGCCGTCACCTCGGGCCGGCGCCCGCGCGTCACCAGCGCCACACCGGCGTACGAGCAGCCGAGAGCCTTCAACGCGAACCGGATCACGGCGTCGACAGTGTCCGCGACGGTCGACGAGTCGTGCAGGGCGACAGCCCATTCGGCATAGGTTGCGGCGACGAGCCGCGGCTCATCGAAGTCGACCATGTTTCCTGACTCCAGACATGAATCCGCATCGAAGTGCACCCGCATCTCTGGAGTGGCACTTTTATATACCACGCGCAAGCCCGTGCAGGCGACGACCGCGCGGTGGTTCAGCCCAGACCGGTCCGGCGGGCGACGATCCGGCCGCCCTTGACCACCAGATCCCGCTGCGGCCGGGTCACGACGGCCTCCGCCGGGCCGCTCGCCCGCACCGCCACCAGGTCGGCCGGAGCGCCCACGACCAGCCCGTACGACCTCAGGCCGAGCGCCTTCGCACCACCCGCGGTGGCGGCGTCCAGGGCCAGCGCGATGTCGTCGTCGCGGCGGAGCGTGTTGCGGTAGGCCAGGTGCATCGCCCGGTCCAGCATGTCGCCGGTTCCGTACGGTCCCCACAGGTCGCGGATGCCGTCGTGACCGCAGGAAACGTTCGCCCCGGCTGCGACCAAACGTTTCACCGGCGCGACCGGGAAGTCGTAGACGGCGGCCGTCGTGATCGTCACGTCCGCTTCGGCGAGGTGTGCGGCCAGTCGGTCCTGCTCGGCGGGCGAGGCTTGCCCGAGCCCGTACGCATGGCTGACCGTGACGTTGCCCTGCAGCCCGCCGGCGATCGTCCGCTCGCAGATCAGCCCGAGCTGCCAGGTACCGAGCGAGCCGCCGTCGTGCAGGTGGATGTCGACCATCGCACCGTGCTTCGCGGCCAGCCCGAAGACGACATCGAGGTGCCGCACCGGGTCGCGGTCCATACCGGCCGGGTCGATCCCGCCGATCACCTCGACGCCCTCGGCCAGCGCCTGGTCGAGCAGGTCGGCGGTGCCGGGCTCGCGCAGAATGCCGTACTGCGGGAATGCGACCTGCTGTACGTCGATCCGGCCGTCCATCCGCGCGACCGCCTCGCGTACGGCGGCGACACCGGTCAGGCCGAGCCCGGGGGCGATATCGGTATGGCTGCGGACATAACTGGTGCCGTAGGCAACCATCGTCTCGAGCAGCGCCGTGATCCGGTCGACGTCCGGTACGCCGAGTCCTGAACGCAGCTCGCGTTCCTTGCCGATCCGGTCGGTCAGTGCCTCGCCGGCTGGATGCGGTACCCACGGACCGCCGTACAACGTCTTGTCCAGGTGGGTGTGCGCGTCGACCAGGCCGGGCAGAACCAGCCGCCCATCGAGCTCGATCGCCTCGGTGCCGTCCGGTGCGGTCAGACCTTCGCCGACCGCCGCGAACACGCCGTCGGCAATGAGCAGGTCCGCCGGTGCAGCGTACCCGTGGATCCGTCCACCGCGCAGCAGCAGGCCCGCCAACCGCCCTCCTGTAGAACAGGACGGCCGGGCGGTCTCGAGAACCGCCCGGCCGTACCGCGTTCGCTACTGAGCCGCGGCGCCGACCATGTCGGCCACTGTGGTGATCTCCAGCTGCGGCGCGTACAGGCCCATCAGGTCCAGCGCCCGCTGGTGGGTGTCGTCGTCGAGGCCGGCGCAGGCATCGGCGACCACCCGTACGTGCACTCCCGCGTCGACGGCCGCGAGCGCGGTCGAGATGACGCAGCAGTCCGTCGACACACCGGTCAGCACCATCGTGCCGCCCGGCCCGACCAGGCCGGCCAGCTCGTCGCCCCACTTGCTGAACGTGGGCGCGTCCAGGGTGGGACCACCGGCGAACCGGTCGACGAGCTGGTAGTCCGGCGCGTCGGACGGCTGGACGGCGAACGGCCAGGCCTTGTAGTAGTCCTGCCAGGCGCCCTCCGGCTCGGCCGGTGCGATGAACCGGGTGAACACGACCCGCGGCGAGTACGCGTCGACCAGCGTCGCGATCGGCTCCACGATCTTGTCGAAGCCGGGCGTCGCCCACTGGCTGTCGGGGTCACCGAAGATCCGCTGCATGTCGATGACGGTCAGCAGCGGGCCTTGGTTCGTCGGCGCGACGGTCATGCATTCACCAGGTGCTCTTGGGTGTCACCGGGGTACGGGAGCGACTCCTGGCGGCGGACCCGGGTGTAACCGAGCACGAGCTGCACCAGGAAGCTGCCGACCAGCGCGAACAGCACGCCGAGGTTCGCGTACGCCCACTTGCCGGTCTTGCCACCCAGGCCGAACGGCTCGAGCAGGTAGCCCTGCCAGTCCAGCCAGCCGACCGTGTTCGTGACCAGGCCCCAGCCGATCACCGTCGCGACCGCGAGGATCAGGATCGGCATCCACTGGATGTTGCCGTACCGGCCCCGCGGGTTGAACAACTCCGGCTCGGCGTAGTCGCGACGGCGGCTGGCCATGTCGGCGAGCATGATGCCGGCCCAGGCGGCGATCGGCACGCCCAGCGTGATCAGGAAGCCCATGAATTGGCTGAGGAAGGTGTCCTTGGCGAGGAACACCACGTAGATCGTGCCTGCCAGCATGATCATGCCGTCGATCAGCGCGGCGATGTGGCGGCGGACCCGCAGACCTGCCGCGAGCAGTGCCAGGCCGGACGAGTAGATGTCGAGCACCGCGCCGCCGACCAGGCCGAGCACCGCGACCACGATGAACGGCATCAGGAACCACGTCGGCAGCTGCTCGGCCAGGGCGCCGATCGGGTCACTGGCGATAGCGGTGCTCAGTTCCTGCGACGAACCGGCCAGCATCAGGCCATAGGTCAAGAGCAGGATGGGAGCGATCGCGCCGCCGAAGGTCGTCCAGAAGACCACTCCACTGGCCGGGGTGTCACGCGGCAGGTAGCGCGAGTAGTCGGCGGCCAGGTTGACCCAGCCCAGGCCGAACCCGGTCATCAGGAACACGGTCGCGCCGATCACCTGCTGGGTCGTGCCGGAGGGAATGTCGGCAACCGTGCTCCAGTGGACGTTCTTCGCCGTGAGCGCGATGTAGACGACCGTCAGGACGGCGGTGACCACGGTGATCGCCGTCTCGAGTCGCATGATCAGGTCGAAGCCGATCACACCCGCGACCACGATCAGCGCTGCGATCACAGCGAGCGCGACGGCCTTCGTGACATCTCCGCCGCCCCAGCCGGCCTTGTCGAAGACCGTTGCGACCGCGAGCGTCGCCAGGATGGTGAGCACCGTCTCCCAGCCGACGGTGAGCAACCACGAGATCGCGGCGGGGAACCGGTTGCCGCGGATTCCGAACGCGGCCCGGCTGAGCACCATGGTCGGCGCCGAGCCGCGCTTGCCCGCAAGGGCGACCAGGCCGCACAGCAGGAACGAGAACACGATGCCGAACAGGGCCGCGAAGAATGCCTGCCAGAACGAAATGCCGAACCCCAGCGTGAACGAGCCGTAGCTCAGCGCAAGGATTGAGACGTTTGCGGCGAACCAGGGCCAGAAGAGTTCCTTGGCCGCACCCTTGCGGTGGTTGCCGTGGATCACCTCGATCCCGGTGCTTTCCACCGCGAACATGCTGCGTTCGACCCGGGTGGTTCTGGTGGGGCCGTGTTTTGTCGCCGTGCGGTCCGACATTTCGGGGCTTCTCCTCACAAGGGCGGTGCAGGATAGGGGGACAGTTCGGGGCTACGGATCCGCGTGGGGCAAATCCGCGTTCGTAACTTAGAGCGGTTCCCGGGTCACCGCTACTCCCTGGCGACACCACTATCACGCCTGGCTGAACCCGCCCCCCGGAGGCAGTCTCCGCTTACCCCTGAAGATATCGATCCGTGCTGGATCAGTTCCTATCAGTGACACATGGACGGAGCCGCGACACTGAGTGAGAGGCTCGTCACTATCTGACTCGACCGCCGTCAGATTCCGAAACGGCCCGCTGAGCTTCTGCTGTGAGCGGATTTCGTACGCCGGGCCTGGCGGCGCGGCCTACCTTGGCACCATGGGCGATCTGAGCGAGGCGCGGCGGCCGGAACGACTGTGGCGCGAGGTACTCGGCGCCGAACTTCGTGAACAGCGGCGCCGGCGCCGACTGACGCTCATGCAGACCGCCGCCCGTGCCGGCATCTCGCCGCAGTACCTGTCCGAGATCGAACGCGGGCTCAAGGATCCGTCGTCGGAGATCCTCGCCGCGATCGCCGGCGCGCTCGAGCTCACCGTCCTCGATCTCACCACCTCGATCGTCGTCGACCTGCACGCCGGCCGCGCCCTGACCGCGCGCCCCTCGGCGTACGCCACTCCCCTGCGGGTCGGCGTAGACACCCAGTTCCGCGGCCCCGTCGCCCTCGCCGCCTGACCCCCTCCCACCAGCTGTGGCGTCGTTGAACTCAGCCGGCGCTGGCCTGGGTACGGGGCGTCGAACAGGCTGTGGTGGCGTTGAACAGTGCAGGCGCTGTATCAACGACACCACAGGTTGTTCAACGTCCTGCCGGCCTGTGCAGGCGTGCCGGTGGGGGTTGTCAGGCGGCGACGCGGAGGCGCTGGTTGACGATCTGGTCGGCGAGGCCGTAGTCGACCGCTGCCTGCGGGGCGAAGATGCGGTCCCGGTCCGTGTCACGGCGGAGTTGCTCGGTCGTCTGGCCGGTGTGCTCGGCCAGCACCTGCTCGGCCTCCGCCCGCAGCCGGATCACCTCGTCCGCCTGCAGGATCAGGTCCGGGATCGTGCCCTGCCCGCTCGCGGACGGCTGGTGCAGCAACACCCGCGAATGCGGCAGCACGACCCGCTGTCCCGGCGCACCCGCTGCCAGCAGGATCGCGGCGGTCGCGCACGCCTGGCCGACACAGGTCGTGGTCACCGGCGACCGGACGAACTGCATCGTGTCGTAGACAGCGAACATCGCCGTCATCGATCCGCCCGGCGAGTTGATATACAGGTTGATCTCCTGGTCCGGGCTGACCGACTCCAGGTGCAGGATCTGTGCGATCAGCGCGTTCGCGACGCCGTCGTCGAGTTCGGTACCGAGATAGACGATCCGCTCCGCGAGCAGATGGCTGTAAACGTCCATCACCCGTTCGCCGCGCGGATGTGTGGCGATCACGTTGGGGATCATGTAGCTGCTCATCGGACCGCTCCTAGACCGACCGGGTGCTGGCGGCGTGGGCGTACCACGTCGAGCGACGTCACGACCTCGTCGATGAAGCCGTAGTCGCGGGCCTCGTCGGCGCTGTACCAGCGGTCCCGCAGCGAGTCCTCGGTGATCCGCGCCAGCGGCTGGCCGGTGTGCTCGGCGATGATCGCCAGCACGGTGTCCCGGGTGTACCGCAGCGCGTCCGCCTGCAGCTCGATGTCCGGAGCGCTGCCGCCGATCCCGGCCGAGCCCTGGTGCATCAGGATCCGGGTATGCGGCAATGCGAACCGCTTGCCCTTCGTACCCGCCGTGAGCAGGAACTGCCCCGCGCTGCAGGCGATCCCGATCGCCAGCGTCGACACGTCGTTCGGGATCAGCCGCATCGTGTCCATGATCGCGAGCATCGCCGGCACCGATCCGCCCGGCGAGTTGATCCACAGGCTGATGTCGGAGTGCGGGTCGTCGGCCGAGAGCAGGAACAGTTGCGAGCAAAGCCGGGTGCCGATGCTGTCGTCCAGGTCGCCGTCGAGTACGACGATCCGCTGGTGCAGCAGCCGCGCCAGGTACTGCTCGGACATCGGTGCCATCAGTTCTGGAGGTGCAGTGGTCATGCGTCCAGCCTCCGGTCGTACCGGCCCCGTCTCCAGCCACCGCTGCCCAGAGCGGATCCGCCCACAGCAGTGCATTCCGTGTGGCATGGCGCACAAGCGACGTCACCTCATGAACCGGTCGTCGGCAACCTACGTACTCGATGTGATGTCGCTCGACAGCGGGCGGCTGCCGACCAGGGGACAGACCGCCATGCTTCGCGACCAGATGACAACGACCACTCGCCTGCCCGCGCAGGCTTTGCTTGTACGTACCGCCCAACCCGACGACTACGACGAGATGCGCGTGGTCGTGCGGGCCGCGTTCCACCAGTACTCCGGCCTCATGCTTCCGCCGCAGGTCTTCGAGCGGTACCTCGCCGACCTGCTCGACATCGAGCGGCACGCCGACGCCGGCGTACCGCTGGTCGTGGAGGCCGGGGGCCGGATCCGGGCGTCCGCGATCTTCTACCCCGACGCCTATGGACAGGGGCTGAGCCTGCCGAGCGGATGGGCGGGCGGACGCGGCCTTGCGGTGCACCCCGAGGTCCGCGGCCGCGGTGTCGCGAGCACGCTGCTGGCCGAGGGCGAGCGGCTCGCCCGCAGCATCGGCGCGCCGGTGTTCGCGTTCCACACCGTCAGCTTCATGAGCAGCGCCCAGGCCTTGTACGAGCGACTGGGCTACCGGCGGGCGCCGGAGTTCGACTACGACCTCGCCGAGTGGTACGGGCTGTCGATGCCGGCTCGTACCGTCTCACTCGCCTACCGCCGCGACCTGACCTCCCGGTACGCCGCGTAGGCGCCTGCTTCGTAACGAACCGAGTGGGTAACGGCATCGACAGGGGGAACTGCAGTCGCTCGAAGCGACGTTGACGACCGAGGAGGATCCGATGCAGGACCCTGCCATCGCCGGATTCGACCGTCATCTCGTGCCGACCGGCGAACAGGAGGTGGCCGTGTCGGTCGGCGGCACCGGCCCGCCGGTTCTGCTGCTGCACGGCTTTCCGCAGACACACCTGGCCTGGCGGCGGGTCGCGCCGCTGCTCGCTGAGCGGTTCAGCGTCGTCTGTGCCGACCTGCCCGGGTACGGTGACTCCCCCGCGCCCGGCGCCGGCTATAAGTCGTACGCGAAACGGGCGACCGCGGACGCGATGATCCGGATGATGCAGCAACTCGGCTGGGACCGGTTCACCTTCGTCGGCCACGACCGCGGCGGGCTGGTCGGGTTCCGGGCCGCGCTGGACCATCCGGACGCGATCGACCATCTTGCGGTGCTCGACGTGCTGCCGACCACCGACATGTGGTCGTCGCTGCGGGGGAACGGCGGCGTGTTCGCGTTCCATCTGTACCTGCTGGCCCAGCTCGGCGATCTGCCCGAGCGGATGCTGTGCGCGGCGCCGCGGGACTTCTTCGGGCATTTCCTGGACACCTGGACGGCGGTACCGGACGCGATCCCGGACGACATCCGGGAGAAGTACCTGGCCACCACGAGCCGGCCGGAGGTGATCCGGGCGATCTGCAACGACTACCGGGCCTCGGCGTTCATCGACGCAGCCGACGAGGACACCGACCGGCTGGCGCGGCGCCGGCTGGAGATGCCGGTGCTCGCTGTGTGGCAGGACCCGGGCGGGCAGATGCTGCCGTTCGACCCCGAGGAGATCTGGTCGTCGTGGGCGACCGATCTGCGCACCCGGACGCTACCGTGCGGCCACTTCCTGCCCGAGGAGTGCCCCACGGAAGTGGCCGAGGCCGTCACCGACCTGGTCGGCGCTCCGGCCTGAGCGTAAGAAGAACCGCCCCGGACTGAATGCCCGGGGCGGTTCTCCTGGAGGGGGTGTCAGGCGGCTTCGGCGTAGACCTCGGGCTCGGAGGCCGGGATGGTCTCGACCTGAGCGGCGGGCTTGGCCGGCCGCAGCAGGGCCAGGGCCAGGCCGATCGCGGCGACGACCAGGACGGTGCCGACCAGGTAGGCGGTGTGGAAGCCGGCGTTGAGTGCCTCGGCGGGGGTGTTGCCGGAGGCCATGTGGTCGCCGGTTTGCTGGGCGGCGATGGTGGCCAAGACGGCCAGGCCGATCGCGCCGCCGACCTGGGTGCTGGTGTTGACCACGCCGGAGGCCAGCCCGGCGTCCTGCGGGGTCGCACCCGACATCGCCAGCATCACCAGGGCGGGGAACCCGGCGCCGGCGCCGGCGCCGACCAGGATCATCGCGGGCATGATGTCGGTCAGGAAGTGCCCGTCGACCGGGGTCCGGGCGAACAACACCGTGCCGAGGCCGATCGCCACCAGCGCCGGGATCAGCACCGGCAGCGGCCCGAACTTCATGGCCAGCGGACCGGACAGCTTCAGCGACATCGCGCCCATCACGAGGGTGGAGGGCAGGAAGGCCAGGCCGACCTGCAGCGGGGTGTAGCCCAGGATCTGTTGCAGGTACAGCGCGCCGAGGAAGAACATCCCGAACATCCCCACCACGAGCAGGATCTGGACGATGTTGGCGCCGGTGACGAACCGGGACCGGAAGATCCGCAACGGCATCAGAGGGTTGGCGATCCGGGTCTGCCGGATCAGGAACGCGGCGATCAGCGTGAGGGAGATGGCGGCCAGGCCGAGGGTGCGACCGGAGGTCCAGCCGTGCTGGTCGATGCCGAGGATGGTGTAGACGCCGAGCATCAGGCCGGCGGTGAGCAGGGCCGCGCCCGGGGCGTCGGCGCCGTGCTTGAGGCCGGGGCCGGGCCGG
>JBKPSJ010000363.1:0-9756 GCA_046765875.1 Actinomycetota bacterium
GAGCAGGCGCAGCCGCCGGACGTCATACACGGCGTTCTCCAAATCATAAGCAGACCCAACGGATATCCATCAGAAATCAACGCTTTATCTTACGCGAATAAGGCGTCACACTGTGGCCGGACACCAGATCGCGAGGTAAGTGAGATCGTCATGCCCATGACCACCGACGCGGCCCCGCCGGCCGAGCTGACCGACCTTTCCGACGACGTCATCGCGACGGTACGACGCTGGCTCACCGACTCCGCCAAGATCTCCCCCGACGCCTCGGCCAGGCGGCTCGCGGGCGTGCTCAAGGACCCCCGCGGGCTGCCGTTCACCGTCGGCTTCATCGACGGCGTGATCCGGCCCGAGGACCCCAAGGTCGCGGCCCGGGCGTTCGCCGAACTGGCCGCCGACGTCCCGGCGTTCCTGCCCGCGTACCTGCGCGCCGCGGTCAAGCTCGGCGCCGCCGCCGGCAGGGTCTCCCCCGGCCTGGTCATCCCGGTGGTACGCCGGGTCCTGCGCGGCATGGTCGGCCACCTGATCGTCGACGCACGCGAGGACAAGCTCGGCAAGTCGATCCGCAAGATCCGCTCCAAGGGCGAACGGCTGAACATCAACCTGCTCGGCGAAGCGGTGCTCGGCGAGCGCGAGGCGGCCAGGCGGCTCGAGGGCACCATGCGGCTGCTGTCCCGCCCCGACGTCGACTACGTGTCGATGAAGGTGTCGGCCACGGTCGCGCCGCACTCGGCCTGGGCGTTCGACGAGACCGTCGCGCATGTCGTGGAGTCGCTGACCCCGCTGTTCAAGCTCGCCGCGGAGTCATCGCCGAAGAAGTTCGTCAACCTCGACATGGAGGAGTACCGCGATCTCGACATGACCATCGCGGTGTTCACCACCCTGCTGGACAAGCCCGAGTTCCTCGACCTGAAGGCCGGCATCGTGCTGCAGGCGTACCTGCCGGACGCGCTCGGCGCGATGATCCAGCTGCAGGAGTGGGCCGCGGCACGCGGTCGCCGCGGCGGTGCGCCGATCAAGGTACGCGTGGTCAAGGGCGCGAACCTGCCGATGGAGCAGGTCGAGGCGTCGCTGCACGACTGGCCGCTGGCGACCTGGCACACCAAGCAGGACTCCGACACCAACTACAAGCGGGTGCTCGACTACGCGCTGCGCCTGGACCGGATCCGCAACGTCCGGATCGGTGTGGCCGGCCACAACCTGTTCGACATCGCCTTCGCCTGGCTGCTGGCCGGTAAGCGCGGCGTCCGCGAAGGGGTCGACTTCGAGATGCTGCTCGGGATGGCGCAGGGCCAGGCCGAGGTGGTCAAGCGCGAGGTCGGCGGCCTGCTGCTGTACACGCCGGTCGTGCACCCCGACGAGTTCGACGTCGCGATCGCGTACCTGGTCCGCCGGCTCGAGGAGGGCGCGAGTACCGAGAACTTCATGTCGGCCGTGTTCGACCTGCACCACGACGAGAAGCTGTTCGAGCGGGAGAAGGACCGGTACCTCGCCTCGGTGGCGGCGCTCGACCGCGACGTACCGCAGCCGTACCGGGTGCAGGACCGCCGCCGCCCGGTCGACGGCGCGATCCAGGAGGTCTTCCACAACGTGCCCGACACCGACCCGGCGCTGCCCGCCAACGCGGCCTGGAGCCGGGCGATCCTGTCCCGGGTGCCGGAAAGCACCGCCGGCGAGGACCTGGTCGACAGCACCCTGCTGAGCACGCCCGAGGAGCTCGAGACGGTGATCGCCGGCGCGGTCGAGGCGAGCGAGAAGTGGGGTTCGCTGAGCGGCAAGGAGCGTGCGTTCTACCTGCACAAGGCCGCGGTGGTGCTCGAACGCCGCCGCGCCGAACTGCTCGAGGTGATGGCGACCGAAGCCGGCAAGACTCTCGACCAGGGCGACCCCGAGGTGTCCGAGGCGATCGACTTCGCCAACTACTACGCGCATCTGGCCGAGGAACTGGACCGGGTCGACGGCGCGGCGTACCGGCCGGTGCGGCTGACGGTGGTGACCCCACCGTGGAACTTCCCGCTGGCGATCCCGGCCGGCTCGACGATCGCGGCCCTGGCCGCCGGATCGGCCGTAGTGGTCAAGCCGGCCACCCAGGCCCGGCGTACCGGCTCGGTGATGGTCGACGCGCTGTGGGAGGCCGGGGTACCGCGCGACGTGCTGCGGCTGGTCCAGCTCAGCGAGCACGACCTCGGCCAGAGGCTGGTCTCGGACCCGCGGGTGGACCGGCTGATCCTCACCGGTGCGTACGAGACCGCAGAGTTGTTCCGGTCATTCCGCAGCGACCTGCCGTTGCTGGCCGAGACCAGCGGCAAGAACGCGATCGTCGTCACGCCGAGCGCCGACATCGACCTGGCCGTCAAGGACGTGGTGTACTCCGCGTTCGGGCACGCCGGGCAGAAATGCTCGGCGGCGTCGCTGGCGATCCTGGTCGGCTCGGTCGGTACGTCGAAGCGGTTCCGCAACCAGCTCGTCGACGCCGTCAGCTCGCTCAAGGTCGGGCAGCCGGCCGATGCGACCACCCAGATGGGCCCGATCATCGAGCCGGCCAAGGGGAAGTTGCTCAAGGCACTGACCACCCTCGACCCGGGCGAGTCGTGGCTGGTCGAGCCGCGCAAACTCGATGCCGAGGGCAGGCAGTGGACCCCCGGCGTCAAGATCGGCGTCGCACCCGGCTCGGAATACCACCTGACCGAGTACTTCGGCCCGGTGCTCGGCATCATGACCGCCGAGACCCTCGAAGAGGCGATCGAGCTGCAGAACCAGGTCGCGTACGGTCTCACCGCCGGGCTGCACGCCCTCGACCCGGACGAGCTGGGGATCTGGCTGAACCGGGTCCAGGCCGGCAACCTGTACGTCAACCGCGGCACCACCGGCGCGATCGTGCGCCGGCAGCCGTTCGGCGGCTGGAAGAAGTCGGCGGTCGGCGCCGGCACCAAGGCCGGCGGCCCGAACTACCTGGTCGGGCTGTGCGACTGGAGCTCGGCGCAGGCGACCGCCGGCGCCGAGATCCCGGCCGGGCCGGCCTCGCTGCTCACCGCCGCCCGCGCCGCCAAGCTCGGTGCCACGGATCTGCTGGAGCGCGCGCTGCGCAGCGACGCCGCAGCCTGGGCCGACGAGTTCGGCACCTCAAAGGACGTGTCCGGTCTGAGCGCCGAGCGCAACGTGTTCCGCTACCACCCGAACCCGGTGACGATCCGGTACGCCGCCGGCTCCTCGCTGACCGAACTGGTCCGGGTGGTGGGTGCCGGCGTCATCACCGGTGCCGCTGTCAGCGTGTCGTCGTACACCGACATCCGCGTCGAGGTGGGCACGGCGATCAACGCCCTCGGCGTCGAGATCACGGTGGAGGACGACGACACCTGGCACGCGCGCGCGGCGAAGCTGCCGAGCGGGCGGATCCGGCTGCTCGGTGGATCGGCTGCCGAGCTGTACGCCGCGGTCGGCGGCAGGCCGGACCTCGCCGTCTACGCGCAGCCGGTCACCGAGGCCGGGCGCGTCGAGCTGCTCCCGTTCGTACGCGAACAGGCCGTGGCGATCACCGCACACCGGTTCGGCACCCCGAACCACCTGTCCGACGATCTCATCTGAGCACCTTGTAGCGCAGGTGCAGCACACCGGGCCCTTCGAGGACCCGGACCAGGTCGAGCTCGATGTGCTCGGTGCGCAGGTTGTCGAACAGCCGCCGGCCGGCGCCGAGCAACACCGGGATGTGGTGGATCTCGAACTCGTCGAGCACGCCTGCCTTCAACGCGAGTTCGGTCAGCCGCGCGCCGTGCACCATGACATTCTTGTCGCCGGCGGCCTTCTTCGCCTCGGTCATCGCCTCGGCGATGTCGGTGACGTAGTGGACGTTCGGCCAGCGGTTCCGCTTGTCCTCGCCGGGCAGTTCCTGGGTGAGGACGAAGATCGGGACGCCGTCGTGGTGGTCGCCGCCCCACTCACCGGCGATCTCGAAGGTCCGCCGGCCGACCACGACCGCACCGCTGTCCATCAGCTCGTCGAACACCTGCCCGTTGACACCCTCCTTCGGCCACAGCGCCGGGTCGCCGTGGCCCAGCCAATCGTGCAACCGCTCACCGTCGACCCCGAGTCCGTGCGCGGGGCCGTCGTCCGGCCCGGCGATGAACCCGTCGAGTGACATGGACATGTACAGGACTGTCGAACCCATGGTTACTGCCTTCCCTCGGTTGATCTGTCGTACACCTTGACCACCGGTTGGCGAGAAACTCATCGGCGCCGGAACTTTTGTTAGCAAAGCTAATGAGTCATGCTAAGGAGATGGTGTCACAGCAGCTGAAGAGCGACGTCGGCCTGGCCAGTGCGCTGCGGTCGTCGATCCTGCGGTTGTCCCGGCAGATCCGCTTCCAGCGCGCGGACGACGCCGAGCTGACAGCGAACCAGCTCGGCGTACTCGGGACGCTGAGCAAGCACGGCCCGATGACCATCGGCGACCTGGCGGCGCACGAGCGGGTCAAGCCGCCGTCGATGACCCGGATCGTGTCGAACCTCGAGGCGGCGGGGATGGTACGCCGTACCCCCGCCGAGACCGACAAGCGCCAGGTCCGGGTGGACCTCACCCCGGCCGCGGGGGACCTGATCCTGGCCAACCGGCGGCGCCGCGACGAGTGGCTGCAGAGGAAGTTGAAGACGCTGACACCCGAGGAGCGGGAGATCCTGCGCAAGGCGGCGCCGGTACTGGAGCGTCTGGCCGCCTCGTGAGCCCTACCTTCAACAGCCTGCGGGTCCGCAACTACCGCCTCTACTCCTCCGGGGCGATCGTGTCGAACGTCGGCACCTGGTTGCAGAGGATCGCGCAGGACTGGCTGGTGCTCCAGCTCACCCACTCCGGGACCGCGCTCGGCATCGTGACCGGGTTGCAGTTCCTGCCGGCGCTGCTGTTGTCGCCGTACGCCGGTCTGGTGGCCGACCGGCTGCCGAAGCGGCTGGTGCTGCTGTCCACCCAGGCCGCGCTCGCGGTGGTGTCGACCACCCTCGGCGTGCTGGCCACCACCGGTGTGGTCCAGGTCTGGCACGTGTACCTGCTTGCGCTGCTCTTCGGCATCGGCACGGCGTTCGACGCGCCCGCCCGGCAGTCGTTCGTCGTCGAGATGGTCGGGCCGGACGACCTGTCGAACGCGGTCGGGCTGAACGGCGCATCGTTCAACACCGCGCGGGTGGTGGGCCCGGCGCTGGCCGGCCTGCTGATCAACTGGTTCGGCACCGGCCCGGTGATCCTGGCCAACGGGATCAGCTACGGCGCCGTCATCGTCTCGCTGCTGCTGATGCGTACCAGCGAACTGCACACGCCACCGCCGGCGGCGCGCGGCAAGGGCATGATCCGCGAGGGCGTGCGCTATCTGTGGCGCCGTCCGCAGCTGATGATGGTGATCACCACGGTGTTCTTCGTCGGCATGTTCGGGCTCACCTTCCAGGTCAGCTCGGCGTTGATGGCGACCAAGGTGTTCCACAAGGACGCGCAGGGGTTCGGCATCCTCGCCTCGGTGTTCGCGATCGGCTCGCTCAGCGGCGCGCTGCTGGCCGCCCGCCGGTCCCGGCCGCGGGTCCGGATCGTGGTCGGCGCGGCGATCGCGTTCGGGCTGGTCGAGATCGTCGCCGGGCTGATGCCGACCTACTTGTCGTACGTCGCGGTGCTGCCGTTCATGGGCATCCTCGCGATGAGCGTGCTGAACACCGCCAACGCGACCGTCCAGCTGGCCGTGATCCCGACCATGCGCGGCCGGGTGATGGCGCTGTACATGGCCGTGCTGATGGGCAGCAACACCATCGGCTCGCCGGTGATCGGCTGGATCGGGCAGGCGTTCGGGCCGCGCTGGACCCTGATCATCGGCGGCGCGCTGTCCTCGCTCGGCGCGGCACTGGCCGGGCTGATCGGCGCCCGCCGGCGTGGCCTGTCGATCCGGCCCCGGCTGCTGCCGCGGCCCAGGATCGACATCATCACCGGTGTCGAGGAGGAGGTCCCCCAGCCGGTTCCCGAGCTCGGCCGATCCGATCGGCCAGCGCGAAGAACCGGTCGGGCGGATCCTCGTACCGGATGAGGTCCCAGCCCGTCTCGGCCAGCCGGCGTACGAGGACGGGCTCGTGCAACACGTCGTCGGGGCGCAGGGTGCGTCCGTGCCGGGCGGCCAGCGCGATTCTTCCGGAGGGGTGGAAGATCGCCAGCCGGCCACCCGGCCGAACGACCCGCGCGAGCTCGGTGAGCCCCGCGGTCAGATCTGGAAGGTGCATCACGAGGCCCGCGGCGAACACGACGTCGACGCTGCGGTCGGCGAGCGGGAGCCGGCACGAGTCGCCGAGCACCAGCGTCGCGAAGTCGGCCCGGCCGCGGTGCCGCGCCTGGTCCAGCATCTCGGGGGTGACGTCGAGACCGATGACCGTCCCGTCCGTGCCGGCCGCCATCCGCAGGGCGGGAAGGGCCCGGCCGGTGCCGCACCCGGCGTCGAGCACGACTCCGCCGGCCGGGATACCCGCCTCGCTCACGGCCATGGCGTACGCGGGCATGTCGTCGCCGAACCGGCTGTCCCACGACGAGGCACGAGCGGCGAAGAAGGCGCGGCTCTCGCGCAGGTACCAGGACCGGTCCGGGTCGAGGCGTTCGGACACCCGGCGGATCACCGGCCCGCGGGCGGGTGCGCCCGCCACCGTCCCCCGGCCGCCGGCGTCACCTCTCCCACCCTGGTGATGCCTTCGTCGTCGGGGCGGACGCACCGCCGGCATGCGGATTCCAGCGCGGCTACGAGCCGGTCGGCGAAAAGCCCGACCGGACCGCCCCCGTCCACCACGACCGCCGCGCCCCCGGGCAGCAGGCCGCCGACGGTGTCGAGCACCTCGTGCCAGCGGTCGGCCATACCTCATCATGCAGATGCGGTACACCTAAGGGCAAGGATCCAGCAGACGCCAGTTTGAACCAGACTATTAACTCGCAGTTGCGAGAGGTTACTGTACCCGAGTGACGGCATTTCAGATCGGCGAGGCCGCCCAGTTGCTCGGCGTCAGCCCCGACACGGTTCGTCGCTGGGTCGACACCGGCCGGCTGACGGCGAACCGCGACGAGCACGGTCACCGGGTGATCGACGGCGTCGACCTGGCCGGATACGTGCGCTCGCACGGCACCGACGACGAGGACAGCGACAAGTCGTCGGCGCGCAACCGGCTGCGCGGCATCGTCACCGCGGTGACCAAGGACACGGTGATGGCCCAGGTCGACATCCAGGCCGGGCCGTTCCGGGTTGTCGCGCTGATGAGCCGGGAGGCCGTCGACGACCTCAGCCTGGAGGTCGGGTCGCTGGCGGTTGCGGTGATCAAGTCGACAACGGTCGTGGTGGAAAGGGTGAGGAAGACCGGATGAGGAGTCGATGGCCGGCCGCGATCGCCGCCGCAGGGCTGATGCTGGCCGCAGCGGGCTGCGGGTCCGACGACAGCACCGACAATGCCGCTCCGCAGGCCGGGAGTAGTCCGAGCGCGGTGACGGATGACGTCACGGTGTTCGCCGCGGCGTCGCTGACCGAGTCGTTCAACCAGATCGGCAAGGACTTCGAGGCGGCCCATCCGGGCACCAAGGTGACCTTCAACTACGGCGGCAGTTCCGGGCTGGCCACCCAGATCAACCAGGGTGCTCCGGCGGACGTGTTCGCCTCGGCGAGCCCGTCGACGATGAAGACCGTCACCGACGCGGGTAACGGTGCCGGCGACCCGGCAACCTTCGTCAGGAACCAGTTGGTGATCGCGGTTGCCAAGGGCAACCCGAAGGGCATCAAGACACTGGCCGACCTGACCAAGCCGGATACCAAGGTCGCGTTGTGCGCCGAGCAGGTGCCGTGCGGTGCCGCCGCCAAGAAGGCGCTCGCGGCCGCCGGCGTCACCCTGAAGCCGGCCACTCTCGAGCAGGACGTCAAGGCGGTGCTGTCCAAGGTCAAGCTCGGCGAGGTGGATGCCGGCCTGGTGTACCTCACGGACGCCAAGGCGGCCTCCGCCGACGTCGACGGGATCGAGTTCCCCGAGTCGGCGGGCGCGATCAACGACTACCCGATCATTGTGCTGAGCAAGGCACCGAACAAGCAGGCCGCGCAGGCATTCGTCGACTACGTCAAGGGCGACAAGGCGCAGGCGGTGCTGAAGCAGGCCGGCTTCCAGGCACCCTAGGTGGCGCGCCGGCACACCGGGAACCGGGTCCCGCTCGCGCTGCTGCTGCCGGCCGCGATCGGGCTGGCATTCCTGGTCCTGCCGTTGGCCGGGCTACTGATCCGCGCGCCGTGGTCGACGGCGCTGGAGCGGCTGAAAGAGCCTGCCGTACGCCAGGCACTGTGGCTGTCGCTGCGGTGCGCGACTCTGGCCACGGTGTTCTGCCTGCTGCTCGGCGTACCTCTGGCATGGCTGCTCGCCCGGATCGAGTTCCCCGGCCGGAAGCTGGTACGTGCTCTGGTCACCGTTCCGCTGGTGCTGCCACCGGTGGTCGGCGGGGTCGCGCTGCTACTCGTGTTCGGCCGGCGCGGACTGGTCGGGTCGTGGCTGGATTCGACCTTCGGGATCTCGCTGCCGTTCACGACCGCCGGTGTCGTCGTCGCCGAGGCCTTCGTCGCGATGCCGTTCCTGGTCATCGCGGTCGAGGGCGCCCTGCGCGGCTCGGACACCCGGTACGAGGAGGCCTCGGCCACGCTCGGCGCCGGGCGCTGGACGACATTCCGGCGGGTCACGCTGCCGCTGGTGGCGCCCGGTATCGCGGCCGGGACGGTGCTGTGCTGGGCCCGCGCGCTCGGCGAGTTCGGCGCCACGATCACCTTCGCGGGGAACTTTCCGGGCCGGACCCAGACAATGCCGCTCGCGGTGTATCTCGCATTGGAGAACGACCTGCAGGCGGCGATCGTGCTGAGCCTGATACTGCTGATCGTGTCGGTGGTGATCCTGGCCAGCCTGCGGGACAAGTGGATCGGCGTGGCGTGAACTCCCCGGTCCTGGACGCGGAACTGGTCGTCGTACACGACGACGGCTTCCGGCTCGACATCCGGCTGGCGATCGACGCCGGCGAGGTGGTCGCTCTGCTCGGGCCGAACGGGGCGGGCAAGTCCACGGCACTGCGCGCGCTGGCCGGGCTGACCCCGCTCACCGCCGGCCGGATCGACGTGGCCGGCCTGGTGCTCGACGACCCGGACGCGCGGACCTGGACGCCACCGGAGCGGCGGCCGAACGGTGTGGTGTTCCAGGACTACCTGCTGTTCCCGCACCTGACAGTGCTGGACAACGTGGCGTTCGGGCCGCGCAGCCATGGCGCCTCGCACCGCGATGCGCGCGCCGTGGCGGCCAGCTGGCTCGAAAGGATCGGGCTCGCCGACTACGCCGGCCGCAAGCCGCGCCAGTTGTCCGGGGGCCAGGCACAGCGGGTGGCGCTCGCCCGGGCGCTGGCACTCGACCCGCTCCTGCTGCTGCTCGACGAACCACTCGCCGCCCTCGACGCCCGTAGCCGGCTGGACACCCGGGCCGAACTGCACCGGCACCTCGGCGACCACAAGGGCGCCACCTTACTGGTCACCCACGACCCGCTGGACGCGCTGGTACTGGCCGACCGGCTGGTGATCGTCGAGGACGGCCGGATCGTCCAGGAGGGCGACGCGGCGACGATCACCGCGCACCCGCGCTCGGACTACGTCGCCCGGCTGGTCGGCCTCAACCTGTACCGCGGCCGCGCGGCCGACCGGCTGGTCCGGATCAACGGCGATTTCGCGCTCGCGATCGCCGAGCAGGTCGACG
>JBKPSJ010000364.1:0-18451 GCA_046765875.1 Actinomycetota bacterium
ATGACGGGCAGCGCGGTCAGCAGCCGGCGGCTCACCTCACCGCTGAGCTGGTAGGTGCCGATCAGCATCTCGGTCGGGCCGCCGGGATCGTTGCCCCAGGTGCGTACGCCGAGATCGGTCATCCGTGCGACCTCGTGGCCGTCGGCCGTCGTACAGCGCTGGCCGGGGTGGATCACCACCTGCGGCGCGGTGCCCGGGTCGTCGGCGACGGTGTAGTGGTCTGGGCCCTTCGCGACAAGGATGTCGCCGGGACCGAGCTGGATCCTGCCGTCGACGGTCTGGACCCATGCCTCGCCGGAGACCATCGCGACCAGCGACAGCGGCGCCTCGTCCTGGATCCGCACCGACCACGGCGGCGCCATCAGCGCCCGGAGCAGGAAGGCGCCGCGCGCCCGCGGCCCGTCGAGCAACCCGGCCATCGCATCCATGCCGGTAAGGGTAGACGATCACGTATGGAGCTGAGCCTCCTGGCCATGGATCGTCTCACGTTCCGACCATTCACTGGATGCCATGACAAACAACACTGATCTGACATTGGTTCTCGGTGGGACCGGCAAGACCGGCAGCCGGGTCGCCGCACGACTGACCGAGATGGGCCGCGCGGTCCGGATCGGCTCGCGCTCCGGCGTACCGCCGTTCGACTGGGACGACCGTTCGACGTGGGTACCGGCGCTGACCGGTGCGACCGCGGCGTACATCACCTACTACCCGGACCTGGCCTTACCGGGTGCCGCGGACAGGATCGGCGATTTCGCTCGTACCGCGATCGGGCACGACGTACGCCGCCTGGTGCTGCTGTCGGGCCGGGGGGAGAAGGGCGCGCAACTGTCGGAGCAGACCTTCATCGATGCCGGCGCGGACTGGACGATCGTGCGCTGCGCCTTCTTCGCGCAGAACTTCGACGAGGGTTTCCTGGCCGAGCAGGTCCAGGCCGGCGAGTTCGCGCTGCCGGCCGGTGACGTCGGGGAACCCGTGCTGCACATCGACGACATCGCCGACGTCGCCGTGGTGGCGCTGACCGAGCCGGGCCACGTCGGCCAGGTGTACGAACTGACCGGTCCGCGGCTGATGACGTTCACCGAGGTCGCGGCCGAGCTCAGCGAGGCGGCGGGCTATCCGGTCCGGTACCTGCCGATCACGCCGGCCGGGTTCGCCGCGGGGCTGAAGGAGGCCGGGCTGCCCGACGACTTCGCCGACGGCCTTGCCGGAGTGTTCACCGAGATCATGGACGGCCACAACTCGTACCTGACCGACGGCGTCCAGTGGGCGCTCGGCCGCGCACCGCGCGACTTCAGCGAGTACCTGCAGGCAGTGGCCGCGACCGGGGTATGGCGCCCGAATTGATCGCTCAATTCGATCGGTGGGATCTGTTTCTTCTGTTGGACAGCACAATCGGGAGCCGGAAGACTGGAGCACAGATCCCGCCGTACGAGAAGAGAGCAGACCATGGAGTTCCGGAGGTTGGGCAGCACCGGCACGATCGTCTCGGCTCGGTGCCTCGGCACGATGACGTTCGGGGCCGAGAGCAACGAAGAGGTGTCGCACGCCCAACTCGACCGGTTCGTCGAGGCGGGCGGCAATTTCGTCGACAGCGCGAACGTGTACTCGCGCGGTGTGTCCGAGGAGATCATCGGGCGCTGGCTGGCCAAGAGGTCCGGCGTACGGGACCAGCTGGTGATCGCCACCAAGGGCCGGTTCGCGATGGGCGATAGCCCGAACGACGCCGGGCTGACCAGGACGAACCTGTCCCGCGCGCTGGACGCCAGCCTGCGCCGGCTCGGTGTCGAGACGATCGACCTCTACCAGGCGCACGCGTGGGACCCGCTGACCCCGATCGAGGAGACCCTGCGGTTCTTCGACGACGCGGTCCACGCCGGCAAGATCCGGTACGCCGGGGTGAGCAACTTCCTCGGCTGGCAGCTGCAGAAGGCCTCACTGCTGGCGGAGTTCCACGGGCTGGCGCCGATCGTCACGCTGCAACCGCAGTACAACCTGCTGGTTCGCGACATCGAGTTCGAACTCGTGGACGTGTGCCGGAACGAGGGGATCGGCATCCTGCCGTGGTCGCCGCTGGCCGGTGGCTGGCTGACTGGTAAGTACACCCGCGACCAGGCACCGACTGGTGCCACCCGGCTGGGGGAGGACCCGGAGCGCGGCATGGAGGCCTACGGTCCGCGCAACGCCGAAGAGCGGACGTGGCAGGTGATCGACGCCGTTCGCGAGGTGGCCGAGGGACGCGGCGTACCGATGTCACAGGTCGCGCTGGCGTGGGTGGCGGATCGGCCGGCGGTGACGTCGGTCATCCTCGGCGCCCGCACGCTGCAGCAACTCGAGGACAACCTCGGCGCCGCGGATCTGCACCTGTCCGACAAGGAGACCGCACTGCTCTCCGAGGCGAGCGCGCCGATCGTCGCCGACTACCCGTACGGCGCGCCCGGCATCGACCAGCGCTCCCGCATCCTCCCCTGAGTCGCTAACGGGTCGTGAGACCGTACGGCCATCAGGCGAGGCACCCGTAGACTGCGAGCGTCCCGTCCACTCCTCCGTGGGGGAGGCACCAGTGCGCGAGATCGTAGTGTTCAGTGGGAGCGCTCACCGGGCGCTCGCGCAGCGGATCTGTTCAGATCTGCGGGTCCCGCTGTCGCCGGTGGAGATCACCCGGTTCAGCAACGACTGCTTGCAGGTGCAGCTTCAGGCGAACTGCCGGCAACGCGACGTGTACATCGTGCAACCGCTCGTAGCGCCGACGCAGGACCACCTGATGGAGTTGCTGTTGATGATGGACGCCGCGCGGGGTGCCTCGGCGGCCCAGATCACCGCGGTGATGCCGCACTACGCGTACGCCCGGTCGGACAAGAAGGACGCCTCCCGGATCTCGATCGGCGGCCGGCTGGTCGCCGACATGCTCGCTACGGCCGGCGCGCACCGGGTGCTCACGATGGCGCTGCACGCACCGCAGGTGCACGGGTTCTTCTCGGTCCCGGTCGACCACCTGACCGCGATCGGCGTACTGGCCGAGCACTTCCGTGACCGCGACCTGGAGAACACGGTCGTCGTCAGCCCGGACCTCGGCAACGCGAAGACGGCGACCCAGTTCGCCCGGCTGCTCGGTTTGCCGGTGGCGGCGGGCAGCAAGCGCCGGCTGGACGGCGACACGGTCGTGATCGACTCGATCGTCGGCGACGTCGCCGGCAAGCGCGCGATCATCCTCGACGACGAGATCGCCACCGGGGGCTCCCTGGTGGAGCTGATGTACCGGCTCAGCGAACTCGGCTGCACCCAGGGCGCGATCGCCTGTACTCACGGCCTGTTCGCCGGCAAGGCGGTCGAGCGGTTGCGCTCGCACCCGTTCGTCACCGAGGTGGTGACGACCGACACGGTGCCGGCGCCTCGTGACTTCCCCGAGCTCAGGATCCGGTCGGTGTCGCGGTTGTTCGCCGAGGCGATCTCGCGGATCCACGCCGGCGAGTCGGTCAGCAGCCTGTTCGACGGCGTCGACCCGACACACGCCCCGCCGCAGCCGCGCCTCCCTTTCGCCCGCGCCTAGCCCACGGTCCAGTCGTGTCCGAGGAAGTGGTGCGGAATCCACGCCACTTCCTCGGTCGCAACTAGTTGCCCCAGGCAATGGGAAGCGGTCCGGCCAGCGCTGCCTCGGTCAGCACGACCAGGGCCGACGTCCAGGCCAGCGGTGCCTCGCCGGCCGGGCTGGCGGCCCGGGTGACCTTCTCCGGCACGGCGCCGGCCGGGCTGCGATGGTCGTCGAGGAACCGCAGCGCCCGCTCGGCGGCACCACGGTCGCCACGGGCGGCGGCACTCAGGCCGAACAACGCGGTGGACGGCGTCCACGCGATCCCGTCGGCACGCCAGTCCTGACCGGGCGTCACGCCGCCGTTCGGCAGCGTCAGCAGTTCCTGGCTGCGCCGGATCGCCGTGCTGACCTGCGGCCGGGCGGGGGAGAAGGGCGGCCCGAGAACGGTGACGATGCTGTCCGCGCCGCCCCGGCTGTCGCGCGAATAGCCCAGCGGCCCGAACTGAATGTCGACCGCTCGTTGCAGCCGATCCGCCGCCGCGCGCCACCGTTCTGCATCGGCCGCGGCGGCCGGAAGGACCGCGAGGCGGTCCGCGACGGAGGCGGCGGCACGCAGGCCGGCGATCAGCGGCGCGACTGTGCCCAGCGTCAGGCGCTTCTCGGACCGCTCCCAATAGTCGGGCGACGGCTTCGGCAGCCCGTCGCGGCCCAGTTCGGCGACGGTGTGGTCGGCTGATTGCCGCACCATCGGCCACAGGTCGCGCAGCGCGTAGTCGGTCGCGCCGGACGCGGCGCAGAACCCGGCCGCCCACGGAACCCAGCCGGATCCGTCGAGTTGTGGGCCCCGCCGGTCAGCCATCGGACCGGATCCGTCCTCCTCGTACCGCGCCGCCCAGCGCCCCGACCGCGGGTGCACTCGCTCGAGGAAGCCGAGCACGCTGAGCCCGCGTCCGACGTCACCGGTCGCGCAGTACGCCGCCGCGGCGAACGAGGCGTCCCGCGGCCAGACGTACGCCCACGGCCCGTGCGAACCGGCCAGCACGGCTCCATTCGGCAGCGTGAGCGCGCGCAGGTCGGACAACGCTTGCTCGCCCAGGTCGAGCCGAGTGGCGGTCAGGTGCGTCGACGCGTCGTCGGTCACGAGTTCCGGCACCGGCCGGCGGTGCTGGGACCAGCCGAACCCGCCGGCCAGGAAGGCGATCAGCCCGCCGATCACGACCAGGCTGAAGGCGCGCATCCGCGGTCCGCCGTCGTCGCGCATGCCCACCCCTCGCCGCTAGTCGTTGTCCCAGGCAACCGATCTGGTGCACCAGATGCGGGACCTCGCCCTCGAGCTTCGGCCGCGGCGCCAGTTCGACCAGGTACATCGCCGCGACCACGCAGGCCTCGCCAATCACCATCCGTACCGTCAGGGTCTCACCTCCGGGCAACACGGCGAAGGTCGAGGCGAACACCGGCTCCATCGTCATCGCGATCGCAGCCTCACCACCATCTGCAGGGTGGACAGTCCGAACGCGTTCGACGGAGTCGACCAGGCACCCGGGCCGACGATGTGCAGGCCGCGACGGCCAGGCGGGCTTGTGTCACCCGCAAACTCTCTCAGACTGCTTACAGGCTGCTTACACTCTGCCCCTGAGCAGGCTCACGAGGCGGACACGTGCTCCACGACACAGTCCGGGCCGGGGAACACCAGTGACTCGTGCCCGTCGGCGAAGCGGACCAGGTACGGCGGGCTGCCGTTCTCCCCGCGCACCTCGAGCACCTCCGCCTCGCGCTCGCCGGTACCCACCGTGCGGCCCCGCACGTGCAGCCGGTCGCCGATCTCAGCTTTCATGTCGGACCACCTCCGCATCCCTACCGGACAGCCTAGGACGACGTCGGCCGCGGGTGAACCGCGAAAGATCACAGGATCGTGAGGGTGATGGTGCTGCCGCGCTGGGCCATCGAGTTGCCCGGCGGGTTCTGCGCGCCGACCACGCCGAGCCCGATGTACAGCGCCGCCTTCTGCGTCTTCACCTTGAAGCCCGCGGCGGTCAGGATCCGCTCGGCGTCCCTGACCGGCATCCGCCACACGCTCGGTACCTGGATCGGCGGCCGGCCCTTCGACACCACCAACTGGATCGTGTCCCCGGCGTACCGGGTGCCCGCGTTCGGGGCCTGGCCGGTCACCCGGCCTTGCGGCACCGACTCGGAGAACTCCTCGGTCACCTTCACCTGGAAGCCCAGCCGGACCAGCTGCCGGCGCGCTTCGCGCGTCCTCTTCCCGGTGGTGTCCGGTACGGCGATCGGCTGCTTGCCCTTGCTCACGGTGAGGTTGACGACCTGGTCGCGCTTGACCACTTGGCCGGGCGGCAGGCTCTGCCTCACCACATTGCCCTGGGCAACCTTCTCGTCGTACACCTGGTCGACGCTGCCGGTACGCAGGTTGAGCCCGGCCAGCGTGTCCTTGGCGGCGTCCAACCGCATCCCGGTGAGGTTCGGGATCTTGTACCGCTCCTTGCCGCGGGACACGATCAGGCCGACCTGGCCGTGTTTGAGGATCCGGTCGCCGACGCCCGGGTCGGTGGACAACACGATGCCGGCCTGCACGGTCTCGCTGTACTCCTGGCGGAGCACGGTCGTGGTCAGCCCGTCGATCCGCGCCTTGTCCGCGGCCTGGGTCGTCGTCACCTGGGTCAGGTCCGGCGTCTTCGTGTACCGCTGGACGCCGTAGTACCAGGCCCCGGTGCCGATCGCGATCGCCAGCACGAGGATGGCGATCAGCGCGGCCGGCCCGCGGCGCTTGCGTCGTTCCCGAAGCGGCGGACCGGACCGCGGCGGCGCGGCGGGCGGCTGCCGCCGCGGCGGCTGGTTCTCGACGATGATCGTGTCGGTGTGGATCTCGCCACGGCTGAAGCCACCGTGGTAGCCGCCGCCGTCCCAGCCTTGGACCACGTGCGGGCGGCTCAGATGCTCGTCCGCGGGCGGCCCGGCCTCCTCGCGCATCGCCATGATCGGCACGGTCAGATCGCCGGTCAGCTCCGGGTCGTCGCTGACGCCTTCCTCCAGCGCGCTGCGCACTCGCCGGACCTGCTGGGCGAACACGTGCGCGTCGGCCGGCCTCAACTCGCGGCTGCGCGCGGTCGCCCGCTGCACCAGCGCGTCGACGTACGGTGGGATGTCCGGCCGGAGCTGTGACGGCGGCGGTACGTCGTGGTGCACATGCCGGTACGCGACCTGGATCGGCGTATCGCCGGAGTGCGGCTTGGTCCCGGTGAGCATCTCGTACAGCACGATCCCGGCCGAGTACACATCCGAGCGGGCGTCGGCGGTGCCGTCGGTGACCAGTTCGGGAGCCAGGTACGACACGGTGCCCATCAGCAGGCCCTGGGTCGCGGTGTTGCCGTTGGCGCTGACCGCGCGGGACAGGCCGAAGTCGGCCACCTTGATCGTGCCGTCGGTCGCGATCAGCACGTTCTCCGGCTTGATGTCGCGGTGCACGATGCCGGCGTCGTGTGCGGCCGACAGCGCGGACAGGATCGGCGTCAGCAGGTCAAGGGCGCGGGCCGGCGACATCGGCGCGGAATCGCGGATCACCTCGCGAAGGGTCCGGCCGGGCACATACTCCATCGCCAGGAACAGCGTGCCGTCGTCGGAGCCCTGGTCGAACACCGCGACGACGTTCGGATGCGACAGCCGGGCCGCGGCACGGGCCTCATGTACGAACTTGCGGGAGAAGTCGTGGTCGTCGCCGAGCCCGCCGTGCATCACCTTCAGTGCGACGACCCGGTCTAGCCTGGTGTCCAGCGCCTCGTACACGGTCGCCATCCCGCCGCGAGCGATCCGCGAGCCAACGCGATACCGGCCGTCGAGCGTCCGCCCGACGAGGTAGTCGCTGGTATGGATGTCCACGGTGACGGGCAGGTCCTTCAGACTCTCGGGGAAGACGGCCTCTTGCCCCGAGAGTTTAGATACGCCGCCGGGCCGAACCCCGCTGCCGCGCCGCACATGTACGCAGCGGGTGCCACCGTGCACTCTACGTTACTTGGTGCTCACCTCAGCGGGTTCCACCCGAGGTCGAGCCGGCGCTTGATGAGCAGCAGGTTCGTCACGTACTGCTTGGTGTCGCCTGTCTCAGTGTCCGAGGCGGCCTTCGAGCGGGGATGACGCCTCGGCGGCGAACCAGCGTCGCGGGATCCGCCCCGCCAGTCGCGCAGCCCGGCCGGCCGTCACGGCCTGTCGCATCGCCGCCGCCATCAGGGCCGGCTGCTCGGCCCGCGTCACCGCGCTCGCCAGCAGGACGGCGTCACAGCCCAGCTCCATCGCCAGTGCGGCGTCGCTTGCCGTACCGACGCCGGCGTCCAGCACCACCGGTACGCCGGCCTGCTCGACGATCATCGCGATGTTGTGCTGGTTGCGGATCCCCAGGCCGGACCCGATCGGCGAGCCGAGCGGCATCACCGCGGCGCAGCCGGCCTGTTCGAGCCGGCGAGCCAGGATCGGGTCGTCGTTGGTGTACGGCAGAACCACGAACCCCTCCTTGACCAACTGCTCGGCGGCGTCGAGCAACTCGACCGGATCGGGAAGCAGGGTGTGGTCGTCGGCGACCACCTCGAGCTTGACCCAGTTCGTGTCCAGCGCCTCGCGACCCAGTCGCGCAGTCAGCACTGCCTCACCCGCGGTGAAACAGCCGGCGGTGTTCGGCAGAACGGCGATCCCGTGCCGCTTGAGGACGTCGAGAACCGAGCCCTGCTGTTCCGGGTCGAGCCGGCGCAGCGCCACCGTGGTCAGTTCGGTGCCGGAGGCAACCAAGGCCTCCTCGAGCACCTCCAGACTCGGTGCGCCGCCGGTTCCCATCACCAGCCGGGAGCCGAACTCCCGTCCCGCGATCACCAACGTGTCGTCCGCCACCGTCACCCGCCTTGTACTGCCGTGAGGATTTCGACCCGGTCGCCGTCGGCCAGCGTGACGTCGGACCAGGAACTCCTGGTCACCACCTGGTCGTTCACCGCCACGGCGACGCCCTGATCGGTCTTTGACCGTGCTGCCACGATCTGGGCGACGGTGCTGCCGTCGGGCAGCTCGTCCGGGGTGCCGTTCACTACAACGTTCACGATGCCACCTTGCCAGGCGCGAACCGGGCGGCGACGAACGGCTGGGCCACCTCGGGGAGGACACCGGTCGTGACGGCCCGGGTGATCGCCCCGGCTGTGACCGGGGTCAGCAGTACGCCGTTGCGGTAGTGGCCGGTCGCCCATAGCAGCCCGTCCAGCCCGGACGGGCCGAGCACCGGCGCGTTGTCGGGGGTAGCCGGGCGCAGCCCGGCGATCGACTCGACCAGTTCGAGCTCGTCGGTGATCGGCAACACCGTCCGCGCGTCGCGGAGCAGCGCGTAAACGCCACCGGCCAGCACCCGGGTGTCGAAGCCCAGCTCGGCACTCGTCGCGCCGACCACCAGCTCGCCGTCGGGCCGCGGCACCAGGTAGACCGAGAAGCCACGTGCCGTCGCCCGTACGGTGTGGCTCAGCGCCGGCCGGTACGTCTCCGGTACGTGCAACCGCAGCACCTCACCCTTGACCGGTCGCACCGGCGGGAGCAGTTCTCGCGGCACACCTTCGGTTTGGCCCGCCCACGGACCGGTTGCCACAACCACTGTGCCCGCACTGATGTCCGTGCCGTCGTCGAGTACCACGCCGGTCGCACGGTCGCCGTCCAGCCGGACCCGGGCTATGCGGCGTACGAGCATCTCGACGCCGGCGGATTCGACCGCGGCGAGCAGTGCGGCGACGGCCTTGCGATTGTCGACCGAATGGTCGCCGGGCACCCACAAGCCGCCCGCGACACCGACCGCCAGCATCGGTTCGTACCGGCGAGTCTCGCGTCCGGTCAGCTCCTCGACCTCGAGACCGAGCCGGCGCTGGTACGCCGCCAGCCGGCTCAGCACCGCGGTGTCGTCGACGTCGTACGCGACCGACAACGTGCCGGTCGGGTACAGCCCGGCGGGCAGCCCGGTCGCGTCCTCGAGCGCGGCGGCGAAGTCCGGCCAGGCCCGGGCGCTGGCGAGGTTGAGCGCGAGCAGGTCCTCCTCGCCGAACTCGACCTCGGTGACCGGTGCGAGCATCCCGGCAGCGACGATCGACGTCTGCCGGGCGGGGGTCGGATCACACAGCGTGACCCGCAGACCCGCCTGTGCGAGCCGCCAAGCGCAGGACAGCCCGATCAGGCCGCCACCGGCGACCACGACATCGGGCTGTGGTCCAGACACACCGCCAAGGCTACGTCGGCCGGATCTCGCGTCCGGTCCCGTGGGCGGGGGGAACGGGGCGACCACGCGCGTGGCAGGGTGGGGGCGTGGACATCCGCGAGCGGCTTGCCGATGCCCGGCTCTACCTGTGCGTGGACGCGCGCGAGCGCACCGGCGACCTGGATCAGTTCCTGGACGCCGCGCTGCGCGGCGGCGTCGACATCGTGCAACTGAGGCAGAAGGGGATGGAGGCGGCCGACGAGATCGCCGCGCTCGCAGTGTTCGCCGACGCCGCCCGCAGACATGGCGCGTTGGTCGCCGTCAACGATCGGGCCGACGTCGCGTTCGCGACCGGCGCCGACGTGCTGCATCTCGGCCAGCGCGACCTGCCGATCCTGGCCGCCCGTGGGATCTGCGGGCCGGACATCGTCGTCGGCCGTTCGACGCACTCGTACAGCCAGGTCAACGCCGCGATCGCCGAGGCCGGCTCGGACTACTTCTGCGTCGGCCCGTGCTGGGCCACGCCGACGAAACCAGGCCGGCCCGCCGCCGGGCTGGAGGTCGTCTCGTACGCCGCATCGAAGCGCCCGGCCAAACCGTGGTTCGCGATCGGCGGCATCGACGCCAGTAGGCTCGACCAGGTGATCGAGGCGGGTGCGAGCCGGGTCGTGGTCGTCCGTGCGATCACCGAGGCCGGCGACCCCGAAGCCGCGGCGCGCGAGCTGCGCGGCCGGCTGACCGAACAGGCGGTGCCGGCATGATCGGCAACCCGAAGGTCGCTCGGATAGTCGCGGTCGTGGTGATCGCGATGCTGGTGATCACGATGGCGGCCGCGCTGTTCGGCTGTTCGGCTGAGGTCGGTTCGGAACCCGCGTGAGCGCACTCCGGGCTCTGCTCGAGGACGGGCTGCCGCCCGGTGTGTACCGATGGCGATCGGCCGGCGACATCGACAAGGTGCGCGGCGATGTCCAGGAATCCGGCTGGAGCTTCGTGCTGCTGGACACAACCGGGGTTGGCGACAAGATCGGCTTCCTGGACGCGTGTGCGACCGCGTTCGACCTGCCGCGCTGGTTCGGCCGGAACTGGGACGCATTGGCCGACGCGCTGGGCGATCGTTCTACCGGCGAGCCCGAGATCGTTCTGTGGGTGAGCTGGGAGAGCTTCGCCGCACACGATCTGGACGCGTTCGATGTCGCGCTGCAGGTCTTCGCCGACGACGCGCTCGGCTCCGGTCAGCTCCGGGTCCTGCTGCCCGAAGCGGCCGGCCCCGACCTCGTCCCGCCGCCGTTGGCCGACGTACGCGTGATCTAGACCGAGCGGACGGTCGCGGCGACGGCCAGGTCGGCGAGTGCCTTGCGGGCCTCGGCGTCGGCGATCGGGGCGTCGTCGAGCGCGTCGGTCGCCTCTCGCGTCCGGGTCGCGATCAGGTCCTCGCAGGCGTCGACGGCCCGGCTGTCGACTAGGATCTCGCGCAGCAACTGGACCCCGTCGTCGTCCAGTTCCGGATCGCCGAACAGCTTGTCGAACTCGGCCAGCTGGACCTCCGAGGCGTGCGAGACCGCGTACGCGACCAGCACCGTGCGCTTGCCCTCGCGCAGGTCGTCGCCGGCCGGCTTGCCGGTCACCGCCGGGTCGCCGAACACGCCGAGCAGGTCGTCGCGGAGCTGGAACGCCTCGCCGACCGGGAGGCCGTACGCCGACAGGGCGGTCATCAGCGGGGGCCGGCCGTTCGCGAGCGCGGCGCCGATGTGCAGGGGCCGCTCGACGGTGTACTTGGCGGACTTGAACCGCAGCACCCGCTGTGCCCGCTCCATGTCCGGCTCGCCGCTGGCCTGCGCCACCAGGTCCAGGTACTGCCCGGCGATGACCTCGGTGCGAACCGCGTCGAAATAGGTCGCGGCCCGGCGCAGTGCGGCCGGGTTGAAACCCGACCTGTGCAGCATCTCGTCGGCCCAGACCAGACACAGATCGCCGAGCAGGATCGCCGCGCCGATCCCGAAGGTCTTGTCCTGCTTCATCGCCTCGAACCGCTTGTGCGCCGACGGGGCCCCTCGGCGTACATCCGATCCGTCCATCACATCGTCGTGGACGAGTGCGCTGACATGGAGCATCTCGAGGCTGGCGGCCGCGGCAAGGATCGGCTTCGTGTCGTCGCCGCCGGCCGCGCGGAATCCCCAGTAACAGAACGACGGCCGCAGCCGTTTGCCGCCGCTGGTCGCGTCCCGCGCCGCCTCCACCTGCGCCGCCAGTTCCGGTCCTATCGCGCTGAGTCGCCGGGCCTGGGTGTCGAGAAAGGCGGTCAGCACACGCTGGACCTCGGCTGCGATGTCGGGCACGTTCCGGAGAGTAGTCGCTAGGCCCGCGCGATCCGTGCCCGGCCGGTAACCTGTCCGGGTGGCCATCGGTCTGCCTTCCCGGCGCAACAGGAGCGCTCCAACGATCCGCGAGCTGATCTCGGGTGGTGAGCGGTCGTTCTCGTTCGAGTTCTCCCCGCCGAAGACGCCCGAGGCCGGAGAGGTGCTGTGGCAGTCGATCCGTGAGCTCGAGCAGTTGAGGCCCACGTTCGTGTCGGTCACGTACGGCGCCGGCGGCAGCACCCGTGACCGCACCGTCCGGGTGATGGAGAAGGTCGCGCAGGACACCTCACTCACCCCGCTCGGTCACCTCACCTGCGTGTCGCAGTCGAAGGCTGAGGTCCGCGCGGTGATCGGCGCGTACGCCGGTGCCGGCGTACGCAACGTGCTGGCGATACGCGGAGATCCGCCCGGCGGCCCGCGGATGCCGTGGGCGGCCCACCCGGAGGGAATGAACCACGCGCTCGAACTGGTCGAGCTGGTCCGCTCGCTCGGCGACTTCTGCGTCGGCGTCGCGGCGTTCCCGGACAAGCACCCGGAGGCGGACGACCTGGACGCCGACGCCAAGGTGCTGGCGGCCAAGGCCAAAGCGGGCGCGGACTTCGCGATCACCCAGATGTTCTTCGGAGCCGACGACTACTTCCGGTTGGTCGACCGGGTCGCACAGTACGGCTCGGAGATCCCGATCCTGCCCGGCGTCATGCCGGTCACGAACGTGAAGCAGATCCAGCGGATCGCCGAGCTGACCGGTGTCGCGATGCCGGACCGGGTGACCGAGAGGCTGCTCGCCGTCGACGGCGACCCGGACGCGGTCCGGCAGGTCGGCATAGAGATCGCCACCGAGCTGTCCGACGAATTGCTGGCCGGTGGCGCGCCGGGGATCCACTTCATCACCTTCAATCGTGCGACGTCGGTGCGGCGGGTGTTCTCGAACCTGTCGTCGTACGTGGGCTGACGGCCGGGAGCACTGCGATGGCGGACCCCTCGGACCTGCTGGTCGACCGGACGCTGCTCCTGCTGCGGCACGCCAAGTCGGTCCAGCACGAGAGCCCGGACCACGAGCGGCCGCTGGCCGACCGCGGCCGGCGCGACGCCGCGGCGGCCGGGAAGTGGATCGCCGCGCACGGCATCACCATCGACCTGGTGCTCTGCTCGTCGTCGGTACGCACCCGCCAGACCTGGAAGTACACCGGTCTCAAGGCAGGCGACGTCTGGTACGACCGGCGGATCTACGACGCCGACCCGGAGACCCTGCTCGAGGTGATCCACGAGGTACCCGAGCAGCTCAGTACGGTCATGCTGATCGGGCACGCGCCGGGCATACCCTGGCTGGCCAGCGAACTGGTCGCCTCCGGCGGAGAGGACCTGCCGGACAAGTACGCGACGAGCGGGCTCGCCGTCCTCACCCACACGCGGCACTGGTCCGCCCTCGGCGCGAACGACGCCACCCTCGCGGATTTCGTCACTCCCCGCGGCTGACTTCGTACCCAACGACGCGATGTATCACGTCAGACCTTCCCTCGGTCCGACCAAGTAAGGAGGTCATCAGCGACAGGAGGGGAAGCGATGGCTGACAGCATGACCGTTCTGCGGAACGCGGGTCCGCCGGGGCTCAAGCGGAACATCGCCGTCATCGGCGACGGGTTCACCGCGGCCGACCAGGCGGCGTACAACCAGTGGGTCCAGACCACGCTGATCGAAGGCGTCTTCGGACACGACTACTTCAGCGAGGACGCGTCGGCGTACAACATCTACCGGGTCAACCTGGAGTCGGTCGACTCCGGTGTGAGCACCCGGACGTACGACGAGCACGGCACGCCCACCGACGCGTCGGACGACACCATCTCGTCCGAGACGATCCGCAACACCGCACTCGGCATGATCTTCAGCGGGTCATGGGCGCACTGCTGGCTCGAGTACGGAACGCAGACCGAGCAACGACTCCAGGCCGCGCTGAACAAGTGGGTGCCGGACTGGAACGAGTTGCTCGTAGTACTCAACAACCCCAACTACGGCGGCTGCGGTGGCGGCGGGCGAGCCCACGTCCCGATGGGCGTGAACTGGACCGTCATCGCGCATGAGTTCGGCCACGGCATCGGCGGATTCGCCGACGAGTACTCCGCCGGCGGCGCCTACGCCGGCGGTGAGCAGGGCTGGATCAACCTCACCACCATCACGGACCGCGCGACGACGAAGTGGGCCCACTTCATCGCGCCGACCACTCCGTTGCCGACCGGCATCGGTGCCGCCGCGAACTACAACAACGGCCCGCGGCCGGCGGACTGGGACAGCGACACCGACGCCGGATTGTTCGAGGGCGGCGGCACGATGCTCACCGGGATCTACCGGCCGGTGGAGAACTGCCGGATGAACGGCAACACGCCGCCCTACTGCCCGGTTTGCTACACCTCGATCAAGACCGCGCGCGATCACGAGACCGGGCACCACTTCCGCAACGCGTACGCCGGGCGCTTCTACGGCACCGACCGCAGCGATCTGCTTCTGCACCACGGCACGTCGATCCAGCTGTTCCGCGCCGACGGCACATCGCTCAGCCACTCCTACAGCGCGGTCGAGCGGGTGCCCGGCTCGTGGCAGTTCAGGCCGAACGACCAGGTCTACGTCGGCGACTTCGACGGCGACGGCACCGACGAGGTGGCCATCTTCAACGGCGTCGACTGGGCCATCCCGTACCTCGGCCTGCTCAAGTCCGACGGCGCGGGCGGACTGCGTCTTGTCGCGCGCTACGACGGCGACATCCCCGGTTGGGGAGGCTTCGCGTCGCACGACCGGTTCCTGGTCGCCGATCTGAACGGCGACGGCCGCGACGACCTCGTCGTGGTCAACACCGATGACTGGTCGATGGTCTACGTCGGCCTGCTGCGCTCCACCGGCAACGGGTTCTGGGTCAGCCAGCGCTACGACGGCGACATCCCGGGCTGGGGTGGTCTGGCCCGGCACGACGAGTTCTTCCCCTGCGACCTGACCGGCAACGGCACCGACGACCTGGTGATCTTCAACGGCGACGACTGGTCGATGGCCTACGTCGGGTTGTTCCGGGCCAACAGCAACGGCTACTCGCTGATCCACCGCTACGACGGCGATATCCCAGGGTGGGGCGGACTGGCTCAGCACGACCGCATCATCGCCGGCGACTTCGACGGTGACGGCAAGTGCGACCTGTTCGTGTTCAACGGCGACGACTGGGCGATGCCGTACCTGGGCATGTTCCGGTCCACCGGATCCGGCCTGGCGTACGTGCACCGCTACGACGGCGACGTACCGGGATGGGACGGCATGGCCCGCCACGACCGGTTCTTCGCCGCCGACATCGACGGCACCGGCCGGTGCGACCTGTGGGTCTGGAACCACGACGACTGGTCGATGGAGTACCTCGGCCGGATGCTCAGCTCCGGCAGCGGGCTCAAGGCCGACTACGTCGGCGACTGGGTGGGAGAGTGGAACCTGGGTGGTGTCGACCGGTTCGAGGTCGCCCGGATGACGGGCGGCAGCGGGCAACCGCAGCTGTACGTCCACAACACCGACTGGTTCGGCGTCATCAACGGCCGCAAGGGCATCACCCTCGACCGCATCTACTACCGCTGGATCCACGACTACCGCCACGGCCGGAACTGGTGAGGAGGGTACGACGATGAAGCACCCCAAAGAGGCGCAGGCGGATCGATCCGCTAAGCCGGGCCGCCGCCCGGTCAAGCCCGAGGCGGGCGAGAGCCTGCAGTACCAACCTGCCGTACCGCCGTACGCCGGTCCGGCCAAGGACGACCCGCAGCGGTCCGCCGCCTCCGGCGCGGAACAGGGTGGGCGCGCCAAGCCCGCGTTCCACCGGGCGCCGCGGCCACGTCGTTCGACCGCCGACGCGCACCGCCCGGACCAGCTGGCTGCTGGCGTACGGCGAGCCGGAGACCCGGCCGAACAGTACGTGCGACTGCGGGTCCGGGTACGCGGGGACCGGCTGCAGGTCGTCGACAGCCATCTGGTCGACGGGCCGCTCGGCCAGTCGACGACGTTCCACGGCCAGAACGCGTACGACGTGACCTACCAGGACCGGCTGCTGCACGCCGGCATGGTCCGCGACGTCGGCATGCAGCGCTCTTTCCCGAGCCAGGACGGACCCGAGGAGATGAGCGGGCATCACCTGGAACCGCGAGAGGTATACGAGTTCACGGCCCGGGTCCCCGCCGGCGAGGTCACGGCCGACACGATCGGCGGGATCCGGGTGCGGCTGCACCGGGTCGACGAGCCGGCCAGCACCGATCGGCTGAGGTCAGCTCCGCTCGAGGCTCAGTTCGAGGGCCGGATCACCCCGGTCGCCGAGCTGGTCGGCCTGCCGGAATCGGTCCTGCCGGAGGCGATCGCCGCCCGCGGCGGCCGGACCGCGACCGGATCCTGAGCGCTAGTCGGCCTGGTTCCCGCCGTTATCGACGGGGGATGGCGGGAGCCAGGCCGCTGTGCTGCCCACGGTGATCAGGCGCTGGGTGGCGCGGGTCAGCACCACGTATAGCGCGCGCACCCCGCCCGGGGTCTCCGCGACGATCCGGTCCGGCTCGACGACCACCACGGCGTCGTACTCCAGGCCCTTGGACTCCAGCGGACTCAGCACGACGGTCCGTGCGTCGGCCAGCTCGGCGACCGCGGCCTCGACGGTCGCGCGCAGCGACGGCGTGACGATCACGCCGACTGTGCCCTCGACCAGACCGAGCAACTCGCCGGCCGCGTCGCGGGCCGCCTCGGCCAGCTTGCCGGCATCGGCGAACCGGTGCTCCGGCTCGATACCGGTGGAGCGGACCGCGTTGGGCAGGTCCGCGTCCGGTACGTGGCGGCGGATCACCTGGCCGGCGAACCGGTAGATCTCCGCGGAGTTGCGGTAGTTCGTCGACAGCCGGAAGGTGTGCCGCGGCAGATTGCCGAGCATCGTGTCCATCGCGGCGCGTGCCTCGGCCGGGTTGGACCACGAGCTTTGCGCCGGGTCGCCGACGATCGTCCAGCTCGCCTGCGGGCCGCGCCGGGTCACCATCCGCCACTGCATCGGGGACAGGTCCTGCGCCTCGTCGACCAGCACGTGCGCGTACTCGGCGGGTTCGTCGGCCCGCGCCGCCGCGATGGCCGCCGCCCGCCGCTCCGAGGACGTCATCACCTCGCCGACGCCACCGGTCAGCCCCTCGAGCCAGTCGAACTCCTCCTCGTCGTCCGGCGCCGTCTGGGCCGGCGTGCCGAGGACTGCGTTCAGCTCGTCGAGCAGCGCCACGTCCGCCAGGGTGAACGCCGTGCTGCGCCGGATCGTCCGGCTGAGCAGCTCCTGCTCCGCCTCGCTGAAGTCGTTGCGCGCCCAGCGGCGTACGCGGCCGACGTCGCCCAGCCAGCCGAGCACCTCGGTCGCGGTGAGCGTCGGCCACCAAGCGGCCAGGAACGACGTGAACGCCGGCAGGTCGGTGACGACGTCGCCGAACACCGCGCGGTCGGCGAGCCGGCCGATCCGCAACTCCTCGGGGAACCGGTCCCACAGCGCGCTCACCAGCGCCTTGCGTGCCTCGGGCAACGACCGGTTGCGCTTGCTTCGTCGCAGCACGGTCCGCCGCACCGTGTCGAGCGCGGACGGGTCGAGTTCGAGCGGGTTGCCGCCGACGAACACCCGCAGCGTGGTCGGCGCGCCGGGCACTCGGTCCCGGGCGGCCCGGCCGAGCAGCCCGCGCATCCGCAGCGAGCCCTTGATCGCGGCCACGTCCACCGGGTCGGCGTCGGTCGCCGCGACACCGTCCACGAGTTCGCCGACCGCCCGCAGCGTCACCGTGTTCTCGCCGAGGCTCGGCAGCACCCGCTCGATGTAGGCCATGAACGCCGCGGACGGCCCGACCACCATGACTCCGCCGCGCTCGAACCGGCGCCGGTCGGAGTAGAGCAGATACGCCGCCCGGTGCAGCGCGACCACCGTCTTGCCGGTGCCCGGCCCGCCGCCGATGGTCGTCACACCACGTGCGGGGGCCCGGATCGCGGTGTCCTGTTCGGCCTGGATCGTCGCCACGATGTCACGCATCGTGTGCCCGCGGGCCCGTGACAGCGCCGCCATCAGCGCTCCGTCGCCGATCACCGGCAGGTCGTCAGGCGCCAGTTCGGGCGCCAGCAGATCATCCTCCAGTCCGACAACCTTCGGCCCGAGGCAGCGCAGCACCCGGCGCCTGACCACGTCACGCCGGTCGGTCGGGGTGGCGCGGTAGAACGGCTCGGCCGCCGGTGCCCGCCAGTCGATCACCAGCGGCTCGTACTCGGCGTCCCGCACGCCAAGGCGGCCGACGTACAGGGTCTCCAACGGGCCGGGCCGCTTGGCTC
>JBKPSJ010000365.1:0-11214 GCA_046765875.1 Actinomycetota bacterium
GTATCGCGGCGTCCAACTTCACCGCGGACCGGCTCGCGGAGTCGCTGGGAACTTATGCGTAGGAAGGGGTTTGCGGCTTGTGTCGCGCTGCAGGCGCAGTACAACGTGGTGCAGCGGGGGGCTGCGAACGCGACCTGGCACCCACAGTGTCTCGACACCGCCAGCGCCAACCCGAACAACTCTGAGGGAGAAGGACCATGCGCACGCTGATCTATACCGCCTTCGTCTCGCTCGACGGAGTCGTCGACTCGCCCGGCGGCCCACCCGCCCCGCAGGAGACCCACCGCAGCGGCGGCTGGACGTTCAAGGACATCGAGTTCGTGCCCGAGGCCTATGAGATCAAGTCCCGCGAGATGAAAGAGACCACCGCGTTGATGTTCGGCCGGACGGCATACGAGGCATTCTCGCCGGTCTGGCCGGGAATGGCCGAGTTCGCCGACTACAAGCTGATGCCCAAGTACGTCGTCTCGACGACCCTCAGCGATGACAAGCTGGTCGACGACTGGGGTGAGATCACAATCCTGCGCTCCCTGGACGACGTCACGGCGCTCAAACAGACCGAGGGCGGCCCGATCGGCATTCACGGCAGCGCGACGTTGGCGCGGAACCTGTCGGACGCAGGCCTGATCGACCGCTACCACCTGCTGATCTTCCCGGTGCTGCTTGGTGCCGGGAAACGGATGTTCAGCGATACCGACAAGGACAAGCAGATGCTGAAGGTCCTCGAGAGCGAGACCTATTCCAACGGCATCATCAAGGTGATCTACGACGTGGTCCGGTGACGTCGGTGCGGGAATACAACAGCCGACATTTCGCCACCGGCGCGGGTCTCGCGGTCTTCCTGTACAGCGCGTAACGTTTGACTGACCGAGGGGTTCTTCGTGTGTTGTCAGCCAGATGACACCGTCCCGGGCGATCGACGACAGCAGGCCCACCGGCCCGGCGCTGGTTCGTGAGACAGACTGGGAACGCTATGTGGATCGACCCCGATACCGCCGTAGACTCAGCCGTCCCGCTGCACGTCGAACATGCGGTCACTGGACAAGAGGTCCATGTCTGGGTCTACGGCGAGCTCGACATCGCGACCCACGACGACCTGCAGACCGGGCTTTCCGGCATCGACCTCGACGGCGCGGCAGCGGTGACACTTCACCTGCCCGGTCTCAGCTTCTGCGACGCCCACGGTGGCCGCCTACTGCTGCTCTTCCTCCAGCAAGCCAGCGACCGCGGCATGCTGACCAGCCTCGAGGATCCAACACCGGCCGTCCGCCGCGTGCTCGAGCTCATCGAGCCCGATTCCGACTGATCCCCCGTGGCGTATTCCGCCATAACAGCGCGGCGGCCGTGACCGTGGCCGCGCGTAGTAGCAGCACGGTCACGGCCAGCAGGGCCAGGACAGTTCTCTCCGCGGACAGCTGCCGGTCGATCTCGGCGACGTCGAACGCCCCCGCTGCCAGCGCGAATGCGACAACTGCCGCGGCGACCAACCGGGTCGGCCGGCGCCACACCAGCACCGCCAGGCCCGCAGACGCCGACACCAGCGCGGTCAGTGCAACCGGTGACTCGACCCGAACGCCAAGCACCGTCTCGTTCTCGCTCTGCTCACCAGCCACTTCGCCGATCTGGTGACCGTTGGCTTTCGCCGACTCACCGCCCTCGCCGCCCCCGGCCTCCCCGGCTTGCTCGGTGTGGCTCGTGCCGGCCGACGACTCGACCGCGCGGCCGGTCTCGCTCGCGCCGCGGTGTTCAACCGTGGCCCCGAGCAACACCAGCGCCGCGCCGGCCATTAGCAGCAGCGCCAGCGCCGCGGGCAACCGGCGGTGCCAATCGATGACCTCACTCATCGCCTCGCCGGTCCACCCGGTCCATCCCTGGCATCCCCAGGTCGACCGTACGGTTCGGGATGTCGCAGGTCCTACCGTGGCGGCGACGCAGCCAGACCGCGGCGACACCGCCCAGAGCGAGGACGGCCAGGACGAACGCGAACCGCTCGAAGACCTCCAGCACCGCGCCGACCGCCGCCGCCAGGCCCACCCCGCCGAGGAGCGTCACCAGCGGCAGACCGCAACACAGCCCACAAGCCACCAACGCCCCCACCCCGACGCGGCTCGCCGGCGACCTCACCGCAGGGCACCCGGCGCTGAGCCGAGCTCCACCAGCACCGGACCTGCCGGCTCCGGCCGAACGCAGCCGCAGCCCGGTCCACACGCCTCCGGCGCCGGACCGCTCAATTCCTCATGCACGCGGGTCAGGTGAGCCGCGAACGCGGTCAGCTCGGCGATCCGCCGTTCCGCCTCCGCGATCCGCGCCGCGACCAAGACCCGCAGACGCGCCCGGACCTCGGCACACACCCCCTCGTCCCAGGCACTGAGCAGTTCGCGAATCTCCTCCAACTGCAGCCCCAGGTGCTTGGCCGAGCCGATGAACTCGAGCCGATCCACGGAATCCTCGCCGTAGACCCGATAACCCGACGCGGTCCGCCCGGCCGGCAACAGGCCCGCCTGCTCGTAGAACCGCAACGTCGACGGCGGCACACCGGTCCGCCCGGCCAGCTCTGAGATGCGATACGCGCCCACGACATCGAAGCTAAACCTTCGACCCGACTCGAAGGTCAATAGCCACTCAGAGGATGGCCAGCTGGACACGCCACATCTGCTGGGGAAGCGCGCACCTCGGGCGTCGAGTGCAAACACGGGTAGTCGGACATGCTGACCAGATCCACGCGGCCCGGGTCCGACGCGGTGAACGTAGCGTCGCGCATCCGTTTCATCCCGGCCGTCGGAGCCATCATGGCGACGGCCGCAACACGATGTGCAGCCAATCTCGTCGGTCTCGGATCCGCTCAAGCCCTAACTGGAAGCCCTTGCCAGATAACGCTCCCAGGAAGCAGAATCTTGTCCGGTTGCGATCTCGGGGGTGGGATCTCAATCGAGTGGGGGGAAGTGCAGTGGGTCATGTTCTGCGTGTGTTGCGTGCGCGCCGGGTGCTCCGGCGAGGCCAAAGGCCATTCCACCGGCGGCAACGACGGCTTGTTGATCGACCGCTTCGGCAATCCGGTCGTGCTGACACTGTGAGCCTGGTCGGCCGTGACGGTGAGCGTACCGTCCGTGACCCGCATACGACTCGCTGCATCGAGATTGAGAACCGCGGCTGGAAGGACGCCGTCCACGTCGACGCCGTCAGCTGGACCGCACCGCCGTCCCGGTAACGATCACCAGCGCCGCGCCCGGCCGCTGACCGGGCGGGGCACCCAACGAGGGGGACTTCCCATGGTCCACATTCCGACAGGCGTACGTGGGCGGCGTGGGCTGGGCATCGCAGCGGCCGCCGCATTGGTGCTGGGCGCCATGACAGTCGCTGCCGGCCCAGTCGCCGCCGCCGCATACTCAGGCTTCGACTGGGAGGACGGCACCGTCCAGGGCTGGACCGCCGACTGGGACGCCGACGACCCGCAGGTGTCCTCCGACCAGGCCTTCAGTGGCTCGTCGTCGCTTGCCATCCGGCTCGAGGGCGAGCAGTACGCGGGCTTCCGGTCGCCGTCCGCGCTGTCCGACCTCGGTGTCGGCTCTGTCGTGACCTACTACGTCTACGTCCCGGCCGGTGCGCCCCTCAAAGCCAGGCCGTACGTCGTCGATGGCTCCTATGACGAGCGGTTCGCCGCCGACAAGACCACGCTGACGCCCGGGGAATGGACCCAGGTCTCGTTGACCGTGCCGTCGGTCGACATCTTGCGGTACCTGGGGATCGAGATCGACGACCCGGGCTGGACCGGCACGGTGTACCTGGACGCCGTCAGCTGGACCCCGCCGACGGAACTGCCGCCCGTCGTCACCACCAAGCCGGCATCGTCGGTCGGTAGCACGACTGCCGTGCTCAACGGAACTGTCGACCGATCCGGGCTCACGACCACCTGCCAGTTCGAGTACGGGAGGACCCCGGACTACGGCAAGACCGCCACGGTCGACGTCGACGCAGATGGTCCCGTGGCAACACGGATAACCGGGCTCAGAGTTCTCGCGACGTACCACTTCCGGCTGAGCTGCCGGAACTCCGGCGGACTTCGCAACGGTGCCGACCTGAGCTTCAGGACCACCGGTGACCCGCGTGGGGAGCTGTTCCAGGCGCGGAACCTGATCTACGGCTCGCACATCGGCGCGTGGGATCTCGACGGCGGTACCGCGGTCAAGGACCCGACCGCGGTGGCGAACGTCCAGGCCGCCCAGATCCGCGTCATCAAGTGGCAGATGTGGAAGCCGCCGTGCGAACTGCGGTCCGACGACTGCCAGACCACTGCGGACTTCAACGCCGGGATCGACGGCATCCGCGCCCTCGGAGCCGAACCACTCATCGGCCTTCCGCCGATCTGGGACAGGCAATGCGCCGGTGCTGCCGACGCCTGGTCAACCGAGTGGCAGCAGTGGATCATCCGGACCGCCGGGTCCCGGGTGCGCCTGTACGAGATGTCCAACGAGCCCGACAACTACTGCGGCATGAGCGGCCAGCAGTACTACGACAGCCTGTGGGTTCAGGTGCCGGGCCTGAAGGCCTACGCCCGCTCGCTGGGGCTGCGGATCTTCGTCGGCGGACCCGGCTGGGCCACGAGCGACGACGCGGCCCTCGCCCAACTCCAGGACTGGCTCGCCGCCGCCAAGGCTTCGTATCTGGCAAACGACAACGACCGCGACTGGCTGCCCGACTTCGTTTCCACCCACACGTACCTGAAGACGCCATCGGAGAACGACAGCCAGGCCCACGCCCAGGCTCGGATCGACTACTGGAGCGGCTTCTACACCGACCTGCGCGCCCACATCGACACGACCTTCGCCGGGCTGACCGACAACGGTTATCCGATCGCCGAGGAACTCAAGCTCGCCGACACCGAGTGGAACGACACCATCGACAACGACTGGCCCGGCAACGACAGCCAGGAGTGGACCGACTTCTACTACCAGGCCATGTTCAGCATGCTCCGCGAAGCCGGCGTCTGGATGTCGAACCAGTCCACCATCGCCTCCCATACCGGCGGCGCCCTCGATCTCCTGAAGCCCGATGGCACCCCCAAACCCGCCTACAACTCCTACAAGTCCGTAAGCACCACCGACCCCCACAACTAACCGACCGCAGCTCAGGATCAACCGAAGTAGCTGTCACCCGTCGACCGACCGGCCGGGGATGTGCCCGATCGAGGGATCGCGTCGGGGTACGCCGCCCCGGTCGACGGCGACTGATGTTCAGTCCCGAAGCAGACTTGTGGCCATTCGATGCGCGTCGTCAGGCGTCTGGTGCGTGGTTGCGCGGCCGGGGTGATCCGGGGCGGACGAGTCCGGCCTCGTAGGCGAAGACGACTGCCTGGGCACGGTCACGGACTTCGGTTTTGGCGAAGATATGCCCGATGTGGGTACGGACGGTGGCTTCGCCCAGGTGCAGGGTATGGGCGATCTCGGTGTTGGATCGGCCGCGGGCGATGTGGAACAGGACCTCACGCTCTCGCGCGGACAGATGATTCAGGCGGGCTGTGAGCTCCGCGGTCGGTTGGGTCAGCGTCAGGTGCCGCTCGATGAGTCGCCGTGTGATGGTCGGCGCAAGCAGCGCATCGCCCGCGGCGACGACGCGGATCGCGTCGTACAGCATCTGTCGCGGCGCGTCCTTGAGCAGGAAGCCGCTGGCGCCGGCGCGTAGCGCTGCCAGCACGTACTCGTCGAGGTCGAAGGTGGTCAGGACCAGCACCTTGGTCGCGATCCGGCGGTCTCGGCAGATCTCCGCGGTCGCCTCGATGCCGTCCAGGTCGGGCATCCGAATGTCCATCAGCATGACGTCGGGGTGCTGTGCACGCGCCAGGGTCACGGCCTCGCGCCCGGTGCCGGCCTCGCCGACGACGGTGAGATCCTGCTGGGTGCCGAGCACGGCGGCGAACCCGGCCCGCACCAGTTCCTGGTCGTCGGCGACGCCGACCCGCACGGTCGCCGTCACGTCATGTCCGGGCCTTGATAGGGATCGTGGCGGTCACCCGGAACCCGTTGCCCGCCGGCCCGGCTTCGAGCCGCCCTCCGTACATGCGGGCGCGGGCCTGCATACCCTCGATCCCGCGGCCGGAACCGCGATCGGACTCGGTGTGGGCCGGGTCCGAGGGCCCGTCGTCGACGACCGACACGAACACCGCCGTCGGGTCCACGTGTACGTCGGCCTCCACGGTGCACGGGCCGGCGTGCCGCAGCGCGTTGGTCATCGCTTCCTGCAGGATTCGGTACGCCGCGAGGTCGACACCGTCCGGGACGGTGACATCGGTGCCGTCGACATGCAGTACGACGTCTAGGCCGGCCTCCCGCATCGCCTCTGCCAGCCGGCCTGCGTCGCGAAGCCCCGGTGTCGGAAGGCGCGTTGCGGCTGGATCGTTGTCAGCATCGTCCGCATGCAGGACGTCGAGCAGTTGGCGCAACTCGGCGAGGGCAGCTCGCCCGGTACTTTGCACTGCCTGGAGCGCCTGCCGGCTGCGCTCGAGGTCGGGCAGCAGGGCCTCGGCCGCCTCGGCCTGTACGACGATGACGCTCATGCTGTGCGCCAGAACGTCATGCAGATCGCGTGCGATCCTGTCGCGTTCGGCCGCTGCCACCGCGGCGGCCTCGGCCTGTCTCGCCGCGCGCAGCTCCTCTGACTGGGCGGCGAGCTCGTCGACCAACTGCTGCCGTGACCGCACGCTCCTGCCCACGACCCACGCACCGAAGCACAGGACGAACACGAAATCGACGTCCTCCAGCGGCCCCTTACCCGACACCAGGTTGGTGATCACGAACGCAGGAACGAGCCCACCGAGCGCAAGTACGGCCGGCAGCCGGGAGCGGTACGCCGCGACGGTGTAGCAGGCGACCAGCAGGGCCAGCGCACCAAGCCCCTCGCTCGGCCCCGCCACCGCGGCTTCGACCACGATCACCGCGAGGATCGCGACCAGCGTCGATACCGGGAGGCGGCGACGCACGGCCAGTGGCAGCGTCATCGCGACGTTGGTAACGACATATACCCGTAGATCACCCGGATCGTGATCACCGGTCAGCGTGGCGACAGCCACGAACGCAGCCGCGACCAGCGCCACCGCCAGGTCGACCAGATCCGACCGGGTGAGCCGGGAAGCCTTGCCCTGCGGGATCAGCAACCCGCGAGCGGGACGCAGCATCTTTCGATCGTATGTCCCGCGATGCCGCCAAAGATCCGCGCACACGACGATTTCGACGTCCCGAAGATCAGCGCAGCGACCTACCGACGCGAGCGTCCACACCGACGCGACAACGCCGCCGGCCACCTACCGTCATCGAAAATCGGCTAAGCCAGCCGTCGCGACACAAGGAGGGGTTGTGACCAGTCGGAACCTGATCACCGCGCACAACGCCGCGGGGTGGCTCGCCGGCGCCGCGGCGGCAACCATGATCGGCCTGGCAGGAAACCATTGGGGAGGCCGTCTGCCTGGCAGCGAGCCGCTGTCGGTGGAGGACGTCATCGACGCCACAGGAGGGCTTGCCTTCGGGGCATTGGGGTTCGCCCTCCTCAGACGGAAGCGCGCGCCCGGACTCGGGCGACTCCTGGTCGGCCTGGCGGCACTGGCCGGCGCAGTCTGGCTCACCGGAGGGATCGCCGACCTGCTAGCGGCGGGCGGCAACCCCTCAACCACGGCCCAACTGCTCAACCTGCTGTCCGGCGCATTGTTTGTGCCGGTGTTCGTCATCATGATCGTCGGGCCGGCCTTACTGATCCCCACCGGGACGCTGCCGTCCCCGCGGTGGCGCCCACTGGTGTGGATAACCACCACGGCGATCGTCATCAGCGTGCTGGCCATGCTGCTCGCACCCGGGCCGATCGACGAGGACGTTCCCGGCTGGGGCAACAACCCTCTGGGCATCCCCAGCCTCGGCGACGTGACCGACGCAGTCGCAGCCGCCGCGCTGATCGCGCTGATCGGTTGCGCCCTGGGTGCGGCCGGAGCCGTCGTCGTGCGAATCGTGCACTATCGAGGTGCGCGGCGACGTCAGGTCCTGTGGTTCATCGCCGGCGCCACACCCATGCTGATCGGCCTGTTCACCGACCCTGGTGGCTCACAGCTCGCCCAGACCCTCTCAGCCGTCATCATCTTCGGCGCACTGATCGGCGGAATGGGCTGGGGTCTGTTGGGAGGACCAGCCAGGGCGCTCGACCGCGAACAGGCCCCGACGCATCCGCAGCCCGTCCCCGACTGACCGTGTATGCCGCTTCAACTCGGGCATGGATCGGCTCCGGATACAGCGAACCGCAGGTCACCCTGATGACGAGTCATCGCCGTGTTCTGTTCCGCTGCATTGGGGTTACGCCGCCGAGGTCAGGACGGCCCAGACAACTTTACCGTCTGCCGTCGGCGCACTACCCCAGCGCCGAGCCAGCGCATCGACGATCACCAGGCCGTACCCGTGATTTTGGAGTGGCTCCCGACCGGGCGGGATGAGCCGCGGCGGCCGGTCGCTACCGTCGCCAACCGCGACGATCAGAGAGCGATCGCGCAGGTGAAGGAGCATCGTCGCGTCGGTGTGGGCGTGTGTGATGGCGTTGTTGACCAACTCCTGAGCCACTGATCGCGTGACGGCTTCGAGAGCGCCGACCTCCCACTGCTGGCAGGTCTGATCGACGAACTCGCGGACCGGAGCCAATGTGCGCGCATCACGCCGCACCGTCCGCCGAGCCTGCAGCCGTGGTGGCAGTCGATGGATCGATGCGACGGCAACATCCATGGTCGGGTAGACCGGCAAGAACCTGGAAATGGCGATGGTGTGCAGACTGCGGCCTGCGACGGGCGAATCGGACACCAGAACGATAGGTACGTCGGCCCACTCCGCCGAGTGGCGAGCCGCTGCCGCGAACAGACTGAGAGCGGCAGACGTCTGGACATGCATGAGGTTCAGGTCGACGATCAGCGCCTGCGGCTGCGCTGCAATGCGACTGAGCAGAAATCTCCGCAGCTTTGGCGCGGTACTGATACCCAGAACGCCGACGGGCGTCACGATGACAACCTCGTCGGTGACGGCCACACCGATGTGGAGTGCTGGGCCCGCCGTCATTGATTCTGCCCACTCCTCTGCGTCCGCCGCCCCCTCACTCCTACCGCTACCCAACGTGCCAGCACCCGAACCGTGCGGCTCACTTCGAGTCGACACAAACCGAGATCAGCGAACGGCGGCGGCCTCGACAGCAGATCCGCCCATGTCGTCCGCTCAGGGAAGGTCTCGGTGATACGCAAGACTGACCCGGTCAGTCAGGAGACCTGGGAGACGCCCGAGAAGATCGCAACCGCGATGCCGCGTTTCGACGATCGCATGCGAGGGTGGCAAGCGCCGGCGGCCTTTGCCGTGGCCCTCGTGTCCCGAGGAGTGAGCGCTTGCCCAGATCCACACCGACGGGGTGCCGTCCCCGCCCGGGGGACGGCGCCCGTCGTACGGGCTGGTCAGCCTGTCAGCTGGTGACCACGCCCTCGGGAGATGCGACCTTCGGTCGCGCCACATCCTTCTTGATGTGACCGTCGCCGTTGTTGGTGGAGTTGAACACCTGGGTGTCATAGGCCATGTGCCCGACCATGTTGGCGAAGGTCTTCGACATCCAGGTCTGCACCTCGGGGTCGTTGTTGCTGAGGTTGTCGCACCAGCGGAAGGGGTTGTCTACGCAGCCCCCGTCGGTGCTGGGCACGTTGCCCTCGAAGTTGCCCTCAAAGCCGCCGAAGAGGTCGACGTCCGACGCGAGCTTGCAGCAGTCCTGGCCGGTGAGGACACCGCTCGCCGGGATCCCAGCCAGCTGGAACATGAAGGCATCGGTGCCGTCGGCCGAGAACAGAATGTTGTTCTTCCCGATCGAGTTCAGGTAGTCGATCCCGTAGTCGCGGCCGATCGCCGACGGAGCCCAGATGCTCGGCGGCATCGGGGTGCCGGGGTTGCGCCCGAACAAGGTGACCCCGTCCTTCGGGTCGAGGACGCCCGCGACGTAGTTCGGCGTGGCCGTCACGTCGGCGTCCAGGTCGAACTTGATCTTGGCGAGCTCGGCGGCAGGGAGATGGTTGACGTAGTAGTCAGAGCCGAGCAGGCCGAGTTCCTCGCCGCCGAACCAGATGAAGCGCAGCTTGTTGCGGGTGTTGGTGTTCTTCAGCTGCTGGGCGATGTCAAGGATCGTCGCGGAGCCCGAGGCGTTGTCGAGCATCCCGGCTCCGAAGATGGCGTCCAGGTGGGCGTCGATGACGAGGATGTTGTTCGGGTCGCCGCCCTTGGAGTCGGCGATGACATTCCAGTCGGAACGGTTCGGGTCGTCGAGGATCTTGACGTCGATGGTCACAACCGGGGCCGAGCCCGGGACGTACTGGCTCAGGAGCTGGGTGCCTACGGCGTAGGACGTGAAGATGACGGGGATGTGCTCATTACCCGAGAGGCTCCCGTTGAAAACGCCGGTACGTCCCGGGTTGCCCTCGTTGAAGATAATGGCCGCCGAAGCACCGGCCGCCTCAGCGTTCGCCACCTTCTGGGCGAAGGTGCACGTGCCCCGTTGTATCAGGGCGATGTTGCCCGACACGAACCCAGCGAAGTCGGAGGTTGAGCAGCCGCTGGCCGAGCTGGGTGTGGGCGTCGCGGGCACGATGATGCCGCCCGCGGGTTGGACCTTCGCGCTCGGCGAACCGGCGACCCGTGCAGGGTTGAAGTCTGTCCCGAGCACGAACGAATGCGGCGTCGGCGACTCCTCTCGCAACACCGGGTCCCCGACGAAGCTGCGGTAGTGGAACTTGTACTCCTGCAACGTCACGTCGTATCCGGCTGCTTTCATGACGTCGGCCACGTAGTCGGCCGAAGCCTTGTAGCCCGGCTCTCCCGAATTGCGGGACGGGTGGCCGTCGGTGCCCGGATTGGCGTCCGCGATCTGCTGGAACTTGACCATGTGGGCCCAGAGGTCGTCCTTGTTGACGCAGTCGATGAGTTTCCGCGGGGTGTCGTTGACCCGGTTGGCACATGCCGTCGGGTTGGCGTCGGCGGTCGGAGCTGTGGGATTAGCGCTCGAAGCGACCGGTGACAGGGCCATGGCCGCCGCCACTGCAGCCGCGGTGGCCATCGCGAGCTTCCATCCTCGACGTCGTCCGTGTCGTGGGCTCATCGTGTGTTCCCTCCTAACGGCGGAACCCGCCGGCGTCGTCGTCGACGAGTCTTCCGATGCTACTGCCGTCAATCC
>JBKPSJ010000366.1:0-4327 GCA_046765875.1 Actinomycetota bacterium
GATCTCGCCGGTAGTCCGTGCGGAACGCCCCTCGCGCTCGCTCACATCGTCGGCGACCGCCTGCTCGATCTGTCCCGCCTCGGCGGTGTACCCGAGGTGCGCAAGCAGCAGCGCCGCGGACAGGATCGCCGCGGTCGGGTCGGCCTTCTGCTGGCCGGCGATGTCCGGCGCGGACCCGTGCACCGGCTCGAACATGCTCGGCGCGGTGCGGTCCGGGTTGATGTTGCCGCTCGCGGCCAGCCCGATGCCGCCGGTGATCGCGGCGGCGAGGTCGGTGATGATGTCCCCGAACAGGTTGTCGGTGACGATCACGTCGAACCGGCTCGGGTCGGTGACCATGAAGATCGTCGCCGCGTCCACGTGCAGGTAGTCGGTGCTGACCTCCGGGAACTCCTGCCCGACCGCCTGGACGGTGCGGCTCCACAGGTGACCGGCGTGGACGAGCACGTTGTGCTTGTGCACCAGCGCGAGCTTCTTGCGCGGCCGCGCCTGCGCCCGGGCGAACGCGTCCCGCACCACCCGCTCGACGCCGAACGCGGTGTTGACGCTGACCTCGGTCGCGATCTCCTGCGATGTGCCGACGCGGAGCGCGCCGCCGTTGCCGACGTACGGTCCCTCGGTGCCCTCGCGGACGACGACGAAGTCGACCTCGCCGGGCGCGGCCAGCGGCGAGCCGACGGCCGGGTACACCTTCGACGGCCGCAGGTTGACGTAGTGGTCGAGGGCGAACCGCAACTTGAGCAGCAGGCCGCGCTCGAGCACACCGGACGGCACGCTCGGGTCGCCGACCGCGCCGAGCAGGATCGCGTCGTGGTCGCGGATCTCCTCGAGCACGCTGTCCGGCAGCGTCTCGCCGGTGCGGTGCCAGCGCCGCGCCCCGAGGTCGTAGTCGGTGCGCTCGAACGGCACGCCGGCCGCGGTCAGGACCTTGAGCGCCTCGTCGGTCACCTCGGGGCCGATGCCGTCGCCGCCGACGACCGCCAACCTGTATGTGGTCACTGCAGAGGTTCTCCCCCGTTGTCGCGGCGGTTCATCGCCATCTGGACTGCTTCCTGGTCAGGGTTCCGGTCGGTACGTCGCCGGCGCCGCGTCCCGTTCACACCCTGGCCGTTGCGCCGGGTGCTGTGCTCGGACTCGTCGACGACGCGCCAGGACGACGGATACATGTCGTACATGCTGTTCTCCCGTGGGTACTTCGCTTGCTTCCGCTGGACTTCCGTGTGATCCGGCCGACGCGATTGGCGGAAACGCCGAAACCCGCACCGGGGAGTCGGCCTCAGCGGACCCCGGCGCGGCAGCGAAGAATGCGTACCCGGAACTGCATGATGAGCCGACGCTACTCCTCCGTTCGGCGAGGTCGCCACGATCCGGGCAGACTGTCTCGGAATGTGGTCATCCGGGCGCCTCCGCGGCGCTCGAACTGCTCGAAGTGCTCGAACTGTGAGAGTGTCGCCCCGTGAGTGCGCCACCCGACCTGCCGCCACTGGTTTCGGCGGCCCTGAGCCTGTCCGGACGGCTCGGCTTCGTACGGTCCTCCCGCAGCGAGACCGGACGGTTGCTCGCGACCCTGGCCGCGGCCCGGCCCGGCACGCTGGGCGAGCTGGGTACGGGGTGTGGTGTGGGTTCGGCCTGGCTGCGCTCCGGCGCGTCCGCGGGCAGCCATATCGTCACCGCCGAACGCGAGCCTGCACTGGCCAAGGCGGTGGCCGAACTGTTCGCCGACGACGACGCGATCGAGGTTCTCGAGGCCGACTGGACCGCCCTTCTCGACCGGGGCCCGTTCGCGCTGCTGTTCGTCGACGCCAAGGAGGCCAAGCTGTCAGGCCGCGACGTGATCGCCGAGGCCGTCGAGCCGGGTGGGATCGTGGTGCTCGACGACTTCACGCCGTACGCGGGCTGGCCGCCGATGTACGAGGGCCGGGTCGACACCCTTCGTCAGGAGTGGCTCACCGACCCTCGTTTCGTCACCGTCGAGGTGATGGTCGCCTCGGACGCGTCGGTCCTCTTGGCAACCCGCCGCTGAGCCTTAACACCACCGCGTTCATTCGCCAAAGGGTCAGTCTTCGAGGTCGACCGAGCGGGCGGTGTCGGCCTGGACCGAGGCGGCGATCTCCTGCAGCACCGCCGGCGGGATCGTCGAGTCGACGCTCAGCGACACCAGTGCCTTGCCGCCCTTGCGGTCCCGGCTGACCTGCATGCCGGCGATGTTCACGTCGGCCTCGCCGAGGATCCGGCCGACCTGGCCGACGATGCCGGGCCGGTCGACATAGGAGAAGAACGCGAGGTGCTCGGTCAGCTCGACCTCGAGGTCGAAGCCGTCCACCTCGACCAGCCGCTGCGACTGCCTGACGCCGACCAGCGTGCCGGACACCGAGACCTGCGCGCCGCCGGCGAGGGTGCCGCGCAGCGTGATCAGGTTGCGGTACTCGGGGCTCTCCTGGTCGGTGACGAGCCGGACTTCCAGGCCGCGCTCGGCGGCCAGCAGCGGCGCGTTGACGTACGAGACGTTCTCCTCGACGACGTCGGCGAACACGCCCTTGAGCGCGGCGAGCTCGAGCACCTTGACGTCGTACTGGGTGATCTCGCCGCGGACCTCGACGTCGAGCTGCTGCGCGACCCCCCCGGCCAGCGCGGTGAAGATCCGGCCGAGCTTCTCGGTCAGCGCGATGCCCGGGCGGACGTCCTCGGCGATCACGCCGCCCTGGACGTTCACCGCGTCCGGTACCAGCTCACCCGCGAGTGCGAGCCGTACGGACTTGGCGACCGCGATACCGGCCTTCTCCTGTGCCTCGTCGGTGGACGCGCCCAGGTGCGGGGTTGCCACCACGTTGTCGAATTCGAACAGCGGCGAGTCGGTGCACGGCTCGGAGGCGAACACGTCGACACCCGCGGCGGCCACCCGGCCCTCCTTGAGCGCTGTGTACAGCGCGTGCTCGTCGACGATCCCGCCGCGGGCCGCGTTGATCACGATCACCTCGGGCTTGACCTTGTGCAGTTCCTCGTCGCCGATCAGCCCGAGTGTCTCCGGCGTCTTCGGAAGGTGCACCGAGATGAAGTCGCTGACTCGGAGGAGCTCGTCCAGGGTGGCCAGCCGGACACCCATCTGCGCGGCCCGGCCGGCCTGTACGTACGGGTCGTAGGCGATGACGTTCATCCCGAATGCGGCCAGCCGCTGCGCGACCAGGACGCCGATCCGGCCGAGGCCGACGATGCCGACGGTCTTCTCGAACAGCTCGACACCGGTGTACTTGCTGCGCTTCCACTCGCCGCCCTTGAGCGATTTGTCGGCGGCCGGCACCCGGCGGGCGGCGGCCAGCAGCAGCGCCACGGCGAGCTCGGCGGCGCTGACGATGTTCGAGGTCGGCGCGTTCACGACCATCACGCCGGCCTGGGTGGCGGCCTTCACGTCGACGTTGTCCAGGCCGACGCCGGCCCGGGCAACCACCTTGAGCCGCTGGGCCGCGGCCAGCGCCTCGGCGTCGACCCTGGTGGCGGAGCGGATCAGGATCGCGTCCACGTCGGCGATCGCCGTCAGCAGCTGGGCGCGATCGGCGCCGTTGGCGAGCCTGATCTCGAAGTCGGGTCCCAGTGCCTCGACCGTCGCCGGGGACAGCTCCTCGGCGATCAGCACGACGGGACGGGCTACAGGTGCAGGGGTGCTCATGTCAGTCCTCGGCAGATAAGGGCGGTCTCATCGGGTCCGGTCCAGAGCACCGCGCTGTGCCCGCTGGCTTTGATCGTACCGGGTCACCCCGCGTCGTCCCGGCAAGGGTCCACGGCTCAGTTGGTGTCGCAGCCCCTCCACGGGTTGCCTGAGCCGGGTTTGTTCACCGCGTCGATGTTCATCACGCCATCGACTGGCTTGATCCGGTAGATGAGGTCGTAGCGCAGGCACTGGAGGTGTTCGTGCTCGCCGTCCGGCGCGCGAAGTTCCGCATGGGTCATCTCCACCTGGGCGCCGTCGCCGTCCTTGACGACGTTGCGGATCACCGGGTCGAAGGTCGTCATCCAGCGGTACTGCACTCGCATCTGTGACAGCGTCCGATCCCTCAGCAGGTAACCGGTCATCAGCTCACGTACCGCCCGGACGTCGTGCCGGTTGATCTGGGTCAGGTAATCGCCGAGCACCTCCTGCGCCTCGTGCGCCAGATCACCGCCCGGACCTGCCAGGACCGGCACCACCGGGAGTGGCGAGCCTTGGCCCTGCCGGCAGTCGTCCGGCCTCCGCATCGCCGACAGGCCGCCGCCGCGCACCAGTTGGCGCAGCTTCGCCAGGCCGACCGTCCGGGCGCCGCCGGGGCCGGCGCGGACCAGCATCGCGATGACC
>JBKPSJ010000367.1:0-6094 GCA_046765875.1 Actinomycetota bacterium
CGATGAACCAGCGTGACATCCAGCAGGCACGCCGGGCCCGCCTGTTCCACCAGACCCAGATCCTGCGGGACGGGGACGCCGGTGCGGACGTCGACACCGGCCGGGCACCGGTGGTGCTGCGGGACATCGGTGTTCCGCCCAGACTGACCGGGGCCACGTTCGCGACGTCGAAGTTCACCGAGGTCGGCGCCGTGCGTGACTGGTTCCAGGAGGTCATGTCCGGGTCCACGGACGAGCACCTCGCTCTGTTCCTCGGTGACGCCAGCAACTACACCGCCGCTGCAGTTCTGCGTAACGCCGTGAAGAAGGCCCGCACCGTCGCCTGGTACGAGTGGCACGCCTTCTCCGGGCGCTACACCGACCGCATCGACCGCAGTCAGGTCCTGCGCCGCGGCGAGAGCCCGGAGGACCTGGCGGAGGTGATCTACGAGATGGCCGAGGCCGACGAGGAGGAGTTCCATCTCTCCGACGTGTACGAGCTGCTGGTGATCTCGGACTTCGACATCGACGATGTCCGTGAGTTCGCCGTGCCCGAGATCTGCGCCCTCGTCCGGCACCGCATCAACTTCGGACTGGCCACGATCATCACCGTGCCGGTGGAGAACTGCGAGCCCCTCGCCGATCGCAACACCAAGCGCTACGGCGCCCGGGGAGCGCTCCTGCGCCTGTTCGATGCCGAAGGGCTGCCGTTCGATGCAAGGTAACGACATCGCCGACTTCGGCGGTGAGCGCTACAACGTCGTCGTGCTCGAACCAACGCTGGTGTACCGTGACCCTCAGGTGCGGCGCCGTTCTCGGCTAAGGCGGCGCCTCACCACCGACGAGGTCGTCGCCCAGTACCACGTCAACGAGCTGATGGGCCGCTGGATCGTGCAGCAGGGCTACGTCCACTCGATCCGCACGGCGATCTGGGGGTTCGGCGACGCCGAGACCTTCGCCGCCCTGATCGAGCACATCGACCGGCTCTTCGGCCGGTACGTGTTCCGCTACGAGCACTTCGAGCAGGAGACCGACGCCCGCGCCGCCCTCATGGCCGACGCCAGCATCCACTCGGTCTACGACGCCGACGAGCACCGCCTGGAGCGACTGTGGAGCATGCGCGGCCACCGGGTGCTGATCGGAGCGGCCCCGTGAGCGGCGACCCCGAGATGATGCTCCTCGCCCGCATCATCGACACCGGCGACATGCTCGTCCCCGTCCAGGCCGGGGTCTCCGACAGCTGGTTCGCCTCCGAGCGCGGTCGCTCCTCGTGGGCCTACGTGCGCTCCTACTGGGCGCAGCACCGCGAGGTGCCCACCGAGGAGGCGTTCGCCCGGCGCTTCCCTGACGGCCGTCTGGAGGCCAATGGCGAGCCTCTGGGGGCACTGGTGGCCGAGCTGCGGGCCAAGCGGGGCTACCTGCTGCTGTCCGAGGGGCTCCAGGAGTCGGTCAAGCACCTCTCCGCCGCCGCCCCCACCGACCGGCCCACACTGGTCGAGGACGTCACGTCGTACCTGACGTCCATCGTCGCCGAGATCGCCACGGACACCGCGGAGTCCACGGTCGAGGCCGTCACCGACGGCGCCGACGCCTACCTGGAGTACGTGATGACCAAGGAACCGATCTCCGTCACCGGCGTGCACACCGGCATCGACTTCATCGATCAGGTCACCGGCGGGATGCAGCCCGAGCAGCTGTACATCCTCGGCGGCCCGCCCAAGTCGGGCAAGTCCACCATCGCCCTGTGGTGTGCGATGCAGGCCCACGCCCAGGGCGAGACCGTGCTGTTCGTCGGTCACGAGATGTCCAACGAGGAGCAGCGCCAGCGGCACTTCTCCCTGGGCGCCGGGGTGAACCTCAACCTGATCAAGGACGGGCTGCGCGACAGCCCGCATGCTCCCACCGCCGAGCGCAAGATCCGGGCGTTCGTCAAGGAGCTGAAGGGCTACGCCGGTGAGCTGTACTTCGTCCACGACAACAACCCGTTCGTGTCGGGCATCGTCGCCAAGATCGAGCAGTACCACCCCACCGTGGTCGTGGTCGACGGGCTGTATCTGATGCACGACGACAATGGCGAGCCCGACGGCTCGCCCCAGGCGCTGACCAACATCTCTCGTGCCATCAAGCGCCTAGCCCGCTCGCACGGCATCTCGATCTTCGCCACCACCCAGGTGCTGGAGTCCAAGATGACCCGTCGCGGCGGCGTGACCCTGATCAGCTTCGGGTACACGTCCGCCTTCGGTCAGGACGCCGACACGGTGCTGGGCATCTGGCGTCCCGACCACACCAAGGCCGAGTCCAACATGCGCGTCGTCGCTTCGCGCAACTCACTGGGCGCCGAGGGCTCGGTCGAGATCGACCTGGCCCACGGGCGCATCATGGACACCACCGGTGACAACGACGTCGTGGACACGTCCGGCAGCTACGGGGGCGACGATGTCCTGGACTGACACCGCCGTCGAGGCCGCCCTCGAAGCACTGGGCGTGGAGATCGTCGGCGCTTCCGGCGACGAGATCCAGGCCTACTGCCCGGTCCACCACCTCACCGTCGGCCGGGCCCAGTCCGATCCCCGCTTCTACATGAACGCCGAGTCCGGCGCCGCCCTGTGCTTCACGTGCGGGTGGCGCGGCAACCTCCAGCGTCTGGTCGACGACCTGGAGGCCGACGTCGACCTGGAGGACTTCGAGTTCACCGTCATGGTGAGCAGGGTCGACCGCCTGGAGCCCGTACCGATAGGAGAGGACGTCACCGAGGCGGCCGACCCCTACGTCTCACAGTACGCGTTCGACAAGTACCCGTATCCTCCGCCGTCGGAGCTGAAGTCCCGCCACTTGACCACGGCGGTGGCGATGCGCCTGAACATCCGTTGGGATCCGGCGCGACTCTTCTGGCTGATCCCGATCTACAGCTTCACCGGCGAGCTGTTGGGCTGGCAGGAGAAGGGCTACAAGCACTTCCTCAACGTGCCCCCGCGGATGCGCAAGCGGCGCTCGCTGTTCGGGCTACAACAGGCCATCGGGAACCGGGTGTTCGTCGTGGAGTCGCCCCTCGATGCCGCCCGGTTCCTTCGCTACCGGCACGCCGCAGTGGCGACCTACGGCGCCGCCATGTCCGACGACCAGATGGACGTGATCTGTCGGCGCTTCCGCGACATCGTGCTCGCCTACGACAACGACCGTGCGGGCTGGGACGCCACCGCCGCCGTGTCCGACCGGCTGCGCACCATCTACGGTCGCCCGGCGTTCTACTACCGCTACCCGCCCAACAGCTACGGCGAGGACCCGGGCTCGCTGCCCACTCCGGCGTTCCGCCGGGGAGCACGGGAGCCCCTCGTCCTGCCGCCCGAGATCGTGCGCTCCCTGCAGGAGCTGTGAAGGTCAAGTACCTGCCGTACCCACCCCTCGGCAAGGTCGTGTTCTACTGCGACCAGTGCTTCGTCACCTTCGTTGTACGATCGCACTACCCAGAGGCCTGCACCGCCAGGGTGTTCCACCGGTGCCGCCGTACGATGCGCGACAAGGAGCTGCTGCGCCGGTGATCCGATCAGTCACCCCGTTCCCTTTCCAGGTGGAGGCCAAGGACCTCATCGTCGGGCGCGGCAACGGACTGGTCGCCCTGACCATGGGCCTGGGCAAGACGCTGGTGGCGGTGATGGCCATCGAGGAGCTGTACGACCAGGGTGAGCTGTCTCACGGCCTGATCATCGTGCCCGCCGGGCTGAAGTACCAGTGGCAGCGGGAGATCAAGCGCTTCACCGGCCAGAACGCCCTCGTCATCGACGGTCCGCCGGAGACCAGGGCCAAGCTCTACCGCTGGGCTCCCCGCTTCCGCTACGTGATCATCAACTATGACCTCGTGGTGCACGACTGGGCGCCGAAGAAGAAGGCGCCGGTGAACATGCTCTGCGTGCGGGACATGGAGTTCGACTACATCGTCATTGACGAGGGCACGGCCATCAAGAACCCCACTGCCAAGCGCTCCAAGTACATCAAGTTCCTCGGCAACCGTGCCGCCTTCCGCATCGCCCTCACCGGTACGCCGATCCAGAACCGTCCCGAGGAGCTGTTCTCCCTGATGGAGTTCGTCGACTCCACGGTGCTCGGCGATCCCCGGGTGTTCGACAAGACCTTCGTCGTGCGTGACGACTACCACCGTCCCAAGCGCTACCGCAATCTCCACGTGCTGCGCGAGCGGATGTCACAGGTGATGTACCGCAAGACCCGCGCCGACGTCGCCGACCAGCTCCCGGCGATCCTGTCGGCGGTCGTGCCCTTCGACCTGTCCCCGGCCGAGGTGCGCATCTACAACCGGGCCCGGGACCACACCCTCAACAAGCTCCTAGAGGCGCAGAAGGTGCTCGGGGGGAGCTTCAACGTGCTCGCCCACTACGGCCACAGCGACGACCCGGCGGTGGACAAGGCCCGCGGCGACGTCATGGCCGGGCTGCTGATGCTGCGCTTCGCCTGCGACGACCCGCACCTCATCCGGGTGTCGGCGGAGAAGTACGCCCGCCGCCGCGGCGAGGGCTCCGCCTTGGCCGAGCAGTTCGTCAAGCTCGGTGTGCTCGACGGTCTGCCCAAGGTGTCGACCAAGCGCCAGCTGTTCGTCGAGCTGGTCCAGGCGGCGCTGGACGAGGACGAGCGGGCCAAGGTCGTCGCCTTCTCCACGTTCAAGGACCTCCTCGACCTCATCCAGGATGACACGGCACCGTTCGTGAAGAGCGTGCAGTTCACCGGCGACATGAACGCCCGCCAGAAGAACGAGGCCATGGTCCAGTTCAAGACCGACCCCAAGACCCGGCTGTTCCTCAGCTCCGACGCCGGGGGCTACGGCGTGGACCTGCCCGAGGCCAACTGGCTGTGCAGCATCGACCTGCCGTGGTCCGGGGGCAACTTCGACCAGCGGGAGTCGCGCATCATCCGCCTGTCTTCGGAGTGGGAGCACGTGAACCTGGCCGTGCTCGTCGCCCGGGGCTCGATCGAGGAGCGCATGCACGACATGATCGAGCAGAAGCGCGGGATCTCCGACGCCTTCCTGGACGGGCACTACGACTCCCGTGGCACATACACGTTGTCGTTGTCGTCCCTCACCGAGTTCCTCGCCACCTCTCGGGTGTAGTTGCTACGCTGCGTCCATGCCTCCCCGCATCAAGCGTGAGCTGACCGAGCAGGACCTGCCCCGCTACCTGTCGGAGTACCTCCGCCAGAAGGTCGTCGCCGACGAGCTGGCGACCAAGGTCGCCGACATGAAGGCAACGATGATGGCCTTCGTCGAGGCCAACGGCTACGAGGACGACAAGGGTCACCAGTGGGTCGACATCGAGGGTGTGGAGGGGGTCAGCCATCTCAAGCGGGAGCGGCGCACCTCCACCTTCTTGGACACCGACGTCGCCGAGCAGGAGATGGACAAGCTCGGTGTGCTCAAGAAGTGCATCAAGATTGTGAAGGAGTTCGACGAGGACAAGATGCTCGCCCTCGCCTACAACGGCGAGGTGCCGCGCACCGTTGTCGACAAGTGCTACGTCGAGAGGACCTCCTTTGCCTTCAAGCCTGTGGCCTGAGATGTACCCGTGGCAGGAGGAGATCGTTCATCGTCTGGTCGAGGGCCAGCCCATGGTCGTACACATGCAACGGCTGTCCGGGCGCGCCCAGATCATGGAGCAGGCGTCAAGGATGCTGGCGGACTGGCCCGAGCACCGGGCCCGGTTCTGTCGTGATCTCAACCCCGAGCAGTTCCTCGCCGAACTACGGCGCATCGGTTGGTCGGATCAGATGATCGTCGACCTTGAGCTGGAGACTCGTCTCCACATGCTGGCCGAGCCCGATGTTCCGATCATGGAGCACTTGCTCGATGCAGCGATCACCGTCCGCTACCCGAAGCAGGATGAGTGATGAATCTGCTGGACGATTCCTGGCGCGAGTGTCCCGGTGGTCCCGGTGTGAACATCAACCTGGAACGGGCAGAGGCGGACTGCCCGGGGTGCGGGTCCACGTTCACGACCCTCGCCAGTGACCCGTCCTTCCCTCGTCACTTCGTGGACCCCGATGGTCGGGTGGTGGTGTTCACGCCCATGAGTGAGCGTGGTGAACGGCTCCGCGAGCTGCGGACCCAGCT
>JBKPSJ010000368.1:0-3438 GCA_046765875.1 Actinomycetota bacterium
ATCGAGGACGGGCTCGCCGCGGCCGGAGGTGAGGCGTACCGGTTCGAGGTGCCCTACGACCGGCACTCCGACGGCTCGCTGATCTGGCTCGGCGGCACCGCGGCGGTGGTCGATCCGGGTCGCACCGGACGCCGGTTCATCCTGGTCCAGATCGACGACGTGACCGCACGCAAGGACGAGCAGCGCAAGCTCGAGCACCACGCCGGGCATGACCCGCTGACCGGGTTGCCGAACCGGCGGCTGCTGGCCGAACGGTTCGGCCTCGCCTACCAGCACTGCCTCGAGACCGGTCGCAGGGGCGCACTGCTGTTCTGCGACCTGGACCACTTCAAGACCGTCAACGACAGGTACGGCCACGACACCGGCGACCGGGCGCTGAGGCTGATCGCGCACCGCATGCTCAACGAGGTGCGGCACGGCGACACCGTCGCCCGGCTCGGTGGCGACGAGTTCGCGATCCTCGCCGAGGACATCGCGAGCGACGACCTCGACCAGCTCACCGACCGGGTGCTGCTCGCCATCGCGCAGCCGCTGCCCGGCATCGAGGTCGCTGTCACCGGCAGCATCGGCGCCGCCGTGATCGCGCCGGACAGCCCGACCCTGGACTCGCTGCTGCGCAGCGCCGATCGCGCGATGTACGCCGTCAAGCGTCGCAAGGCCCTCGAGGAGGGCAAGCTCTAGGGCTCACGGAAAGCTCACGGAAGGCTCAGGGAAAGCGAGCGCGGATCGGCTGCAGGAACGCCTCCGCCGCCAGGCTGGTACGGCCCTGCGGCTCGGCCACCGCGACGTTCCACTCCGGCGCCGGCGGACCGAGCGGTACGGCACACAACCGGCGGGCCTGCGGCTTGGTCGAGATCGGCACGGGTACGACTGCCACCCCGAACCCGCGGGCCACGAGGTCGAGCAGCGTGTGCACGTCGTTGACCTCGGAGGCGACCCGGCGGGTCAGCCCGGCAGCGGCGAACCCGCGATCGGTCACCTGCCGCGATCCCCAATCCGGGGAGAAGTCGACGAACGTCTCACCAGCGAGCGCCGGCCAGCTCACCCGGCGGTGCTCGGCCATCGGGTGATCCGGCAGGCACAGCAGCACCATCCGGTCGGTCGCCAGCCGGTGCAACCGGATGCCCTCCGGCGCCTGCGGCGGCTCCGCGACGAAGGCCACGTCCAGCTCGCCGGCCCGGACCGCCTCCAGCAACGCCGCGGACCCTGACTGGCGGACCTGCAGCTCGACACCGGGATGAGCGGCATGGAAGCGGGCCAGCTCGGCCGGTACGTCGACGACGCCGAGGCACTGCTCGGTGCCGACACCGAGCGAGCCGCGGGTCAGGCCCTGGACAGCGGCGACCGCGTCCCGGGCGGCCGCGACACTGGCCAGCGTGCGTCGCGACTCGCTCAGCAACGCCCGGCCGGCCTCGGTCAGCTCGACCCGGCGGGTGTTGCGGATGAACAGATCCGCGCCGAGTTCCTTCTCCAGCGCCCGTACCGACGCCGACAGGCCGGACTGCGAGATGAACAGCCGCTCGGCGGCACGGGTGAAGTGCCGCTCGTCGGCGACGGCGACGAAATGCTCGAGCTGACGTAGATCCATGGACTCATCACTCCCGCTGCTGACTGCCAGCACTTTCTCCTGTTGGAAAACTGAGTCTAGGCCGGACAGGCTGGATCCAGAACCCACAGCTCTGGAGGAATCCCGCATGACCGCACTGCCACAACGCCGGATCGGTGACGTCGAGGTCGGCGCCATCGGCCTCGGCGGGATGCCGATGTCGATCGAGGGCCGGCCGGACGAGTCTCGCTCGATAGCGACCGTGCATGCCGCGCTCGACGCCGGCGTAACCCTGATCGACGTGGCCGACGCGTACCACATCCACGCCGACGAGGTCGGGCACAACGAGACTCTGGTCGCCAGGGCACTGGCCTCGTACGGCGGCGACACCTCGGCGGTGCTGGTGGCCACCAAGGGCGGGCACATCCGTCCCGGCGACGGCTCTTGGCAGGTGAACGGCTCGCCCGACTACCTCCGCCGAGCCTGCGAAGACTCGCTCAAGCGCCTCGGCGTCGACGCGATCGGGTTGTACCAGTTCCACCGTCCGGACCCGAAGGTCCGGTACGCCGATTCGATCGGCGCGATCCGCGACCTGCTCGACGAGGGCAAGGTCCGAATGGCCGGGATCTCGAACGCGAACCCGGACCAGATCCGGCTGGCCGACGACATCCTCGGCGGCCGGCTGGTCTCGGTGCAGAACCAGTTCTCGCCGAGGTTCCGGTCCAGCGGTCCCGAACTGGTGCTGTGCGACGAGATGGACATCGCCTTCCTGCCGTGGAGCCCGCTCGGCGGTATCAGCAACGCGGCCGAACTCGGCTCGCGGCACGCCGCGTTCGCCGAGGTCGCGACCGAGCTGGGCGTCAGCCCCCAGCAGGTGACGCTGGCCTGGATGCTGGCCAAGTCCCCGCGGGTCATCCCGATCCCGGGCTCCAGCCGCCCCGAGACCATCCGCGACTCGGTGGCCGCCACTACCCTCCGACTCACCCCCGAGCACCTCGCCCGCCTCGGCTAGCCCCGCCCGGAAACCGCTCGGCTACCGCGGCCCGTACTGCCTGCGGAATAGGTGAGGGCGGCCAGGTGTTTACCGCGACAAGATAGTTTAAGAATTAACAACTTCGTCGTGGGAGTGGGAAAGCATGCAGTTCGGAGTCTTCACCGTCGGCGACGTCACGCCGGACCCAACCACCGCGCGGACGCCGACCGAGGCCGAGCGGATCAAGGCCATGGTCGCGATCGCGCTCAAGGCCGAGGAGATCGGACTGGACGTGTTCGCGACCGGCGAGCACCACAACCCGCCGTTCGTGCCGTCCTCGCCCACGACCATGCTCGGCTACATCGCGGCCCAGACGCAGAAGCTGATCCTGTCCACCGCGACGACCCTGATCACGACGAACGACCCAGTCAAGATCGCCGAGGACTACGCGATGCTGCAGCATCTGGCCCACGGCCGGGTGGACCTGATGATGGGCCGCGGCAACACCGGTCCGGTGTACCCGTGGTTCGGCAAGGACATCCGCGACGGCATCGCGCTGGCGGTCGAGAACTACGCGTTGCTGCGCCGGCTATGGACCGAGGACGTGGTCGACTGGGAGGGCCGGTTCCGCACTCCGCTGCAGGGCTTCACCGCGACCCCGCGGCCGCTGGACGGCGTACCGCCGTTCGTGTGGCACGGCTCGATCCGCAGCCCGGAAATCGCCGAGCAGGCCGCGTTCTACGGCGACGGCTTCTTCGCGAACCACATCTTCTGGCCCAAGGAGCACTTCCAGCGGCTGATCGGGCTGTACCGGCGCCGGTTCGAGCACTACGGCCACGGCAGCCAGGAGGACGCGATCGTCGGGCTCGGCGGGCAGATCTTCATGCGGCCGAACTCACAGGACGCGATCCGGGAGTTC
>JBKPSJ010000369.1:0-27911 GCA_046765875.1 Actinomycetota bacterium
AGCGCGGACAGCGGGACGAACCGGCGCTGGGTGGCGTGCGAGACGACGTACGCGATCGTGGTCTTGCCGGTGCCGGGCGGACCCCACAGCAGTACCGACATCGGCTGATCACCCTCGACCAGCCGGCGCAGCGGCGAGCCGGGCGCCATCAGGTGCTGCTGGCCGACGATCTCGTCCAGGCTGCGTGGCCGCATCCGTACCGCCAGCGGCGCGGCGGTGTGGTCGGCGTCGGCCAGGCTGCCGCTCCCGCGTGCCGGGGCGGGTACGCCGGGCAGATCGAACAAGCCGTCACTCACACCGCCGAGCCTAATCGGCCCGAGTGTGCTCACCGTCACCTCACCCGGATGTCACATTCGCCGAGCGCCGCAGGTCAGACAGGTAGGAATCCTCTTCGCGGGAGCGCATATGTTGTTGTCCAAGAACTTGCGCGGCCGGCTCTTCCCCGACCGGTGGTCCGTCTGGCTCGGCCGGGTCGCGTTCTCCAGTTTCGTCATGGTGATGATCAGCGGCGTGTTCCTGCTGTTCCACTACGACCAGTCGACTGATGTCGTGCGGTACGAAGGCCCGTACCTGCCGCTGGCCGGTATCGAGATGTCCCAGGCGCTGGCTTCGACGTTGAAGATCTCGTTCGAGGTACCAGGCGGGCTGCTGATGCGCCAGGTGCACCACTGGGGCACCTTGGTGATGGCGGCGGCGATCATGCTCCACCTGCTGCACGTCTTCTTCACCGGCGCGTACCGCGGCGAGCACCGGGTGCGCTGGGTGGTCGTCGTCGGCCTGCTCGTGACGACGATGGCCGCGGGCTTCACCGGCGCGGTGCTTCCGGACGACCTGCTGTCGGGCACCAGCCTGGCCATCTTCGACGGCGTCGTGAAGGCGACGCCGTTGATCGGAACGTGGCTGTCGTCCTTGCTGTTCGGCGGATCGGCGATCGAACGGCTCTATCCGCTGCACGTTTATGTACTGCCTGTCGCGATGGTGGGCCTGTTCGTCGTCAGCGGGATGCTCGGTCGCGGTCGTCGCTCGCGGGCCGCCCTCGTCAAGAGCGGCGGGTTCTTCCTCATCGTCAGCGGCGTGCTGCTGGTGATGGCGGCCACCGCGACGATCAATCCGATCTGGCTGTACGGTCCGGCCGACCCGGCAAGTGGATCCGCCGGCGCGAGCCCGGAGTGGTATCTCGCGTTCCTCGACGGAGCGCTGCGCCTGGTACCGCCCGGCTGGGAGTTCGTCTGGCTGGGCCGGACCTGGTCGGTCGCCGTGCTGCTCCCGGTCATCGCCGGGTCGCTGTTCTTCGTGGTCGTCGCCGCGTATCCGTTCATCGAGGCGAGGTTCAAGCCCGACAGCAAATTCCTGGAGCGGCCGCGCGACAACCCGACCCGCACCGGCATCGGCGTCGCCGGCATGACGTTCTACGGCGTGCTGTGGATGGCGGCCAGCGCGGACACGATCGCCGTACGCTTCCATGTGACGTTCGAGGTCGTGCTGCACACCTTCCAGGTCCTGGTGCTGCTCGGCCCGGTCATCGGCTTCCTCGTCACGCGAAGCCTGTGCCTGGCCCTGCAAAGCAGGGAGGACGAGGAGATCGAGACCGGCGTGATCATCCGGACGCCCGACGGCGGGTATTACGAGATCCACCGACCACCGGTAAGAGCTCTTGATCCGAGGTCCTCAGCTCTTCTTGATCGCGGCGCGGAGCCGGCCGAGGATCCGGTCGGCGTCGGTTCCGAACGGGTTGTCGTTGACTAGGTAGGTCCAGGTCGCCGTCGGGCGGGCCACCCCGCTCGCCTCGGCGTCCAGGCCGTCCGCGCCGATCGTGGCCGCCTCGAAGGACGCGGCGGCCGCGGTCCAGGCGTCCTCGATGAGATTGTCGAACGACGCGATCGCCTGCTTGTTGAACTCGTCGATCGGCTTCTCGTGCACGATCCCGCCGGACAGCGACCGCAGATGAATCCCCTCGCGCAGGTCGGCCAGGAGCGCCAGATGGTCGGTCCAGGCCAGGTCCAGGTGGTGCAGCGCGATCTGCCGTGCGGCCGCTTCGACCACCTCGGTGCCGTGCTCCTCGACCAGTTCCTCGTACCGCTCCTTGCCGCGTTCGGACAGCTCGGTGGCGGCCAGGTCGCCGGTCAGCACCTTCTCCCGGGTGTCGAGCAGTATCGCCCGCTGCTGGCCGGTCAGCCGGTGGTAGTCCCAGGTGCTGCGGTGGATCTCGACGTTCGCGCCGTCGGCAACACGCTGGGCATGCTCGACATGCGCGTGCGACTTGCGGTCGTCGACCCGGCCCGTGGCGTCGGGCTGCGGCCGCAGCCCGGTCGTCACCGAGTACCGGGTGATCAGCTCGTCGCCGAGGCTGGCGAAGAACACCGAGCCGCCCGGGTCGCCCTGTCGCCCCGCGCGCCCGCGCAACTGGTCGTCCAGCCGGCTCGAGTTGTGCCGGCCGGTGCCGATCACGTACAGCCCGCCGAGCTCGACCGCCTTGTCCTTGTCGTGCTCGTCGTGGCCGCCGAGCCGGATGTCGGTACCGCGGCCGGCCATCTGGGTCGACACCGTCACCGTGCCGGGCACACCGGCCTCGGCGACGATCGCGGCCTCCTCGGCGTCGTTCTTCGCGTTCAGCACGACATGCGGTACGCCGGCCTCCTCGAGCTTGTCCGACAACTGCTCGGACTCGCCGACGCTGTGCGTGCCGACCAGGATCGGCCGGCCGGACTCGTGCACCTCGAGGATGTGCTCGACCAGCGCCGTGTCCTTCTCGTCCACGCCGAGGTACAGCCGGTCGGGATGGTCGACGCGGATGTTCGGCTTGTTCGGCGGGATCACCGCCACCTCGACCTTGTAGAACTCCAGCAGCCCTTCGGCCACCACGACCGCCGTACCGGTCATGCCGCAGATCGTCGGGTACGCGGTGACCAGGTCCTGGACGGTGATGGTGTCCAGCATCTCGCCGCTCTCGGACGCGCCCAGCGCCTCCTTGGCCTCGACCGCGGCCTGCAGCCCGTCCGGCCAGCGCTGCAGCTTGGCGATCCGGCCGCGATTGGTGTTGACCAGATGCACCTTGCCGTCGCGGACCAGGTAGTCGACGTCCCGCTTGAGCAGCGCCTCCGCGTGCAACGCGATGTTGACCTGGGTGAGCCGTTCCAGGTTCTCCTCGGCGTACAGGTCGATGCCGCCGAGCCGCTCCTCGGTGTGGTCGGTGCCGGCCTCGGTCAGCGCGACGCTGCGGCCGTCCGGGTCGACCTCGTAGTCGATGCCGGCGCGTAGTTCGCGGACCAACTGGACGATGTCGTCGTCCATCTCGTCGCCCGCGGTCGCACCGGCCAGCACCAGCGGCACCCGGGCCTCGTCGATCAGCACCGAGTCGGCCTCGTCGACCAGCGCCACGTCCTGCTCGGCGGTGACCCGGTCGGCGGCGTCGGTGACCAACCGGTCCCGCAGCACGTCGAAGCCGATCTCGCTCACCGGCGCGTAGCAGACCTCCGCCTGGTACGCCGTGAGACGCTCGGCCGGCGTCGAGGACTGACCGATCCAGCCGACGGTCACGCCGAGCAGGTCGTACAGCGGCTTCATCCACTCCGCGTCCCGGCGGGCCAGGTAGTCGTTGACCGCCATCACCTGGACATGCCGGCCGCGCAACGCGTACCCGGCGGCGGCGATCGCGCCGGCCAGCGTCTTGCCCTCGCCGGTGGCCATCTCGATCACCCGGCCCTGCAGCAGCGCGAGCGCGCCGACCAGCTGACAGTCGAACGGCCGGTCGCCGATCGTGCGGTCTGCGGCCTCGCGCGCGATCGCAAGGAAGTCGACCAGCTCGTCGTCGGTGAACGGCTCGGTCCCGCGCAGCTCCGCGGCGGCCTCGACGAGCTCCTCGTCGCTCAGCTCGGTGCGCTCGTCGACCAGCGCGACCAGCCGCTCGTACGGACGGATATCGATGCTGCCCGGCCGCTGCAGCACGCGGCGGATCCGGTCGGTCAGTTTGGCCATACCCTGCGCAACGTCCAATCTTCTGGGCGGGTTCCCCGCGCAGTCTAGGCGGTGCGGTTGACCTGACCGTTCGCGGTCAGCCAGCTGACGGCGTCGAGCACGGTCTCCAGCGGCGTGTACGCCGGGCGGAAGCCGAGCACCCGAGCCGCCTTGTCCATCGAGCAGTTCGGGCTGTGGGCGATGTGGTCCCAGGTGACCTCGGCGTCCCGCGGCGTCACCGTCTCGCGCCACTCGTCCCACGGCAGGAACGCGAGATTCGCCTCACGGCCGAACGACTCCGCGACACCCTCGGCGTACCCGCGCAGGGTCATCGCACCGGCGGCGACCGCATGGAAACTCCCACCGACCGCCGCGGACCGGTTGTCGATCGCGGCGACGAACTCAGCTGCCACATCACCGGCGTGCACATGCTGCAAGGTCTCCAGACCGCGGTCCGGCAGCGCCAGTTCCGCACCGGTGGCCAGCTTCTCGAACACTGCGAGGTCGAGATTGCCCGCGGGGTTGATCGGCCGCCAGCCGGGCCCGCTGATGTGGCCGGGATGGATCACCGTGACGGGTACGTCGTCCTGCGCCAGCAGCAGTCGTTCGATGGCCGCCTTGGCGATGCCGTAGTCGCCGAACGGCCTGCGCGGCGTGTCCTCCCGGGTCGGCACCAGCCCGCTGGGACCGTGCACCCAGATCGTTCCGCAGTGCAGCAGATGCCCGGCCTGTCCGCGCAATGCGTCGAGTAGGTGGCGTGCGCTTGGCTCGGTGAAGCAGATCAGGTCGACGACGACCTCCGCGCCGAGATCGCGCACCCGCGGGCCGAAGGTGCCCGCCGCGTCCTCGGCCTCGCGGTCGACCGTCACGACCTCGGCCCGCAGCCAGGCCTCGTCCGGCTGGTACGGCGCCCGCTGCCCGCGGCTCAGTACGACCACCTCGTGCCCGGCCTCGACGAGCATCGGCACCAGGTACGTACCGATGTGGCCGGTTCCTCCGATGACGACGATGCGCATGGGCCTATGGCTTGAAGACGTACGGCGTGGTGCCTGCCACCTTGAGCAGGCCGACACGCTGCAGGATCGGGCGGCTGTCCTCCGACGCGTCGACGCGGGCGTACTTGTACCCGCGCTCGGCGGCCACGGTGGCGCGGTGCTTGAGCAGCGACCGGTACAGGCCCTGCCGGCGCCACTCCGGCAGCGTCGAACCGCCCCACAGGCTGCAGAAGTCGGTGCCCGGGTGGTACCGGACCCAGCCGGCCGTCAGTGCCGGGCCACCAGCCGCCTCCTCCACTAAATAGATGCTGATGCGATCCGGATCCGATTCCCACTCGGCTTGCAACTGGTCGCTGAACTGATGGTCGCGGCCCCAGACCGCAACCTCGAGATCCCCGATCCGGTCGAAGTCCTGCTTCGTGGTGACCTCGCGGATCCGGGTCTTGGACGGCAGCGCCGACGGCTGCTTCAGGATGTGTTCCAGCTCGCCGAGGATGAGCGACTCCGGGTCCTCCGGTACGAACCCGGCGGCCACCAGTCGCTCGGTCAGATCGGCCGGCACGTCGTAGCTGTAGGTCTTCCACTCCACCGACTGCCGGCGCCCGGCGAAGAAGTCCCGCTCGCGCGCGATCTGCGCATCCGGATCGTCCAGCCCCTCCGGCGACTCCACGAAACCTTGTTCGTCCACATCGTCGGGGTACGACCGCCGCACGGACCCCACGTGTTCGATATGCCAGCCCGGCGCCACGTCGCCGTCGGCCAGCCGCACCTGCGCATGGAAAACGCGCAGCAACTCGTCCTCGGTCACGCTGGCCATCCTCCCATGTCAACCGCCGCGAGCCCTTGCGCGTGGTTGTCATATCCGAGAGGGGGAAACCATGATCCACACCCACCGCATGCGATCCCTGGTCGCAATCCTGGCCGTCGCCGCCGTTCCGGCCGTCGGTCTGGTCACGCCGTCATCCGCGGCCTCCGGCTGCCCTACCGGCTGGGGTTCGTTGCCCGAGACATCGAGTCGTACGACGACGGCACAGCTGACCGGTGTACGGTCCGGCCGGCACACCTGCTTCGACCGGCTCGTCATCGACCTGAGCGGCAGGCCGGCGGGATACCGGGTGAACTACGTGAGCAATGTCTTCACTGACGGATCCGGCGCACTGGTTCCGCTGCGCGGCGGAGCCAAACTGCAGATCGTCGTCACCGCACCCAACTACCACCTGACCGCGAATCAGCGTGAACTCACCAACGTCGCCGGCTACCAGACATTCCGCCAGGTTGCGTGGGCCGGCTCGTTCGAGGGACAGTCGACGATCGGCCTCGGCGTCCGCGCCCGGCTCCCGTTCCGCGTCCTCACCCTCCCCGGCCCCGGCGCGGGAAGCCGCCTCGTCGTCGACGTCGCCCACCGCTGGTAGCCGCACGCCCGCGCCCGGCCGGGCGCGGGCGGCTCGTAGATCAGTCCCCGGCCTTGGCTTCTGCGCCGAAGTCCTCGGGCCTGTACGCCTTCTGCTCGACCAGGACCCACCAATTGCCGGAGTTGTCCCTCATCACGGCCTCGACGCCGTACGGGCGGTCGACCGGCTCGGAGACGAACTCAACACCCTTGGCGGTGAGCTCCTCGTAGGTCTTGCGGCAGTCGTCGACGTTCAGCCCGCCGGCGCCCATCGAGCCCTTGGCCATCATCCGCTTGACGAACCCGGCCGACTCGTCGTCCAGCGGCGGCCCGGGCAGCGCCAGGTTGACACTGACGTCCGGCCGGTCGGGCAGCCCGACGGCCAGCCAGCGGTAGTCGCCCACTGTCACGTCCGCGCGCAACTCGAAGCCGAGCTTGGTGGTGTAGAACTCGAGCGCCTCGTCCTGGTCGGTCACCCACACGCTGAGCAGCGATACGTTCTTGATCATCTGTCGCCTCCTTGGTCGTCGTCGGTGGGTACGACGCTAGGCCCGGCGCCCGGCCGAATGCTTCTCCCGGATTGCGGAGCATGCTGCAGGCCGAGCATGAAGACGAAGCAGCCCGGGATGTGCGGACTACCCGCGTGGGTGCGCTGGTACTCCGACGGGCTCATCCCGACCAGTTCGGAGAACTTCGCGCTGAACGAGCCGAGGCTGCTGTACCCGACCAGGTTGCATACCTCGGTCACGGTCAGGTTCGTCGCCCGGAGCAGGTCGGTGGCCCGCTCGATCCTGCGGCGGGTGACGTACTGCATCGGCGTCTCGCCGTACTCGGTCGCGAAGCACCGAAGGAAGTGATACTTCGAGACGCCGGCCGTACGCGCCAGCGCATCCAGATCCAGCGGCTCGGCATAGTTGCGGTCGGCAACGTCCCGCGCCCGCCGCAGGTGCGGCAGCAGGTCGATCGGGACCGGTGACCGCCGCACTGGTGGCTACTTCTTCTCGGGTACCGCGTCCACGCCGGCCTCCTTGCGCTGGGCCGGGGTGATCGGCGCCGGAGCACCGGTGAGCGGATCGAGACCGCCGCCGGACTTCGGGAACGCGATCACGTCGCGGATCGACTCGCTGCCGGACAGCAACGCGACGATCCGGTCCCAGCCGAACGCGATGCCACCGTGCGGCGGTGCGCCGTACTTGAATGCCTCGAGCAGGAAGCCGAACTTCTCGGTCGCCTCCTCGTCGGTCAGCCCCATCACCGCGAACACCCGTTTCTGCACGTCCTCGCGGTGGATACGGATCGACCCGCCGCCGATCTCGTTGCCGTTGCAGACGATGTCGTACGCGTACGCCAGTGCGCTGCCCGGATCGGTGTCGAAGGTGTCCATCGACTCCGGCTTGGGCGAGGTGAAGGCGTGGTGCACCGCGGTCCAGGCACCCGACCCGACGGCGACGTCGGTGGTCTCGGCGACCGGCTCGAACAGCGGCGCGTCGACGACCCAGACGAACCGCCACTCCGACTCGTCGATCAGACCCTGGCGGCGCCCGATCTCCAGCCGGGCCGCGCCGAGCAGCGACCGTGACGCCTTCGGCTGGCCCGCGGCGAAGAAGACGCAGTCGCCCGGCGCGGCGCCGACGTGCTTGGCCAGGCCCGCCCGTTCGTCCTCGGACAGGTTCTTCGCGACCGGGCCGCCGAGCTCGCCGTCCTCCTGCACCAGCACGTATGCCAGACCGCGAGCGCCGCGCTGCTTGGCCCACTCCTGCCAGGCGTCGAGCTGCTTGCGCGGCTGGCTCGCGCCACCCGGCATCACGACCGCGCCGACGTAGTCAGCCTGGAACACTCGGAACGGCGTGTCCTTGAAGTACTCGGTGCACTCGACCAGCTCGAGCCCGAGCCGCAGGTCCGGCTTGTCGGTGCCGAACCGGCGCATCGCCTCCTCGTACGTCATCCGTGGGATCGGCGTGCTCAGGTCGTGGCCGGCCAGCCGCCATAGCGCGACGAGGATCTCCTCCGACAGCGCGATGATGTCGTCCTGGTCGATGAAGCTCATCTCGATGTCGAGCTGGGTGAACTCCGGCTGCCGGTCGGCGCGGAAGTCCTCGTCGCGGTAGCAGCGCGCGATCTGGTAGTACCGCTCCATCCCGGCCACCATCAGCAACTGCTTGAACAGCTGCGGCGACTGGGGCAACGCGTACCAGGATCCCGGCTGCAGCCGTGCCGGAACGAGGAAGTCGCGAGCGCCCTCCGGGGTGGACCGGGTCAGCGTCGGCGTCTCGATCTCGACGAAGTCATGTCGGTCCAGCACATCCCTTGCGACCCGGTTGACCTCGCTGCGCAGCCGGATCGCCGCGGCCGGTCCGGGCCGGCGCAGATCCAGGTACCGGTGCTTGAGCCGGACCTCCTCGTTGACGCTGCCAGCGTGATGCTCCTCGACCGGGAACGGCAGCGGCGCCGACTCCGACAACACCTCGACGTCGGCGGCGATCACCTCGATCTCGCCGGTCGGGATGCTCGGGTTCGCGTTGCCCTCCGGGCGGATCGAGACCTCGCCGGTGACCTCGAGGCAGAACTCCGACCGCAGCGGGTGCGCGACCTCCTCGTCGCGGATGACCACCTGGACGGCGCCCGACGCGTCGCGCAGGTCGATGAACGCCACGCCGCCGTGATCGCGCCGCCGGGCCACCCACCCGGCCAGCGTCACGGTCTCGCCGGCGTTCCCGGCGCGCAGCGAGCCTGCGGTATGGGTACGGATCACTGGATCTCCTTGGTCACGATCTGCGGCCGCAGGTCCTCGGCCGGCGGCATCCATGTCTGCGCGTCGGCCGGCACCTGGTCGCCGCTGCGGATGTCCTTCACCTCGTCGGGCTCACCCGGGAACCAGACGTACGGAATCCCCCTCCGGTCGGCGAACCGGATCTGCCTGCCGAACTTGGCAGCAGCGGGTGCCACCTCGGTCGGGATCCCGCGGGACCGCAGTTTGGCCGCCGTACGCATCGCGTCGGCCCGGCTGTCCTCGTCGGCCAGGGCCACCAGCACAGCGGTCGGGGTACGCCGGGTCGCGGCGAGCCGGTCCTGGCCGAGCAGCCGGCCGAGCAGCCGGGTGACTCCGATCGAGATGCCCACGCCGGGGTACGTGGTCCGACCGTCACTGGCGAGCGCGTCGTACCGCCCGCCGGCGTTGATCGATCCGTAGTCCTCGTCGCCGATCAGGAACGTCTCGTAGACCGTGCCGGTGTAGTAGTCCAGCCCGCGGGCGATCCTCATATCGGCCAGCAGCAGGGCCGGCGCGTGCTCGTTCGCGGCGGCCATCACCTGGCTGAGCTGCTCCAGCCCCTCGTCCAGGGTCTCGTGCTTGACGCCGAGTGCCCGGATGCGGTCGGCGAACGACTCGTCGGTCGCCGAGATCTCCGCCAGCTGGACCGCCGCCTTGCCCTGCGCCTCGGTGGCGCCGTCCGCGACCAGCCGCTCGATCACGATGGCCGGGCCGATCTTGTCCAGCTTGTCCACGGTCCGCAGGACCGCGGTGACGTCGTCCAGCCCGAGGCCGCGGTAGAAGCCCTCCGGGATCTTGCGGTTGTTCACCTTGATCACGAACGGCGGCACCGGCAGCCGACTGAGCGCGTCGGCCACCACCAGCGGCAGCTCGACCTCGTAGTGGAACGGCAGCTCACCCGCGTCGACGATGTCGATGTCGGCCTGGGTGAACTCGCGGTACCGGCCTTCCTGCGGGCGTTCGCCGCGCCAGACCTTCTGGATCTGATACCGGCGGAACGGGAAGACGAGCTTGCCCGCGTTCTCCAGGACGTACCGGGCGAACGGCACGGTCAGGTCGAAGTGCAGCCCGAGACCCGGGCCGTCGTCGTCGGCGCCCGCGGCCAGCCGGCGTACCGCGTAGATCTCCTTGTCCGCGTCCTCGCCCTGGTTCGACAGCCGCTCGACCGGCTCGACCGCGCGGGTCTCGATCGAGGCGAAGCCGTGCAGCTCGAACGTGTCCCGGATGGTGTCGATGAAGTGCTGCTCGACGATCCGGTCCGCGGGCAGCCATTCGGGAAACCCACTGATCGGGGTCACCTTGCTCATTTCTGGCTCATATCTGCATGCTCTCCAGGTCCTGCAGGTAGGGGTTGGTCGCCTTCTCCCGGCCGATCGTGGTCTGGCCACCGTGTCCCGGCAGGACGGCGATGTCGTCGTCCAGCGGCAGGATCTTGGTGGCCAGCGTATGCAGCATGGCCTGGTGGTCGCCGCCTGGCAGGTCCGTCCGCCCGATCGATCCGGCGAACAGCACATCACCGGAGAACAGCAGCCTGCTGACATCCTCCGGTCCCTCGTACGGCGTGGTGAAGGTGACCGAGCCCTCCGTGTGACCCGGCATGTGATCGACGGTCAGGCTCAGCCCGGCGAGTTCGAGTCTCGTCCCGTCGGCGAGCTCGGCGACGTCGTCGGGCTCGGCGAACGTGTGCCTGCCGCCCAGCAGCATCCGCGCGGTCTCCGGGCTGATCCCGGCCATCGGGTCGGCGAGCAGGTGCCGGTCGAGCGGGTGGATGTAAGCCGTGGCGTCGTACGTCCCGCACACCGGCAGCACCGAGAACATGTGGTCGATGTGTCCGTGGGTGAGCAGCACCGCGACCGGCTTGAGCTTGTTCTCCGCGACGATCTGCTCGACGGTCGCCGCCGCCTCCTGCCCGGGATCGATGACGACGCACTCCGAGCCCTGCGCGGCCGCGACGACGTAGCAGTTGGTACCCCACGAACCGGCGGGGAACCCGGCAATGAGCACGACGACCTTCCCGTACGGAGACTCTTCTGGGACTTTCTGGGCACGCCGGACCGATCGGACCGGCATCCGCCAAGGCTACTTGCCCCCCGCCCCGCGACGCTCATCGGGCAAGTCCGTTGCGCACTGGCGCTGAGTTTGTGATGGTCGAGGCGGGAGGGTTGGTACCCGGCGCTAGGGCGTGAACCAGCGTCCTAAGACAATGGGGCCAGCGACGCATTACATACCGCCGGAAGGGGCGAGTTGTGGCCGAGAGCACCTGGGGCCGGGTAGGCGACGACGGGACGGTCTACGTTCGCACCAAGGACGGTGAGCGCGCAGTCGGGCAGTGGCCCGATGCGGAGCCGGCCGAGGCGCTCGCCTTCTATACCCGGCGGTTCAACGCTCTGGTGTTCGAGGTCGACCTGCTGGAGAAGCGGGTCAAGGCCGGGACTGTGTCTCCCGACGACGCCCGCGCGGCGGTGAAGAAGGTGTCCGCGTCGATCGAGAACGCCCAGGCGGTCGGCGACCTGGACGGCCTGCGGGACCGGCTCGACCAGCTCAACCCCGTGGTCGCCGAGCAGCGCGAGCGGCGCCGGGCCGAACGAGCGGCGAAGGTCGAGGAGGCCCGCGAGGCCAAGGCCCGGATCGCCGACGAGGCCGAGGCGATCGCGGCCGGCACCGACTGGCGGCACGGCGTCACCCGGCTGCGCGAACTGCTCGACGAGTGGAAGGCGCTCCCCCGGCTGGACAAGACCAGCGACGACACGCTATGGCACCGGTTCTCGTCGGCCCGTACGACGTACACCCGGCATCGCAAGCAGCACTTCGCCGAGCTGTCCTCCAAGCGCGAGGAGGCCGCGGTGGTCAAGGAGCGGCTGGCCGCCGAGGCCGAGGAGCTCTCCACCTCGACAGAGTGGGGTCCGACCTCTGGCCGGTTCCGCGACCTGATGCGGCAGTGGAAGGCGGCGGGACCGGCACCGCGCGAGGTCGACGACAAGCTGTGGGCCCGGTTCCGTGCCGCTCAGGACACCTTCTTCGGCGCCCGCGACGCGATCCAGGCCGAGGAGAACGTGGAGCAGCGCGCCAACCTCGAGCGGAAGGAAGCCCTGCTCGTCGAGGCCGAGTCGATGCTCCCGATCACCGACGCGAAGGCGGCCCGCGACCACCTCCGTTACCTGCTGGACCGCTGGGACCAGGTCGGCAAGGTCCCGCGCGACGCGATGCGCCCGATCGACAGCCGGCTGCGCGCGGTCGAGGACGCCGTCCGCGCAGCCGAGGACGAGGTCTGGCAACGCAGCAACCCGGAGGCCCGGGCCCGCGCCGAGGCGACGGTCCAGCAGTTGCGCTCGTCGATCGCCGACCTGGAGTCGCGGCTGGCCAAGGCGACCGCGCAGGGCAACGAGCGGAAGGCCCGCGAGGCGCGCGAGTCGATCGAGGCCCGGCGCGCCTGGCTGCAGGAAGCCGAACGCGCGCTGTCCGACTTCAGCTGAACGGTCCTGCACAGCGCCGGGCGCCGCCGGCCGAAAGGCCGCCGGCGCCCGGGGTCAAAGCCCGAAGCGGGCAGGGATCACGGACCGAAGAAGGTCATCACCCGCCCAACGAGGTCGGACTTGTCGGCGGCGGTGCCGTAGGACTCCATCGGGAAGGCCAGGAACACCACCTTGTACGACCCGGCGAACGACAGCGCATCCGGCTGCGCGGCGTCGTCGGTGAACGCCGGCTGCGCGGTGCCGTTCGGCGTGATCCGGTCCTCGAACGCCGCGCCGAGCACGGAGTGGTCGAGCGGCACGCTGACGATGCCGTCCGTGACCGGGCTGCCCGCGACGCCGTGGACGTTGGCCGTCGCCTTGTCGTTCTGGGTCTCGCTGCCGTCCCAGGTGATGTGCAGGTAGTCGTGCACGAACGCGGTCGTGCCGGCCGCCTGGTCGAGGATGTCCTGGCCGGACACCAGCAACCTCCCGCCACCGTCGAGGTAGGCCGTCAGCTGACCCTCGTACGGTGTGATCGGTCCTGGGTAGGTGTTACCGGTGAACCAGACCACGTTCTTGTGAGCCAGCAGGTAGCCCTGCGGAAGCTGGCTGCTCGTGGCGAGGTCCCAGGTGTCGAACTGGACGCCGGCCGACGTCAGCGCGGTGGTGTACGCCGGCTGCACGTTCGGGATGTTGCCGTCACCGTCGACAAGCAGCGTGTCCTTGGTGACCGGCAGCGTCGTCACGGTCGCCGAGGCGGACACGCCCGGGCTCGCGCTGGACGTCGCCGTCACCGTGGCGGTGTTCGTCGCGGTCGCCCCGGCGGGAATATCGACCTTGACACATACGGTCGTCTCGGCACCCGGCGTCAGGCTGGATGTCGTCGACTGCGGTGTCGTGCAGGACTCGTCGTAGAAGCTGACCGGGAAGGTCCCGCCCGTACTCGACAACGCGTAGCTGTCGGCCGTGAACCCGAGGTTCCTGACCGTGTTCTTGTACGTCACGCTGTTACCGGGCCGGGCCCCGTCGGTCTGCGTCGCCGGAGTGATGCCGACGGCGTAGGGCGGGGCGATCGGGGTGATCACCGGCGAGCCGGTGGTGAGCGGTCCCTGTGCGGAGACCGCGCGCACACCATCGTTGACGATCGACGTCACCTTGTTCTGCAGTGAGCCGTTGATGTTGACGCTGAAGTGCACCGTCGTCCTACCCCCGGCCGGAACCGTCAGGCCGGTCCAGGTGACCACACCGGAGGCGTTCGTCCCGCCGTTGTCGGCCGAGACGAAGGTGGTGTTGGCCGGCACCGGGTCGGTGATCTTCACGCCGGTCGCGCCGGCGTTGCCGATGTTCGCCACGGTGAGCGTGTAGTCCACCCTGCTGGCCGGCCCGACCGGGACGCCCGCGTCGGCCTTGGTCACGACCAGTGCGGGAACCGCGGTCGGCTCCGTGGTCTTGAACGCGCCCCGCCCGTGGGTACCGGCGGCCAGCGTCCGATGCGACGGGTCGAGGTCCAACTGCCAGATCGCGACGTCCGGCATGCCGGAGCCCAGCGGGGCCCAGTGCGCGCCTCCGTCGTGGGTGACGAAGGGTCCGACATCCGTACCGGCGTACAGGGTGTTCGCGTACGACGGGTCGAGGATGATCGAGTTCACCGGGCTGTCCGGCAGGTTCGCACTGATGTCGACCCAGGTCTGGCCGCCGTTCAGTGTCCTGAACACGTGCCCCGGCCGCGACGGCGTCGCCGCGTTGAAGCCGGCGTACGAGGCATACGCGATCCGGTAGTTGCTGCGGTCGACCGCGAACTGCGTGATCGGCCGCTTCGGCAGTTGCCCGTTGTCGACCCGAGTCCAGGTCGGATTGTCGGTCACCTGCGCGTTCGGGCTGACATAGACGGAGCCGTCCTCGGCGCCGGTGTAGACGGCGTCCCCGCCGCCGACGCCGATCGCGGAGATGAAGCAACCGCGACCGCCGTTCGGCGCCGGACCGGTACAGCCGCTGCTCAGGTCGGGGCTGATCGGCTTCCACCTGACATTGCCCGCGGACGGCGCCTTCGCGTTGTCGGTGCGGTAGAGCCGGTACGTGCCGAGGAACAGCTGGTTGGTGTTGCGCTGGTTCATCACCCACGGGATGTAGAACTCGGCACGGTCGCTCAGGTTGATGCCGGTCGTGATGCTCTGGTTGCTGAAGAACGACGCGCCGCCATCGGTGTACCGGTACGGCGTGATACCGAAGTACGTGCCGTACACGTAGTTCGCATCGGTCGGGTCGACCAGGACCTGGCCGCCGTCACCACTTGCGACGTCGAACCAGCTGTCCGAGGCCACCGACTTGCGGTCGGTCCCGTTGTCCTGGGTTCCGCCCCAGAAGCGGGCAGGCACCGTCGGCACGTTCGCGATCGAGGTGAACTGGCCGAGCGTCAGGTTGGTCCGATGGGTGACCACGGCCGTGGCCGGGTCGACCGTACCGTTCAGGTTCTGCCAGGTCACCGCACTGAGCGGGTCGGTGGCGTTCGGCCGGCCGCCACGGTCCGGGCTGTACCAGACGCCGCCGTCGTTGCCGATCAGCAGGTGGGCCGGACTCGCCGGGTCGACCGCGAGGGCATGGAAGTCGGGGTGCTGGTCCCAGCCGAGGTTCTTCCAGGTCTGGCCGCCGTCGTCGGACCGGAAGATGCCGCCGGAGCCGATCGCGTAGTTGAACTGGCCGGCGGCGTACACGATGTCCGGGTTGTCCGGGTCGGCGAGGATCACGTTGTCGTAGAAGCACTGCTCGGCGCAGTAGTCCTCGACCGTGTCGGCGCCGGTGCCGGCGGGCAGCATCGTCCAGCTCGCGCCCTCGTTGACGGACTTGAACACCCGCGCCGGCTGGTCGCTCCAGTTGAAGCCGGCGTAGAGCACGGCGCCATGGCCGGCCGGGTGCGACAGCCCGAGCGCGAACCGCGTCTGCGTCGCGCCGAAGTCGGCGGTCGGCAGCCCGGTCATGATCGGCGACCAGTGCGCGCCCGCGTCGGTGCTCTTGTAGATCGCGTCACCCCAGAACGAGCTGTACAGCACGTTCGGGTTCTGCGGGTCCATTTCGAGGTCGGTCGCGCCGTTGGACTCGTTCTTGGCCTCCTTGAGGAGGGTCCAGTTCACACCGCCGTCGTTGGACTCCCAGATTCCGTACCGGGAGTGCACCGCCGGCGTGGTCCGCCGGGCACCGCCGCGGCCACGCAGGATCGAGACGTACAGGTGGTCGGCGTTGCGCGGATCGACGACCAGCGCCGAGGATGCGACACCCTCGAAGAAGTCGCCTGACACGTGCGACCAGTGCTCGCCGCCGTCGGTGGACCTGAGGATGCCGTTGCCGAAGTAGCTGTCGCCGGACAGCGCGCCCTCGCCGGTGCCGGCGTACACAACCGAGTCGTCGGACGGCGCGACCGCGAGTGCGCCGATCGACAGCGACGGCAGGTTGTCGGTCTTCGCCGACCACGTGCCGCTGGCCTGGTCGTACAGCCAGATGCCACCCTGGGCGCCGCCGAGGATGAACTGGCCGTTGCTCGGCCGGATGGCCAGGGCGCCGATCCGGCCCGCCATCGCGGTGAAGATCGGAGTGCTCCGGGTGACCTGGACGATCGGGTTGGGGCCGAGACCGGTCCACCGACCGTTGAACGTCGCCGGGCCGGGGCTCGGGACGCCCTCCGTGCGCAGCCGGGCAGCGGTCCGCGCGGCGGCGGCACGGAGCGCGCCGGCCTGCTGGTTGGATAGCGCCTGGTCACCGGCGACGCGCCGGCTCATAAAGAACTGGTCACGCTGCAGGAGGAGCTGCTCGTCCTCCTCGTTGAGGCGGGGCGGACCCACCCCCGGCTGCAGCGTTGGTGTGTCGTCGACGCCGGCGCCCGTAGCCGGGTCCGCCGGTGCGATCAGGAGACCGGCGACGAGGACGGCCGAACCGATCGCCGCCACGCTGTTTCGAATGCGCCTCACACTCATGTCGTTACTCCCACTCCCCCGAGCACGGACAGAGCACAACAGCTGTACGGGATATTGGTATACGACGGTAGTTGCGATCCACAACCGAGACGAGGGTTTCCATTCGCCTGGCGACAACCTGGCCGGGGTGGTGGATCAGCCGAGGAAACCTGCGTGAACGTGGTCGTGGTGGGTGGCGTCGCTGAAGAACCGGGCCCCGCCGGACAGCTGGTACGGGCCGCCGACGTTGTACGACCCTGCCGCGGCGGCCGCCTCCATGTAGCCGGTCACCAGCCGCCGGGGTGTGGCCGAGTCGACGACCGCTTGCCCGTTGATCTGCCAGGTGTCGAACGCCCTCCCGCGCGGGTGGTCGCTCGGCCGGCTGGTGCCGAACACGTTCAGCGGGTGCCCGGACCGGATCACGCTGACCCCGATCCGGTGGGTCCGCGACAGCTCCAGCATCGCCCGCAGCACGCTGTCGTGCACCTGGCCGGACCGGATGTCGGCTGCCGACGCCGGCGGCAGCGTGATCCGCTTGCTCGTCAGCACCTGGGTCGCGAGTTCCAGCAGCCGGGTCTCGGGCGGACCCGGCCGGGCCGGGTGGAACGCGGTCACACGCCAGCGTCCGCCGCGGCGCACCAGCCGGACATCGACCGTCGTACCGCCCTGGATGATCCGCCCGTCGGATCCGACGGTCCACTGGCGGCACGGGACCAGGACGCTGGCCGACGAGCTGAGGATACCGCCGTACTGGGCGTCGATGATCTCCACCACCGACTGCTTGCCGGCCCGGAGCCGGGCCTGGACGGCCGCGACCGCGGCGGCCTTCGCCGCCGGCTGGACGTCGTCGGGGTCCGGGTGCCAGACCGGCACCGACGGCAATCTCGGCGTCGGGGACAGGCCCGCAGATGCCGAGGGGGACGGTGGCGGTCTTCCGGCTGGGGACGGGGCAGCGGGCGACCGCGGCCCAGACGAGGACGACGTGGCGGTGCAGCCGGCCAGGACGGCACCACCGGCGGCGAGAAGCAAGGTACGGCGGCTGACCCCCGGCCGCGGCCCGGTCACTGCGTCACGCGGTAGACGTCGAAGACGCCCTCGACCGAACGAACCGCCTTGAGCACATGGCCGAGATGGGTCGGGTCGCCCATCTCGAAGGTGAACCGAGACTTCGCGATCCGGTCGCGCGTCGTGGTCAGCGCGGCCGACAGAATGTTGACGTGGTAGTCCGACAGGACCCGGGTGATGTCGGACAGCAGCCGGGCCCGGTCCAGCGCCTCGACCTGGATCGCGACCAGGAACAGCGACTGGGCCGTCGGCGCCCACTCGACCTCGATCATCCGCTCCGGCTGGGTCTTGAGGTTCTCGACGTTCTGGCAGTCGACCCGGTGCACCGAGACGCCGGCGCCGCGGGTGATCCAGCCGATGATGTCGTCGCCCGGCACCGGCGTACAGCACCGGGCCAGCTTGGCCAGCACGTCGGTCTGGCCCTTGACGATCACGCCGGCGTCGCCGCGCGCCGCGCGCTTGCGCCGCTCGCGGGTTGGCAGCCGCATCCCCTCGGCCAGGTCCTCGGCCGCGCCCTCCTCGCCGCCGTAGGTGTCGATCAGCCGGCGGACCACCGCCTGCGATCCGACGTGACCCTCGCCGACCGCGGCGTACAGCGCCGATACGTCGGGGTACTTCAGCGAGTTGGCGACCGCGGTGAGGGTCTCGTGCGAGAGCAGCCGTTGCAGCGGCAGGCCCTCCTTGCGGAGCTGGCGGGCGATCGCCTCCTTGCCCTGCTCGATCGCCTCGTCACGGCGCTCCTTGGAGAACCAGTGCTTGATCTTGTTCCGTGCGCGCGGGCTCTTGACGAAGGTCAGCCAGTCCCGCGACGGCCCGGCGCCCTGCGCCTTGGAGACGAACACCTCGACGACGTCGCCGTTCTCCAGCGTGGACTCCAGCGGCACCAGCCGGCCGTTCACCCGGGCGCCGATGCACTTGTGCCCGACCTCGGTGTGGATCGCGTATGCGAAGTCGACCGGCGACGAGCCCATCGGCAGCGCCATCACGTCGCCCTTCGGCGTGAAGACGTACACCTCGGACTGGTTGATCTCGAACCGCAACGAGTCCAGGAACTCCGACGGGTCGGAGGTCTCGCGCTGCCAGTCGACCAGTTGGCGCACCCAGGGCATGTCGTTCGGCTTCGCCGCGTCCGGCGAGGCCGGCGCCACCCGCGGCTCCGGTGCCGTGGCCGACGGGTCCTCCTTGTACTTCCAGTGCGCGGCGATGCCGTACTCGGCCTTGCGGTGCATTGCGAACGACCGGATCTGGAGCTCCACAGGCTTGCCCTGCGGGCCGATCACCGTCGTATGCAGCGACTGGTACATGTTGAATTTCGGCATCGCGATGTAGTCCTTGAACCGGCCGGGCACCGGGTTCCACCGCGCGTGCAGCACGCCGAGGGCGGCGTAGCAGTCCCGGACCGACTCGACCAGCACCCGGATCCCGACCAGGTCGTAGATGTCGGAGAACTCGCGGCCCCTGACGATCATCTTCTGGTAGATCGAGTAGTAGTGCTTCGGCCGGCCGGTGACGGTCGCCTTCACCTTCGAGGCACGCAGGTCCTCGTGGACCTGGTCGATCACGCTGGCCAGGTACTCGTCCCTGGACGGCGCTCGCTCGGCGACCAGCCGGACGATCTCGTCGTACACCTTCGGGTGCAGGGTCGAGAACGACAGGTCCTCGAGCTCCCACTTGATCGTGTTCATGCCCAGCCGGTGCGCCAGCGGTGCGTAGATCTCCAGCGTCTCGCGCGCGGTCCGCTCCTGTTTGTCCTGCCGGACGTAGCCGAGGGTGCGCATGTTGTGCAGCCGGTCGGCGAGCTTGATCACCAGCACCCGGATGTCCTTGGCCATCGCGACGACCATCTTGCGGATCGTCTCGGCCTGGGCGGACTCGCCGTACTTGACCTTGTCCAGCTTCGTGACGCCGTCGACCAGCATCGCGATCTCTTCGCCGAAGTCCTCGGTCAGCACCTCGACCGTGTACGGCGTGTCCTCGACGGTGTCGTGCAGCAGTGCGGCGCACAGCGTGGGCGCGGTCATGCCGAGCTCGGCCAGGATGGTCGCCACCGCGAGCGGGTGGGTGATGTACGGGTCACCGGACTTGCGCATTTGGCCGGCGTGGTATTTCTCCGCGGTCCGGTAGGCGCGCTCGATCACCCCGAGGTCGGCCTTCGGGTGGGTGGCGCGGACGATCCGGAACAGCGGCTCGAGCATCGGCGCGCGGTTCGGATGCCGGGCGCCGCCCAGCCGGGCCAGCCGGGCCCGGACCCGGGCCGGCGCGATCCGCGGCGGCTGGCTGGCCGCGTCCGGGTTCGGCGGCGGCTTGGTCGAATGCCGCGGGACCGGCTTGGTGTTCTGCTTCGAACCCTGTTTCGAGCCCTGTTTCGAGCCCTGCTTGGAGCCCTGCTTCGGGGCCGATTTCGCTGGCTTCGGGGCCGGGGGTGCCGGCACCGCGGCGGGTGCGGGCTTGGGATCGGCCCTGGGCGCACGCGGCGGCACGGACGGTACGACATTGGGTACCGCCGAGGTCATCGCCGGGTCTTCACCCACGCGGATCCCCTTCCACCGGAGACCATCCAGTCTAAGCGCGCCGGGCAACCATCGGTCGAACCCCCTGTGGACAGGCCCGGGTGTCAGACTGTGAGCAACGCGTCCAGCTGATGACCCGGCAACCGTTCCCGGCCGTGCAGGAACGAGAGCTCGATCAGCACCGCGATCGCGGTCACCGTGGCGCCGCACTGGTCGAGCAGCTTGACGCAGGCGTCGACCGTGCCGCCGGTCGCGAGCACGTCGTCGATCACCAGCACCCGGTCACCGGGCTGGAACGCGTCCTGGTGCACCTCGATCGTGGCCGTGCCGTACTCCAGCTCGTACGTGGCCGTGTACGTCGCCGCCGGCAGCTTGCCCTGTTTGCGTACCGGAACGAAGCCGGCACCCAGCGCGAGCGCGACCGGCGCGGCCAGGATGAACCCGCGGGCCTCGATGCCGACCACCTTGTCGACGACGGTGTCCCCGCTCGCGTCCCGGCCGCCGGCGGCCAGCGCTTCGACCACGGCGTGGAACGCCGGCGGGTCGGCGAGCAGGGGGGAGATGTCCTTGAACATCACCCCCGGCTTCGGATAGTCCGGGATGTCCCGGATCCGCGTCTGCAGGACCTCGTCGAGCCCCACCGGCGTCACTTCCGCCGCTTCGACCGGGGATTACGGGCCGGCTGGGGACGGCCGGAGGTGGACGCCTTCATCGACCGGGCCGGCAGCGTGATGCTGCCCGCCGTCGCGGGGCGAGGCTGCGCCGGCTTTTCGGCGGCCGGCTTCTTGTCCTGTTTTTCGTCCTGCTTCTTGTCCTGCGACTTGTCCTGCCTCGCCCCGTCCTGGGGCCCGGCCGTGCTCGCGGCGGCACCCGCCACGGCCGGAACCGGCGCCGCGGCGGCAACGGCCTGCCGGGACCGGACCCGCTTCCGCAGCGCCTGCATGGCCGGCTCGCGCTCCTTGAGCAGTGCGAGCAGGGCCGGCGCGATGAAGATCGACGAGTACGCACCGACGGCGATGCCGACGAACAGGGCAAGCGACAGGTCCTTCAGCGGGCCGGAGCCGAGCACCCAGACGCCGACGAACAGGATCGAGCCCACCGGCAGCAGCGCGATCAACGTGGTGTTGATCGACCGCACGATGGTCTGGTTGACCGCCAGGTTGGTGGCGTCGCTGTAGGTCAGCCTGGTCGACGCGGTGATGCCGCGGGTGTTCTCCCGGACCTTGTCGAACACCACGACCGTGTCGTACAGGGAATAGCCCAGGATGGTCAGGACGCCGATCACCGTCGCCGGTGTCACCTCGAACCCGCTCAGCGCGTACAGGCCGACCGTGATCAGGACGTCGTGCACCAGCGCGATCAGCGCCGCCGCCGAGCCCTTGGGTTCTCGGAAGTAGAGCCAGATGACGAAGAACACCAAGACGATGAACACGATCAGCGCGGTGATCGCCTTCTGGGTGATCTGGCCACCCCAGGAGGCACCGATCTGCGAGTAGTTCACGGTGTCGTTGGGGATGCCGGCCTTCTGCGCGATCGCGGTACGGACCTTGGTCACGCCGTCCTGATCGAGCGGCTTGGTCTGCACCCGGACCTGCTTGTCGCCGATCGTGGTGACGACCGGCTCCTGCGCGGCCTCGACACCGGTCGCGCGCACCGCGTCGCGGAAGTCGCCCACGGTCGAGCTGGTGACCTTGGTGTTGGCGATGAAGTCGACGCCGCCCTTGAAGTCGATGCCGAGCGACAGTCCGCGGACCGCCAGGCTCGCCAGCGAGATCAGGACCAGGGCGATCGAGACGGTGAACCAGATCTTGCGCTTGCCGATGAAGTCGTACGACACGTCGCCCCGGTAGAGCCGGGCGCCGAGTTGACCGAACTTGGACATCAGGCCTCCCCTCCGGCCGGCGCGGTACGTCGGCGCCACGGGGCGAGCTGGCCGGGCAGCCGCTCGACGCCGAGGTGCTTCGGGTCCAGACCGGACAGGGGGTGGCCGTGCCCGAAGAACTTCGTCCGGGCGAGCACCGTGACCAGCGGTTTGGTGAACAGGAACACCACGACCAGGTCGATGATCGTGGTCAGGCCGAGCGCGAACGCGAAGCCCTTCACGCCGCCGACGGCCAGCATGTACAGCACGACCGCGGCGAGCAGCGTGATCGAGTCGGCGGCGATGATCGTGTGCCGGGCCCGCTGCCAGCCGGTCTCCACGGCACTGCGCAGACTTCGCCCTTCACGGATCTCGTCGCGTAGTCGTTCGAAGAACACGACGAACGAGTCCGCGGTGATACCGATCGCGACGATCAGACCGGCGATACCGGCCAGCGTCAGCGTGAAGCCGAGTGCCGTGCCGAGCAGCACCACCGAGGCGTACACCAGCAACGCCGCGACCGCCAGCGACGCGACGACGACGATGCCGAGACCGCGGTAATACAGGAACGAGTAGACGACGACCAGGAACAGGCCGATCACACCGGCCAGGATGCCGGCGTGCAACTGGTCGCTACCGAGTTGCGGCGACACGTTCTCCACCGAGGACGGCTCGAACGCCAGCGGCAGCGCGCCGTACTTCAGCACGTTCGCCAGGTCCCGGGCCTCGTCCTCGGTGAAGGAGCCCTCGATCTGCGCCCTGCCGTCGGTGATCGGGTCCTTCACGGTCGGGTACGACATCACCTTGCCGTCCAGCACGATCGCGAAGGCGTTCTGGCCCTCGGGCTTGCTGGCCAGGAACGTCGTGGCGTTGGCGAACTTCTTGCCGCCCTGGCCGGTGAACTGTAGGAACACCATCCAGTTGAACTGGTTCTGCGGGACGCCGGCGTACGCGTTCGACAGGTCGGTGCCCTCGACGACCGCCGGTCCGAGCAGGAACTTGTTCTGGCCCTCGCGGTCGCAGGTGATCAGCGGGCGGTCGGGGAACTCCTCCTGCTTCTTGTCGCTACAGGTGTACGCCTGGAAGGCGGCCTGGCTCGTCGCGTCCGGCTGCCACTGCAGCGGGTCGCCCTTGACCGGCTGGCCCGGCGTAGCGGCCGGTGTACTCGGGTTCGCCGCCGGGGTGCTCGGGTTGGCCGCCGGAGCGCTCGGCGTCGGTGTCGGCGTCGCCGCGGCACGGGCAGCCCGCGGAGGCGCGGCGACGGCCGGTGCGCCGTTGCCAGGGGTGGTGGTCGAGGCCGGCTTGCTCGGCGTGGCCGTCGGCTGCTTCGAAGGTGTCGAGCTCGGCTTGCCCGAGGGACTGGTCGTCGGGGTGGCCGACGGCGTCGGCTGCGGCGTGCCCGGCGCGACCGCGTACACGACGCGGAAGCGCAGCAGCGCGGTCTGGCCGACCTGGCTGACCAGGCTGTTCTGGTTGACGCCGGGCACGGCGACAACGATGTGGTTCGAGCCCGAGGTGGTGATCTCGGCCTCGCCGATACCGGCGCCGTTGACCCGCTCGGAGATGATGTCCTTCGCCTCGGCCAGCTTCTCGGCGTCGACCGAGCCGCCGTTCAGCGAGGTGGCGGTCAGCGTGATCGTGGTGCCACCGCGTAGGTCGAGGCCGAGCTTCGGCTTCCACTGCATGGCCAGCGCCATGATCCCGAACAGCACCACGAGTACGAGGGCCAATGCCACGAGCGCGCGTCCGGGACGGCTTGTCGTCGTCGTTGCCACGTTTGTTTCTTTCTTCCTTGCCTAGGCCAGCGAGCGGGTCTACCGGTCGGTCACGAACCGCCTGTCAGTTTTCAGTGTGCGTCGGCGGCAGTGACGGCTTGTCCGCTGCCCCGTCCTTGCGGTCCTGGACGTCCTCGACATCGTCCTTCGCCGCGGGCTCCTTGACCTCCGGGGCAGGTGTGTAGTGGGCGGCGCCGGCTCCAGTGCCGGCTCCAGTGCCGGCTCCAGTGCCGGTGGGCTCGCCCAGCGCGGTCGACGGCTCGTCGAGCACCCGGCCGATCGCCTGCTTCACGAACCGGGAGAACACGTCGGGGGCGATCTCCAGCACGACGTACTCGTCCTCGACCTCGTCGACCACGCCGACCTGGCCGCCGGTGGTGATCACCCGGGCCCCCGGCTGGAGCCGGGCCACGGTGTCGGACTGCCGCTGGCGCTGCCTGCGCTGCGAGCGGCTCATGAACCAGATCAATCCCACGATCAGCACCAGCGGGAGCAGGATCGCCAGACCACCGCCTCCACCACCGGAGTTGGCCATCGGCACAAGGGTCAGAACCATCGGGGCAACCATCGGACTCAGCATTCCTTCGTCGGTATGGCGCACTCGACCGTCGCCGGTCATGCGCCCAGGGCAGGCGGGGCGACCCGCAGGCCGGCCACCGCCGGAGTCTAACTGGCCACGTCAAGCCAATCACACCGCGGCACGACCCATCATCGGTGGCCTTTGGTCACTACTGGGTCACGACGACTTTCGGCGGTCTTGTCCGAGTTGTGACCAAACGCGTTCCGATGACCAGTATCCGCTGAATGGTCAATCGTCGAACAGGGTGTCGGCGAATGTGGCCGTCTTCGGCACCGACAGACCCAGATGCCGCCAGGCCGCCGGCGTCGCGACCCGCCCCCGCGGGGTCCTGGCGAGGTACCCCGACCGCACCAGGAACGGCTCGGCCACCTCCTCGACGGTCTCACGTTCCTCGCCGACCGCGACAGCCAGCGTGGACAGCCCGACCGGCCCACCGCCGAACCGCCGGCACAGCGCGTCCAGCACCGCCCGGTCCAGCCGGTCCAGGCCCATCTGGTCGACCTCGTACAACTCCAGCGCCGCCTTCGCCAGCGCCACCGTGATCACACCGTCGGCGCGTACCTCGGCGTAGTCACGGACCCGACGCAGCAGCCGGTTCGAGATCCGCGGCGTACCGCGCGACCGGGACGCGATCTCGCGGGCACCCTCCGGACGCACCTGTACGTCGAGCAGCGCGGCGGATCGGTTGACGATCCGCTCGAGTTCGGCGGACTCGTAGTACTCGAGATGGGCGGTGAAGCCGAACCGGTCCCGCAACGGTCCCGGCAAAAGCCCGGCCCGGGTAGTCGCGCCGACGAGGGTGAACGGCGGGATCTCCAGCGGGATAGCGGTCGCACCCGGGCCCTTGCCGACCACGACGTCGACCCGGAAGTCCTCCATCGCCATGTACAGCATCTCCTCGGCGGGCCGCGACATCCGGTGGATCTCGTCGAGGAACAGCACCTCACCCTCGTTCAGGCCGGACAGGATCGCCGCGAGGTCGCCGGCGTGCTGGATCGCCGGTCCACTGGTCACGCGCAGCGGGGCCGACATCTCGCTGGCGATGATCATCGCCAGCGTGGTCTTGCCCAGCCCCGGCGGACCCGAGAGCAGCACGTGGTCCGGCGTACGGTGCCGGGCCCGGGCCGCGTGCAGCATCAGCTCGAGTTGCTCGCTGACCCTGCGCTGGCCGCCGAACTCGGCCAGCGTGCGCGGCCGCAGCGCCGCCTCGAAGGTTCGCTCCTCGGCATCGGCGTCCGCCGAGATCAGGTGCCGCACGTTGTCGCGGTCGTCGTACTCGGTCATGCCTTCGACAGGGTCCTCAGGGCGGCCCGCAGCAGCACGGGCACCGACTGCTCTTCCTCGGCCAGCGGCTCGACGGCGGCGACGGCGCTGTCGGCGTCCTTGACCGACCAGCCGAGCCCGACCAGGCCGGCGTGCACCTGCTGACGCCATTCCTGCTGTACGGGGACCGGCGACCGGCCGGTGGGTGCCTTGGTCGGCGCTCCGATCCGGTCCTTCAGTTCGAGCACGATCCGCTGCGCGCCCTTCTTGCCGATGCCCGGAACGGTGACCAGCGCGGCCAGGTCCTCGGTCGCCACCGCCAGGCGTACCTGATCGGGGCTGAGCACGGCCAGGATCGCCTGGGCCAGCCGCGGCCCGACCCCGGAGGCGGTCTGCAGCAGTTCGAACAGGTTGCGTTCGTCGCCGTCGGCGAACCCGTACAACGTGAGCGAGTCCTCGCGCACCACCAGCGAGGTCGCGATCGTGGTCTGCTCCCCCGGCCGCAACCCGGCCAGCGTGCCCGGATGACAGTGCAGCCGAAGCCCGACGCCGCCGACCTCGACCACGCACGAGTCGACGCCGATCGCCGCCACCGGCCCACGAACGAACGCGATCATCTCGATCCTCCTCGTACCGCCGCCCGGGCAGCCTCTTCCAACCGGTTCGCGGCGCCGCCGCGCCAGACGTGGCAGATCGCCAAGGCCAGCGCGTCGGCGGCGTCGGCCGGGGTGGGCCGGTCGGTCAGCCGCAGGATCCGGGCGACCATCGTCGTCACCTGGTTCTTGTCCGCGCGGCCGGAACCGGTCACGGCCGCTTTCACTTCGCTCGGTGTGTGCAGCGCCACCGGCAGCCCGCGCCGGGCCGCGACCGCCATCGCCACCCCGGCCGCCTGCGCCGTACCCATCACGGTCCGCACGTTGTGCTGGGAGAACATCCGCTCGACCGCGACCGCGTCGGGCCGGTGCCGGGTGATCCACTCGTCGATCGCGGTCTCGATCATGACCAGCCGGTTCGCGACGTCGAGGTCGGACGGCGTCCGGACCACGTCGACCGCGACCAGCGCCGGAGTGCGGCCGACCGAGCCGTCGACCAGGCCGAGGCCGCACCGGGTCAGGCCCGGATCGACCCCGAGCACGCGCACTAACGCACCTCCGAACGCATGTTCGACACGGTATCGGCCGGCGCCCCGGCAGCAATGCACGCCACGCCGCGCGCCGCGCTGCGGTCAGAACTCGCTGTTCGGTGGCCCAGCGGACCGCCGGACCGGTCTCCGCCGGACGCGCCGGGGAATTCTGACCGCAGGTCTGACCGAGACGTCAGCGGACGGGCGGCTTGGGGTGCTCGCAGAGGAACGGAGCCTTGCCGGCGGCGGAGTGGTACTCGTACCGCTTGCCGTTCGCCTCCAACACGATCCGGCTGCCGGGCGTCAGGACCTGGGCGTACATCATCCCGGGCTTGGGGCAGCCGACGCTCGCGTCGGACCAGGTCACCTCCTCGGCGCTGACCACGGAGATGTCGGCGGGGTCGATGCCCAGCCGCTCGGCCAGGTCGTTCACAGCGGCAGCCGGTCCCTCCGTGGGCGTGGGACCACTGGTCGGCGTACCGGCGGAGGTCGGATCGGACGGTGTCGGTGTCACGGAGGTCTCCTGACCGGACGGGCTGGACGATTCGGACTCGTTGCCGCACGCAGGCACAACGACGACGGCGAGGACAGCCAGTGCGGCCACCGCAATCGGCCGGCTACGAGGCGACATGTCTCCGGTCTACCGGACCGGCCCGGCGACACCAACCCCGTCGCGCGGAGCACACTGATCTCCGGAGGGGTCCATGATCGAGTTCGACGCCGCGGCGGCGCGGGCCACCGAGTCCATGTACGTCACGCCGGACATCGCCGAGCAGCGCCGCGCGGTACGCAGCCGGCTCGGCCTGTCCCCCGGCGCCAGCGTGATCGACATCGGCAGCGGGCCCGGACTGCTCGCGGCGGAGATGGCCGCCGAGGTCGGCCCGTCCGGCAGGGTATGCGGGATCGACATCAGCGCGGACATGATCGCCATGTCGGCCCAGCGGCCGTTGCCGCCGGGCAGTGCGCCGGTCGAGTTCCTCCGTGCCGGCGTGGAGCAGATCCCGTACCCGGACGGTACGTTCGACGCCGCCGTCTGCACCCAGGTGCTCGAGTACGTCGCCGACATCCCGCGAGCACTGGCCGAGATCCGCAGGGTGCTGCGGCCCGGCGGGCGCGTCGTACTGCTCGACACCGACTGGGACTCGATCGTGTGGCACTCGTCGGACCCGGCGCGGATGGAGCGGGTGCTCGGCGCCTGGGCCGAGCACCTCGTCGACCCTTGGCTGCCG